>WRJK01000057.1 GCA_009782285.1 Clostridiales bacterium
CCAACTACAAACTACCAACTCAAAACTACCAACTCCCAACTACCAACTACCAACTCCCAACTACCAACTCAAAACTACAAACTACCAACTACCAACTCAAAACTACAAACTCCCAACTACTAACTACCAACTACAAACTACCAACTACAAACTACAAACTACCAACTCCCCACTACAAACTACCAACTCCCAACTCACCTCCCCCCACTACAAACTCCCCTCCCCCCTCTCCTCCATCTGCTTAATGAAAGCCTTCCAGTCCTCCTCCAAGATGACCCCGGTTTGCGACAGCCGGATGGCGTACCTTGCCAAGTCGCCAATATTCTCATGAGAAAAGGTATCCTCTATGTCATAGGGAATGCAATGGGTTTCCCTGCCAACGATATCGTACATCAACGCAGAGTCTTCGTCGGTAAGGTTTAGGAATTCCGCAAGCCGTTTGAGCATTTCCCCGTCATAGGGGTGCTTGGTGCGGTTCTCAACTGCACTGGCGTATGATATGGAAATGCCTAATTGTGCAGCGATATCTTGTAAAGTCAAATTGCGCGGGTCCGCCAGCCGCTTTTTTTTGATGTACTCTCCAAAGTTCATGTGTTTCTCTTTCATTTCATTTTTCTCCCATTCGTGAAATTCGATAATATATATTTATTTCGCAAATTCTTGCATTTATACTTGTTTGTGAATTCACTATATCATGTGAAATTCCGAAAGTCAAGATAAATGTTGAAAAAGTGTTGATATTTTTTCTGGTTGACAAAAATATGGTGTTTTTCGGCAAATCTGACCCTTGTGGAGTTTGAACATATGGTATATAATTTCTATCAGGAAGTCGCAAATCCGTGAAAGGAGTCGCCATGAAAACCATCAAAATCGGCCTTATGGGCCTTGGCAACATAGGCACAGGCACCTATAAACTCCTCGAAATGAACAGAAGGCAGATTGAATCTGCAGCAGGTGCTCACATATCTATTGACAAAATCTTTGAAAAAGACGTAGAAAAAGACAGGGGCATATCTGTGGATCCGTCGAAATTCACACAAGACCCAGATAGCATCCTGAAAGACCCCGGTACGGACATCGTCATCGAACTGCTGGGCGGGATTCAGCCTGCGACGGATTTCATGCTGGAAGCGATGAACAACAAAAAACACGTTGTCACGGCGAACAAAGCCGCGATAGCAGCAAGCTTCGACAAATTAAGCAAATGCTCAGAAGAAAACGGTGTAGCTTTCAGGTTTGAAGCCAGCACAGGCGGCGGGATACCCATTCTAAACGCAATAACCACCGCACTTCAGGCAAACGAGTTCCACGAAGTTTTGGGCATCGTCAACGGCACTACGAATTACATCCTCACCCAAATGTCCGACTTCGGCCTTGGATACGAAGACGCGCTAAAATCAGCCCAAGCGAAGGGCTTTGCAGAAGCGGATCCCACAGCGGACGTGGAGGGCAGCGACAGCGCAAACAAGCTTACCATCCTCATGGCTCTGATGTTTGGCAAATACGTAAAGCCGGAGGACATACCAACTGAGGGCATCAGCAAAATTACGAAAGCGCAGATTGAGGAAGCCAAAGCCAGTGGTTGCCGGATAAAACTGCTGGCGTCAGCAAGAATCAAAGATGGTAAGCTTGAATACGGCGTAGAACCTGTGGTTTTAAAAAACGATCACCCTCTAGCCGGAGTAGGCAATGAATTCAACGCCATTTTCGTAAGCGGCAACGCAGTGGGCGACCTGATGTTCTACGGCAAGGGTGCGGGCCCGCTCCCAACAGCAAGTGCCGTATTGGGCGACGTAATACAGATTGCAAGGGCGAGCAAAACCATTGGAGGTGAATAAAATGACCCTGTATGAAAAATGGCAAGACCAGATTGACAAGCAGACTGAAAAAACTTATGTGGAATTCAAGAAAAAGTACGACGCTGCAGAAATTAAAATTTACAGCGACATACTCGCAAACCCGAGCAGAACGGTTTCAGGCACATTCAATCAGCTTGCAGAAAAATACGATACTGACGAAATCTTATTCATGGGCTTCCTCGATGGCATAGCCACCAGCCTGAAAGAATCCATTGATGTTGAAAACGTTGAGACCGAAACCGAATTGTCCCTAACCGTCGACACTGAAAAACTCTACTGGAACATGCATGCCGCAGAAGCGGAGCACCTGTACACACTACCCGAATGGGATGCGCTGCTTGACGAAGAGAAACGCAAGGAAATAGCCAAGGATTACAAAAGGTCCAAAATTTTCATCAAGGAAAAAACCCCTGAAAGGAATGACCCCTGCCCCTGCGGGAGCGGGAAAAAATACAAGAAGTGTTGTGGGGCTTAAGCTTCATAGCAATTATTTTGTCGTTTTTTGTTCCAACAACCATTTGCACATGCCTGCAATACTGCAGGCCTCGCATTTTGGTTTCCTTGCGGAGCAACAATTCCTGCCGTGGAAAATCAAGCTGTGGTGCGTTCTTGACCACCTTGCCTCGGGGATAGCTTCCATCAGCGCGTATTCAGTGCTGAGCACGTCTTTTTCATCTGCGAGTCCAATCCTGTTGGCGACGCGGAAAACATGAGTGTCCACAGCGATCCTCTGCTTCCCAAAACCCACAGACAGCACTACATTAGCCGTCTTTCTCCCCACACCGGGAAGCTTGAGCAGTTCGTCGTAAGTGTCCGGGACCTTGCCGTCATGTTCGCTGACCAGCACCCGAGACATGGCGACCAGGTTTCTTGCTTTCGTTCTGAACATCCCTATTTTTCTTATTATTTCAATCAGCTCGTTTTCGTCTGCCGACGCCAGTGCCTCTGCATCGGGGTATTTTTTGAAAAGCCCCGGCGTCACTGCATTCACGCTTTTGTCCGTCGTTTGCGCCGAAAGGGCCACCGCAACCAGAAGTTCGAACACTTCATCGTGGTTCAGCGCACATGCCGCTTCAGGGTAGGTTTCTTCCAATGTATCAAGGATTTTATTGACTTCTTTCGTTGTGAACATCTCTCACCTCATTACTAAGCTAAGTAAATATTACCGTCATTGCTGCGTAAATGTCAAGCCCTCCCTGCCTCCCATTAGTTTTGTCCCTGCCTCCCATTAATTTTGCCGGACGCCGTCGCATCGAAAAATCATCTTGCGCTTTTTTGTGTATTTGCTATAATAAATATGACATATTGACAATTGCGCACCTCAAAATGTTGTTTTGTTTGGGTTTGTCGATGTTATTTTGCATAATGTTAGTAACTTATCAGTTAATCCTCCTTGGTTTCGTGCACGTCACCCCAGTGGTGGATTGCGGCGAAGAAAGTGAGCAAATGACATGGGAAAATACAAGGATTTGATTGTATGGCAAAAATCGATGGATTTGGTGGAGGAAGTGTACAACACAGTGAAGGCGCTGCCCAGCGAGGAAAAATACGCCTTGTCGGATCAAATGAGACGGGCAGCAGTGTCGATACCTTCAAATATCGCGGAAGGCCAAGAACGCATTTCTGCAAGAGATTTTGCTAAATTCCTTTATTATGCAAAAGGATCAAAATCGGAATTGGAAACACAGTTCATGATTTGCATTAGGCTTAACTACCTGACCCAAGAGCAAGCAGAAGCTGCGCAAAACATGCTCAGCGAAATTGGGAAAATGCTGAACTCTTTGATTCGGAAGCTGAGCCTCCGTCCTAAACTCCCATCCCACCACTATCCCAAGCAACTCCCAACTAGCAACTAGCACCTACCACCTACCAACTACCAACTCCCCGCTCCCCACTACCAACTACCCACTACCAACTCCCCACTACCAACTCCCCACTACCAACTACAAACTACAAACTCCCCACTTCCAACCACCAACTACCAACTCCCCACTACAAACTACCAACTACCAACTACCAACCACCAACCACCAACCACCAACCACCAACTACCAACTACCAACTACCAACCACCAACTACAAACCACCAACTACAAACTACAAACTACAAACTACAAACTACAAACTACCAACTACCAACTACCAACTACCAACTACCAACTACAAACTCCCAACTCCCCGCTCCCCACCACCAACTACCATTGACAAAACCCTAATCTGGATGTAAAATCTCTAATAGATGTATTAAACAGCAAAAACAGAGAATTCCTGAAAGGTTTAACAATGGATATTTTTGAAAAATGCCACCCGCCGCAGATAGTGGCAGAAACTAGGGACTGTGGGATATATCCGTATTTTCATGCATTGGCGTCCATGCCAGGCACAGAGGTTGTCATGGAAGGCCGTCGGCGCATCATGCTCGGATCCAACAACTATCTCGGCCTGACCTCAAACCCGGAGGTCGTCGAAGCCGGGATGAAAGCTCTTGAAAAATACGGCACCGGATGCAGCGGTTCGCGTTTCCTCAACGGGACACTTGAGCTGCATATTGAATTGGAGGCTGAACTTGCGAATTATCTTCACACGGAAAGCGCCGTCACTTTTTCTACAGGCTTCCAAACAAACCTCGGCATCATTAGCGCCATAGTGCATCAGGGTGATTATGTAATATGCGACCGAGAAAACCACGCGAGCATTTATGACGGATGTAAGCTGAGCTACGGCAAAATGCTGCGCTACAGGCACAGCGACATGGACGACCTTGAAAACACATTGAAAAAGATACCTGACAGCGCAGGGAAGCTGATAGTAACAGACGGCGTCTTCAGCATGAGCGGCGACATCGCCGATCTGCCAAGGATTACGGCTCTTGCAGAAAAATACGGTGCGCGCATCATGGTTGACGACGCCCACGGCCTCGGAGTGCTCGGAGACGGCGGGCGCGGCACCGCCAGCCATTTTGGACTTGAGAGTAAAGTTGACATCAAAATGGGCACTTTCTCCAAATCCCTTGCGAGCCTCGGTGGTTACGTAGCCGTGAACGCCGACATTGCAGACTACGTCAGACATGTTTCGAGGCCTTTTATTTTTTCCGCTTCTGTAACGCCGGCAAGTTGCGCCTCGGCCCTTGCTGCACTAAAGTACCTGCGTAAGCACCCTGAAATCGTAGACAGACTGTCCGCGCTGTCCTCATACGCTAGGGACGGCTTGAAAAAAAGGGGGATTCCAATACGCGAATCCGCGACCCCAATAGTGCCTATTCATACATGCGATGCCATGAATACTCTTTCAAAAGCAAAAGAACTCTTTGACGCAGGCGTCTACGTCAACCCCGTGCTGCCTCCTGCTTCCGCGCCGAACGAGTGCTTACTCAGGACAAGCTACATGGCTACCCATACTGAAGCCATTTTGGACGAGGCGATGGACATAGTCAAGGATGTGATGGCAACATGAGCAAAGTTGCCCTTGTGACCGGAGGGAGTAGCGGCATTGGCCTTTGCGCTGCCCAGGAGCTTTACGCTTCCGGCTGCCGTGTTTACGAAATAAGCCGTAGGGATACAAAAACCCTAGGAGTGACCCATGTGCAGGCAGACGTTTCCGACGAGGAGCAGGTGTGCCGTGCTGTGCGTTTCGTGTATGAGAAAGAAGGTCGGCTTGACATATTGGTCAACAACGCAGGCTTTGGGATATCCGGTATCGCTGAGTTCACCGCGAACGCAGATGCGGTCTCCCTCCTTGATGTAAATCTCTTCGGAACCGTGAATGCGACAAAGGCGGTTGTGCCTTTGATGAGGGATGCCGGTGCTGGCCGCATCGTCAACGTCAGTTCCTTCGCTGCCCTTACGCCCATCCCTTTCCAAAGCTGGTACAGTGTGTCAAAAGCCGCAGTCAACGCCTACACCATGGCCATCGCGTGCGAGCTCTCCCCTTTCGGTATTAGCGTCTGCGCTGTGATGCCGGGAGACACCAAGACCGCTTTTACTTCAGCCAGAAAGAAGAACTCCGCCGGAGACAACATATACTCAGGCCGTGAGAGCCGCTCTGTGAGCAAGATGGAGCAGGATGAAACAAACGGAATGTCACCGGAATGCGCCGCTAGGTTCATAAGCCGCATTGCTATAAAGAAAAGAGTCAAACCATATTATGTCATTGGCGTGAAATACAAATTCTTAGCCCTTCTGGTGCGCCTCCTGCCAGCAAACGCAGTTAAGCGAATCGTTGGCTTGATGTACGCAAAGTGATTGCCTGAACCTCTCCCACTCTCCCACTGCAAAAAACTGACCCACGGGTCAATTTTTTTGTTGACAACACACCACACCTCATATTAATATAGAAAAAGGCGGCTTCGCTGCACCCGACCCACAGGTCATTTATTCCACGGTCCACTTGACAGTGAGCCTCTGTTGGCATGATTGTGGGCCAAAAGGCGGAGCCACACGCCTTGTGGGCTGGTGACCCACGCCATATATAGGTAGGCTATCATGCCATCACTCACTTTAAAGTGGCTTTCGCGGCATAAACAACTACAAACCACCAACCACCAACTACCAACTACAAACCACAAACTCACCACCACCAACCACCAACTACAAACTACAAACTACCAACTACCAACTACCCACTACCCACTACAAACTACAAACTACAAACTACCAACTACAAACTACAAACTACAAACTACAAACTACCAACTCCCCACTACAAACCACAAACTACAAACTACAAACTACAAACTACAAACTACAAACTACAAACTACCAACCACCAACTACCAACTACCAACTACAAACCACCACACAGGAGGAACACCCATTGAACAGATCCGATAAAAAAGGCGGCAGCGCCCTAAGAATTATTCTCATCATACTAGCGATTCTATTTATATTAGCCTTGCTTGCTTACCGCATATCGATGAATTTCAAAACACCTGAGCAGACAGTTAGCGACGTCCCAGTAAATGTAAAGATTGCATCTGCCGAGCTCATGCCGATTTTTGCCACCTCGCCGGTTTCAGGCAGGGTGCAGCCCATCGAAGAAGTGGTCATCATGCCGTTGGCATCAGGTGAGATAACGCGGGTTTTCGTACAAATGGGTGACAAAGTGAGGAAAGGGACTGTTCTGTTTGAAATAGACAAAGCACAGATGACGACAGCTTTGAACCAAGCGAAGGAGGGCCTTGCAAGCGCAGAAACGGCTTACAACAGGATGTCGGCGCTGTACGGCGAGGGGGCGGTGCCCCTTCTGACCTACGAGCAGGCTAAGACCCAATACGTAACCGCCAAAGAATCGTACAACGCCGCCAGCAACGCCTACAGCAACTGCACGGTAAAATCGCCAATCGACGGGTACGTGACCTCGCTGTCCGCCACTGCCGGAGGTCTGGCGTCGCCAGGCGCCCCGGCTGCCACGGTCGCCGATGTGTCCGAGCTGAAAATCAACACAACTGTATCCGAATACTTGGCGCCGAAGCTCAAGCCCGGCGACCCGGTCGACATACACATCGCCACTTTAGGCGACCAAACATACACGGGGATCATCACTGCGGTCTCCCCCGCCCCTGCTGCCGGCAGCCTTACATACCCTATAAGCATTTCAATCGACAATGAAAACGGCGAGGTGATGGCGGGCATGTTTGCGGAAATCAACATAGTATCGGACGAGAAAGACATGGTCCTCTGCGTACCCTCGGACGCCGTCATAGTGAAATCCGGCAGGTCTGTGGTTGTGGTCCTTGAGGACGGCAACTTGCCCGTGTACAAGGAAGTGGAAATCGGCATCGACAACGGTGAATTCGTGGAAATCAACTCCGGCCTTGAGCCAGGGGAAACGATAGTGGTGCTTGGCCAGCAGTACGTCAAAGAAGGCGTCGCTGTGAACATTGTCGAGTAAGGAGGCGCATCCATGTTTTCAAACCTAGCAATAAGGCGCCCTGTCGCCACTGCGATGCTTACCCTGATGGTGGCAGTCGTCGGCATCTCATCCTTGATCGGAATACCCCAAGACCTGTTCCCGAGGATACAGTACCCCGCTGCCATAGTCCTGACCTCGTACCCCAACGCATCCCCTGAAGAAGTCGAAAACCTAGTCACGAAGCCCTTGGAAAGGGTGCTCGCCTCCGTCGAAAACATGGATCAGATATATTCGGTCACAATGCAGGGGCAATCAATCGTCATGATCGAGTTCCGGATGGACACAGACATGAACTTCGCCACGCTGAACATGCGGGAGAGGATCGCCCTCGTCACCCGGGCACTGCCCAAGGACGCCGGGGATCCCATGGTGATAAAGATGGACATGAACGCCATGCCCATCATGCAGGTCTACGCGTCCGGCGACATGCCCATGCACCAGCTGAACAATGAAATCGAAAACAACGTCCTCACCTATTTCGAGCGCACAAAAGGCGTCGCTTCAGTGAGGGTCACCGGAAGCGTCAGCGAAGAAATAACGCTGGCATTCAACCCGGAAAAGCTAACTGGTTACGGCATAAACCTAGCTCAGATTTCCCAGATACTCGCGGCGGAGAACATAAACCTCCCCAGCGGAGACGTCACCAAGGGCTCCACCGAGGTGATAGTGCGCACCATCGGCGAATTCAAATCCGTCGACGACATCAAAGACCTCCCTGTGGCGCTCATGGACCGCAGCATCGTAAGGCTTGCAGACATAGCCACCGTAACGCAGGGTTACGCGGACACTGACAGCATCACGAGAATCGACGGCAGGACTGCTATTGGCATAATGATCACGAAACAGTCCGACGCCAACACCATCGAAGTGTCAAAAAGCATCAACAAGGTCATAGGCTCCCTGCACGAAACGTTCCCCGACATACATTTCAGCGTTGGGTTCGACCAAGCCGACTATATCCAGAACTCCCTGAATTCAGTTGCCCGCGCCGCTATTTTAGGTGGGCTTTTAGCCATGCTGGTGGTCTTCCTGTTCCTGCGGAACTTCAGGACGACACTGGTGATAGCCATATCGATACCTGTGTCGCTTTTGGCCACTTTCGCCCTCATGGACTTGCGGGGCATCACATTAAACCTAGTGACCCTCTGCGCCCTCGCCCTCGCCGTAGGGATGCTGGTGGACGACTCCATCGTGGTCCTTGAAAACATTTTCAGGACGAGGCAGTTCGTCGATGACCCTTACGAAGCAGCAAGGCGGGGAAGCCGTGAAATATTCTTGGCTGTAGCCGCATCGACTCTTACAACGGTCTTGGTGTTTTTGCCTATAGCCATGAGTTCGGGCATTGCCGCCCTGATGTTTTCCGACTTCTGCTTTACGATAGTCATTGCGTTGCTTGTTTCGCTGGTCGTGTCGCTTTCGGCGGTCCCAATGCTCTGTTCAAAACTCCTTTCAAGCGGCATTTCCCTCGACTACGTGAGGTTCGGGTCGCGGAGGTACAAATTCAGGGTGATACAAAGGTTTTCACAGTTCATTGAATTCCTTACGATAAAATACGAATCGATGATGAGGCCCGTACTGAAGATGAGGAAGCGGGTCGTCGCTACGTGCATATTGATATTCCTCGCTTCCGTAGGCCTTGTCAGCGTCGTGGGGACCGAACTCCTTCCAGCTACGGACGAAGCCTCCTTCACAGTCAGCGTAGACATGCCTTATGGCACGCCCCTTAGCGAAAAAGACGCGTTTCTGACCGAAATTGAAGAGTATGTACTTGCAATCCCCGAAACCACCCACTGTACGCTCAACATTGGAGGCGGAATGAACCTGATGTCTGTGGGCGGCAACTCTTCGTCGCTCAACGTCTCCCTAGTGCCCATGGCCGAAAGGGACAGAAGCACGGCTGACATAGTGGACGAAGTCAAGGAAAAAACACTCCGCATGACCGGCGCGGACATTTCAGTGAATGCCAGCTCAAGCATGGGCATGATGCTGGGCAGTGTTGACATGTCAGTGATGGTCAAAGGCCCCGACCTTAAGACCCTCGAAAAGATTGCATTTGAGCTCAGGGATGAAATAGCGGAGCACCCGGATGTAACAGAAGCCGTCGTCGACATAACGGAAGGCAACCCGGAGATACGGGTCGTGATAGACAGGAACACTGCCGCCTACTACGGCATCACCGCTTACCAGCTGGCCAACGGTTTGTCCTCAGCCTTGTCAGGCACTACTGCCACTACTCTAAAGATCGCCGGGAACGAGATTGACGTTACCTTGTCCCTGCCCGAAACCTACAAGCAATCCGTAGACAACATGAAGCAAATCATGATCACAGGCGGGGCAGGGGTTTCGGTACCCGTAGGGCAGATTGCCGCGTTTGAATACGGCAACTCCCCAGACATGATAAGCCGCTTGAACCAGCAGCGCTTCGTCACCGTGGACATCAGTTTTGACAGCAGCGACTTGGCAGCGTCGGCAGCCAGCATAACGTCACTCGCGAACAATTACAACTTCCCTGACGGCTACTATTTTGAAACGATGGGCATGCAGGAGGAAATGATGAACGCTTTCAGCAGCCTCTTCAAGGCACTGCTTATTTCCGTGGCGCTTGTGTACCTGCTTCTCGCCGCCCAGTTCGAATCTCTGGTGCTGCCGTTCATCGTAGCGACTTCGATCCCATTTGCCATGTCAGGCGCGTTCCTAGCCTTGTTCATTACTGACACCAAGCTTTCAATGACCTCTTTCCTTGGCCTTATCATGCTTGTGGGCATCGTGGTCAACAACGCCATCCTTCTCGTGGAATTCATTACCCAAAATAAAAAGTTGATGGGGAGGGATGAGGCCTTGGTGCAGGCGGGGAAAGTAAGGCTGCGGCCAATCCTTATGACGATGATGACAACTATCGTGGGCATGATACCGATATCACTGGGCCTTGGCGAAGGGACCGAGATGCTGGCGCCCATGGGGATTGCCATAATCGGCGGGCTTCTCACTTCCACTGTCGTCACCCTCGTGTTCGTGCCTGTGCTGTACTCGATTATCGACGACGGCAAGACCAAGAGGCTTCAAAAGAAAGATCGGAAACACGAGCGGGTGGCTGCTCTTGAAGCGAAATGGCTCAAGGAGGATGCCCAAAATGTCTGACAGGAGAGCACGGAAACGCGAACTGATCCTAGACACTGCATTCAAGCTGATCCTTGAAAAAGGTTTTGCAAACACCAAAATCATAGACATAGCGAACAGTGCCGGGATTGGGAAAGGGACCCTTTACGAATACTTCGACAGCAAGGAAGCCCTTGTCCTTGAGCTCATCATCACTAGGGTCAGGCAGGACTACGAAAAAGTTTGCGAATCCATGGATAAAACCCCGAGCTGCCGCCAGAAACTTGCCCGTTATTTCCATAGCGAAATTGAAACCACAGCGAAATACAAGACGAACGTGAACGATTTCAAGAACGAATTCACAAACAACAACGCTGAAATCTCAACTGAAATCCTAAACGCCGTCCATACAATAATCTTCAACCAGTTCCAAGCCGTCCACAACGTTGTACGGCAGGGGATCGCATCCGGCGAGTTCAGGGAGGTTGACCCCCTAATGGCTGCCGCTTGCTTCATGGGGTGCGTCAGCTTCTACCTGAGCCTTGTCAACGAAGGCATGCTCTGCCCTGGTGACGGAGGGTTTTCTGGAATTGAAGCCCTTAAAAAAGAGGAGGCCATGTTGGACTGCATCTTGGGTGGGCTGCTCGCCTGAGCTTGATTCTATGCAAACCGGCAAGGTTGACAACTCCGCCGGTTTTTTTGTGCTCCCTGATATGCTTTACATGAATTTTACATTGAACGACCATTGGATTTTACAAGCTGTCTATAGAATGAGCTTGTCAAATTGATGGAGGTAGGAAAAATGAAAAAAAACATTGTTATTTTTATTGCAGTTCTCATGATCGCGACGGTCGCTGTATTTGTTGCATCATGCAGCGGCACCACTAGCCCCACTGTTGAAAACGGCGGCAGCGAAACTGAATCCAGAGCGGCCGAAGCCAACGAAACTGAAGGCGTAGCCAGTGGAGAAATCACTGTCTACACCGCATTGGAAGACGAGCAAGTTGAAGAGTACCTCGAGGTGTTCAACGCAAAGCATCCCGGCATCAAAGTCAATATTTACCGCGAATCAACAGGCGTGGTTACAGCCAAGCTGCTGGCTGAAAAAAGCAACCCCGTTGCCGATGTCGTGTGGGGCACCGCCGCATCGTCCCTGCTGGTCCTTGACGATCAGAACATGCTTGAACCCTATGCCCCGGAAGGCGTAGGAAACATTTTGGCACAGTTCAAATCAAGCAAGCCTGTACCCACTTGGGTGGGCATCGACGTCTGGGAAACCGCGTTCACCATTAACACCGTTGAACTCGAAAAACTGGGGCTTGCTGTTTCCGACATAAGCTCCTACGAAGATCTGCTCCGCCCTGAGTTGAAGGGCCATGTAGTCATGTCAAACCCGTCTTCGTCCGGAACAGGGCTGCTAACAGTGACCGGCTTGCTTCAATTGAAGGGCAAGGGCACCGGCACAGGATGGGATTTCCTGACACAGCTGCATGAAAACATCGACCAGTACGTACATTCGGGTTCAAAGCCTGCAAAGATGGCAGGTGCCGGAGAGTGCGTCATAGGCGTAAGCTTTGGCTATGCCGGGATCAAGCAGGTTCGTGACGGCAATCCAGTGGTGGTGGTGTTCCCCTCCGAAGGTTCCGGTTGGGATCTTGAGGCAAACGCTCTATTGAAGAAGGACAGCATTGACCCTGCTGCGAAGGTTTTCCTTGACTGGGCAATCTCTGACGAGGCAATGAATCTGTACAAAGCTAACTATCCAATCCTTGCAAACGGCAAGGGCGGCAAATACGACGGCTTCAGTAGCGACCCGGTCGACCAGCTTATCGACAACGATTTGGTATGGGTTGCATCGAACCGCGAGAGCGTCTTGTATGATTGGACAGAAAAATTCGATGGCAAATCTGCTCCTCAGAAATAAAACCTGTACCACCCGAAGTTGGCGCGTTCGGAAATCGGCCGCGCCAGTTTCAATTAAGGAGGATCGGCGATGCCTTTTCTAGAAATAATAAACATTGTGAAGAAATTTGACAAGCAGATTGCGCTTAGCGACATAAGCGTCGAAATAGAAAAAGGCGAGCTGGTGTGCATTTTGGGGCCGTCCGGCTGCGGAAAGACAACCCTTCTGCGTATCATAGCAGGCCTTGAAACAGCGAACAGCGGCCAGATTTTCATCGATGGGGTTGATGCAACCTTTTTGCCGGCGGCGAAGCGCAATTTTGGGATTGTTTTTCAATCATACGCCCTGTTCCCGAACATGACAGTCATCGGAAATGTCCTGTTTGGCTTGCGGCAAAAAAAGTGGATGGCAAAAAGCGACATGCACACAAAAGCCTGCGAGGCATTGCGCCTCGTCGATTTGTTCGAACACAAAGACAAATTCCCTCGCCAACTCTCAGGCGGCATGCAACAGCGGACGGCTTTAGCGCGAGCGGTCGCGCTTTCCCCATCGTTTCTGCTGCTGGACGAGCCACTGTCTGCTTTGGATGCCAAAGTGCGGCAAAAACTTCGCGGCGAGATACGCGCCATTCAGCGGAGCCTAGGAATCACCACTGTGATGGTCACCCACGACCAGGAAGAAGCTCTGACAATGGCTGACCGCATCGTCGTCATGAACAATGCCGTAGTGGAGCAAATCGGCACTCCGAGGGAGATATACAATCATCCGACAAACCCGTTTGTTGCAAATTTTATAGGTACGATGAATTTTTATCAGCATGATGGGCAAACCTGCGCTATCCGTCCTGAAAACATAGTGATAACAAACCGCAAAAGCCATTATGATTTTGCGGCACACGTCAAAGCTTTGGAATTCAAAGGGCCGATGACGCGAGTTCACGGTACGCTGCCTGACATGTCAGAGGTTTGCATGGACATTTCTTCGGAAGCGGCCTCTGAAATGCGTTTGAATGAGAACGGGACTGTCTTTTTGAAAATGCCACAAGAGAACCTGATAAATTATGCGAATACGGCGGTATAATTGATGAACAGCAGTATTAGGCGTTGGTTTTCTAGATTTCGTTTTTGGCAGTTCGTAGTGTTAGTGGCCGTTTTGCTCGCTTTCACGGTCATCTTGGTGTTTCCGCTTTTTTCGCTTTTTTCCAAAGCGTTTTTGAACAACGCTGGAGAGTTTGCAGGTTTTGACAATTACTCGAAATATTTCAGTACGCCTTCGCTCAGCGCATCAATAAAGAATACCTTAGATATCGCGCTGTGGTCGACGCTGTTCAGTGGGGTTTTAGGTTTTCTTTACGCTTTTGCCCTTGCACGAACAAGGATCAGATGGAAAACCTTCTTTAAATACACTGCGATGATCCCGATTTTCATACCCACTGTCGTCCATGCGCTGGGGCTGGTTTACATGTTCGGCAGGCAAGGGGTGCTGACCCGTGCCGGCCTGTTCCCGTTTGAATTGTATGGCAGGCTGGGAATAATCATTTCGGAGGCCATCTTTACCTTTCCCCAAGCGTTCCTGATGTTTTTCGTGGCACTTGAGTTTGCTGACGGACGGCTGTACGAAGCTGCGGATTCCATGGGTGCGTCGCCGCTGGAAAAACTGACGCGGATCACGCTGCCGGAAATAAAATATACGATCATCAATGCATTTTTCGTCTGCTTTACGTTGGCATTCACCGATTTTGGCGCACCCAAGGTCATTGGCGGAAGCTTCAACGTGCTCGCCACCGACATTTACAAGCAGGTGGCTGGGCAATTCAACTTCAACATGGGCGCGGTGGTTGGTACGCTGCTGCTCATACCCGCGCTTGCTTCCTTTACTGTAGACCGCCTTGTTTCCAGCAAGAATTCCGGGACGATAAGCGCCAAGGCAACCAAACTGATGATTGCAAAAAGCATTAAGCGCGACGCTTTTTTCTTCTGCCTCTGCTCACTCGTCACAGCGTTCTTTTTGTTTTTGATCGCTATGCTGTTCGTCGGTGGGCTAAGCGAGCACTATCCGTACAATTTGTCGTTAACGCTGAAAAACTTCTTGTTCAACAGGTCGGCCGGCGGCGTCGACAGCTATTTCAATTCACTGAAGATGGCTTTTCTGTCAGCGGCATTTGGCACAGCTTTCGTATTCGTTTACGCTTATATGATGGAGAAAATCAACGGATTTGGCGCGTTGCGGAAATACGGCAAACTGCTGTCTGTGCTTCCGCTTGCGCTGCCAGGCATGGTGATCGGGATTTCCTTCATCTTCTTTTTCAACGACAGGGGCAACCCCCTAAATTTCATCTATGGAACCATTGCCATTCTTGTAGTGTCAAACATTTTGCATTATTTTTCCGTACCGTTCTTCACGGCGAGCGGATGTCTAAAAAAGCTGGACAAGGAATATGAAAGCGTGGCGAGCAGCATGAACGTGCCCCAGTGGAAAACATTTCTTCGAGTTAGCGTACCCCTCTCGCTTCCGGCAATTTTGGAAATCTTCATGTACTTGTTCGTTAATGCCATGGTTACTGTATCAGCAGTAGTGTTCCTGTACAATGCAAAATTCAAGATCGCCGCAGTAGCAATAATCCATATGGAGGAAGCGGGAAACTTCGGGCAGGCTGCAGCCATGAGCCTGCTGATATTGGCAATTAATGTGCTGGTGCGGATTTTATATGAAGCAGCGATTAAAATAATTAAGGAGAAAAGGCTATGAAAGTGTTTTGTTTGGGTGGGGCGGGGCGCATTTGCCGCGAATCCGTCTATGATCTTGTAGAGCATTCTGATTTTGAGCGGATAACTATTGGCGACTATAACTACGATGAAGCTCTCGCTGTGAAAGAATGGCTATGCGACAGCAGGGTGGACGTTACTCAGGTGGATGTGAAGAACGTTTCCGAGACGGCTTCCAAAATGAAAGGTTACGACGTGGTGATGGACGGCTCTCAGATCTCGCTGAACGGCTATTCTACTGAATGCATCGCCAAGGCTGGGTGCCACGGCGTAAACCTCAACGGTTTCGGGGAGGAGGGGCAATGGGATCACATATTTAAAGAAGCGGGGAAAAGCTGCATCCCAGGTTTTGGCATGACACCCGGCGTAACACAGATGATGGCGATGAAAGCTGCCCGCCAGCTGGACGAAGTGGACAAAGTGTTTGTTTCCCACGGTGCGTTCCGGCCAATTGCCTTTTCCCCATCGATAACCGAAACGACAGTCTTTGAATACGACCCTTCGCTCCCAAGCCGAGTCGTATTTGAAGACGGCAAAATGGTTCAGGTCCCACCCTTCGCAAGACCGAAGAAAATAATGCTCCCTGAGCCCTACGGCGAAACCGTCCAGTATATAATCCCCCATTCTGAAACCATTACATTGTCACAAGCACTGAAAAGCAAGAACGTCAAGCTTATTGAAGTCCGCGGAACATGGCCGGCAAAGAACATGGCTCTGATAAAAGGGCTTTCCGAATACGGCATTTTGACGAACCCCACCGTTAAAGTCGACGGTCACGAAGCAGGGCTCATGTCACTCATCGGCGACTACTTGCAAAACTGTGAACAGGGCAAGACGACGGAGCTGTATGGTTACGCACTGCATGTGAAAGTGACCGGACATGCAGGCGGGAAAAAGAAAAAAGGGGTTCTCACCCACACTCACCCTGCGTCGGACGGCAGCGTGCCAGGTTGGGCTGGGCTCAGGGCATATACGAGGAACGTCGGAATCCCACTGGCCATCGCCGCAGTGCTGCTTGCAAAAGGAAGAGTTGAAAAACATGGTGTACTCATCCCTGAAGACGCTTTTTCGCCGGAAGAGGTTTTTAATGAATTGGAAAAGCGAGGCATACATATTCACGAATACTGGGGTTGAAATCAAGCACGATATAGGTTAATGGATCTGCTCATTCAAAAGAAAATCAATGACATTTAACTGCTGTATTCCATTGTCGCCGGAAGGCAAATCGTCCATTGTCAGAACATATTTGGGATAGTGGTCCTTTATCCTCCTGAGAGGTTCAAATTCACGTGCAAAGGTTGCCGGGTCAAGCACACTCGCTGCAACCTGATAGTATACCTTTTTATCACCGGAAGTCGCAATAAAATCTATCTCCCTCTCTCCCATTTTGCCGACTTGGACTTTATACCCCCGCCGGACCAGTTCAAGGTAAACGATGTTTTCAAGAACCCGTCCGATGTCCCTGTCCCTTTTGCCAAGCACACGGTGGCGCAAGCCAATGTCCGCAGCATAGTACTTTTCTAGTGATTTCAAGTGCTGTTTGCCCTTGACGTCATATCGCGACGCTTTATAAAAAACAAAAGCATCCGTGAGAGCAGATGCATAGTTTTCAACAGTTACAGAAGTCGTATTGCGCCCGAATGAAGTCAAGCTGTCGGCTATCTTTTTAGTGGAGACGATATTCCCGACGTTGTCGAACAGAAACCGCGTTACGCTTTCCAAAAGCTCCACATTGGTAATCTTTTTCCTAGCCACAATGTCTTTGAGCAGCACCGTGCTATAAATGCCGCGAATATAATCGGAGCGCACTTCGTCGTCTTCAATCGCTGCTGCTTGAGGGAACCCACCGTTCAAATAGTAAGACCTGAACATCTCCCTTTTTTCCCCACCGCCTTTTAGCTCAAGATACTCTGCGAAGGACAAAGGCAGCATATTGACTTCAATGTATCTGCCGGAAAGAAAAGTCGCCAGGTCGCCGGAAAGCAAGTGGGCATTGGATCCAGTGATATAAACATCCACATTGTCTTTTATGTACAGGCTATCGACAGCTTTTTGAAAACTTGGTACGCTTTGTATCTCATCCAAAAAAACATATGCCCTTTTCCCCTCTGTCAGCCGTGCCGATACATATTCGTACAGCTTTCGGTAATCCAGCAGGCATTCATGTTCCATGTCTTCAAAATTAATAGAGATAATCTGATCGTCAACGACACCATGTTGTTTCAAGTAATCCTGAAACAGCAAGAGCAGTGTGGACTTTCCGCAGCGGCGTATGCCGGTGATGGCTCTGATGATCTTTTCATCTTTCATTTTAATGAGTTTGTTCATGTATTGTTTGCGCTGTATCATATATGCACCCTCCTAATTGATGATAATATACCACAAAAAAATAAAAATGGCAAGTTTTTCACGGCAAAGTCAAAAAGCAAAAAGCTGCCTCAATTTCACTATTGAGACAGCTTTTTACTATATCTTAGGAGGCAACCTATTTCGTGTAGTGGATGAACAGGTCAAGCAAGTCGAGTATGTCTATGACCCCGTCCGAATTGACGTCGCACATGCTGGCGGTGACTGGCCTGCCCCTGGAGTCGTTGACCTTGATCAACGACTCCCAGTCTGGGGAATCGCAGTCGAATCCGACATAAAGGAGCATAACTCCCAGGTCA
>WRJK01000058.1 GCA_009782285.1 Clostridiales bacterium
AGCCGTACAGGGTGACGTTGCAGCCGTGGTCGGTCGCTTCCGTTATCCTGCCCAGCCCGTCCAGCACGAATTCGGTGGTGCCGTTCCAGTCCACCATCTCCACGAGCTGGCCGGCCTTGTTGTTCGTTCCTTACGCGTGCGATGCCCACGCACCGCGTACACACGCGGTGGCTAGTGACTTACGGACACAAAAATTCTTGTTCTTTGTTCACGTTGTTAGCCCCTAAGTCACTAATTCTCTACTTCCAACTCCGCTATTCTTCTAATCTCATCCAAGCTGACAACTTGGACAGGGAAAGCAACGAAAAAATCAGGAGACCAGCTAACTGTCACAAGGTATATCCCTTCTGTGCTGAAATCAATCTCATGTTCGACATCAAGTCTAGAATAGCTCATTTGATCCGCACGCATCCGTTCGGGATGTTTTTTATCATCGATTGTGACAATTTGCACAGTACCACCATCAATATCTATTTCACTATCCACCCCAATCACGTAGAACAGTTTGTGAGGGTATGTGACAAGCTCAAATCCGACAACCCTCAATCCGGCATCGCAAGCGCCTAATGAAAAACAAATTGCGATGCACAAGAATATGATGACGGTGATTCTCATGGTATCACGCGCCAGTCTGTCTTCTTGTAAGCTGGGGGCGGAGCTGGAAATACCACTGTTGCAGCAGGCAGGTTAGACGACAGTTTTCGACCCCATTTAGTAGTTGTGCTCGAGTCGTATACTCGCATTTCCCCCGTCGTCGTCCCAAGATAAATACTGCTAAGGTTACCAAAAAATATGCTGCTGTCAACCATCCACATGTCTTGATCAGAAAACTGTACGCCATTGTGGCAAATACAGCTTGGGTGCGTATGCACAAAAGCAACAGAAACTGGATCGTAAACCATAACTTTTTCACCGCCTATCTGAATGAACACAGAATTGTTATAACCATTTGTGTTTCCATTGGTATACATTACTATCGCAATGCCGACAACGTCGTTGTGCCCACCGCACACGAATATAGGGAAATAAAAATATTCTTTCCCGTCGTGCCACACTCTGTTTATGTATGAACCGTGCTCTCGGTTTTCAGTGTGCGTCTCAGGCATTTTCATAAGCAAGAATGCTGCTGCTGCATCGTCTACGCTGTTAAATGCATCTCGTGTATTGTGCAGCAGCTCCGACTCCGGTACACCATGGTACAAAGCGAGGTCGGCTGAATCCAAAACGACTCTCCCATTGATTTTTTTGCTGGCATTGTATGTATGGTCTTTTCCATTCATCGAAACTAGGACTGTATCGAATTTTGAATTCCAGCTAATGCTACCGCCATTTTTCTCAACTACGTATTTCGCTAACACTTCCATAAGCCCCAGCGGATCCACATACAGAACGGGGTTGTCCAAGCAGTACGTGTACTGCACCATGGACTGCGGGTCACTGACGCTGCCCTTCACCGGGTCCACTGCCATGAAGCGCCTGTCGATGGCGTCGTACATCCTAGCCTTGGCGTAGTAGGCCGCCAGCACCTGGTCGTATGGGTGGCCAGTGTAGTCCTGCACTAGGTCGAGCTGCCTCAGCCGGCAGTTGAGCACGGCCTTTGCGGTCAGCGCCCCCCAGTCGTCGTAGGTAACGTAGCCCATGACTTTGCCGCCTGCGGCAGCAGCCGTGAGGTAGTCGGTGACGCCGAGCCTGTCCTGGTGGTGGTGCAGCTTGAGTATGTACATTACCGCCGGGTTGAACTCCCCGGTGCCGTAGTCGTGCTCCTGCAGCACCGAGTTGAGCGAGAAGCTTTCCTCCGACACGAACTCGAGCCCGCCGCCCTCGCCTACAACGTACTCCGCAACCCCCGAGTCCGGGCCCCCGCCCTCGCCCAGGGCGTGGAACAGGATGTCGAAGCCTATGACGGCGGTGCTGGTTTTCCTGAGCCCGTAGGAGTGCCGGTACTTGAGGTACTCGCCGTTCGGGTCGTCGCCGCTTTCAAGCTCTATCATAACATTTTTGAGCGGGCTTGCATAGTCGATGGCGAAATCTTTGTGCACGACGGCCTGGTGGCCGCCTATGGCCGGAACCGCGCCGCCTTCCGTGCCGCCGGCGGTGTGCCCGTTGCCGGTGGGGTTCTGGTGCCCTTGGCCGGTGGCGTGCCGGTGCCTGTCGCAGGCGACGGCTCCGCCCACCTGTTCCGTGGGGGACGTGCTTATGCCGGTGTACCCGTAGGCGTTCTTGGCTATGATCCACTCGTTGGCGACAAGGTCGCCGAAGCCGTTGTACACGTAGTGGGACTCCTCGTAGGCTACGCTTGTGCCCTTGTACCTTGTGCCTTTCACCATGCGGTTCGATGCGTCGTAGGCGTACTGCTCCTCAAGCCTGTTCGCGTTCGAGCCGTTGCCTTGGTACCTCCCCTCGACTAGGTTGCCGCGCAGGTCGAAGCTGTAAAGGTACTCATCCTTGTTGTCCACCACTTTCCGCACCTGCTGGTTAAGGCTGTCGTGCCAGTACTCGTTGCCCTTGTTCGCCCCGTTTGCGTTCTTCTCGTAGACTAGGTTGCCCAGGCTGTCGTAGAAGTAGTCGTAGTTGCGGTCCTTCTGGCCTGTCTGCGCCGTGGTTTTGACCAGCCTGCCCAGCGCGTCGTACTCGTGGTCCCTGTCGAAGGCGTCCTGGCCGCCTGCGCCGCTCCTGGTTTCCCTCTCGATGTTGCTGCCAACGTCGTACTCGTGGGTGTGGGTGACGGTTTTGCTTGGGGTGTTCGTCGGGTCGGTTGCGGCCTGCCCCGTGAGCCAGCCCTTGGCGTTGTAGGAGTAGGACTCGCTCCAGCCGTTGGGGTAGCTCATGCCGGTCAGCCTCGCTGCGTCGTAGGAGTAGGCCGTAACCTCGCCTTCGGCGTCAACCAGCGCGACAAGCCTGTCAAGGAGGTCGTATTCATAGCTTGCCGCTGTGCCGTCCGGGTACGCCGTGCTTGCCCTGTTGCCCGCCTCGTCGTAGCCGTACAGGGTGACGTTGCAGCCGTGGTCGGTCGCTTCCGTTATCCTGCCCAGCCCGTCCAGCACGAATTCGGTGGTGCCGTTCCAGTCCACCATCTCCACGAGCTGGCCGGCCTTGTTGTAGCCGAAAGTGGCCCTCTTGCCGTTGCCGCCGTCGTAGTTGACGGCCTCAATGAGGTTCCTCGGGTCGTGTTCGTATATCGTCACATACCCGTCCTCGTCAACCGTCTGGACCAGGTTGACATTAATCGACGTAAGAACGTCGTACTCCAAATCCAACCATTCAGTGAGTTTGCTGATTTTCAGATAAGTTTGCCACCTGTCGTCAAGCGGTATATCTGCAAGTACCATAATGTCAATATCCGATTCGCTGTTATAATCGCCTCGGGCATAAGAACCGTAGAGGATGACTTTGTCAAGTCTGCTTCCCAAACTATCTCTGGCTGCTTGAACGACTATGCTCGTTATTTTGTTCAATTTTATTTGATCACACATAAAGCATCCTCCTCGTGTTGATATTATAACATGCATGGGATACTTATGCAAACACCCTCCCCCCTTTTATCCCTTGCATTTTCATCTTTTTTGGGTTAAACTAAATATGTAAAAATCTACATTGTTTTAGAAAGGAGTAAAAAAATGCGGTTTTACATAGTCGATGCATTTACAGAAAACATCTTCGGAGGCAACCCCGCCGGGGTTGTCCTGCTAGACGAGAATTCAAAATTCCCTGCTGAAAAAGTCATGTTGAAAACAGCTGCCGAACTCAGATACTCCGAAACTGCCTATGTGCTGCCACTGTCTGGAAACGAGCTGCAGATCAGGTACTTTACCCCGGCTGCAGAGGTCGAGTTTTGTGGGCACGCAACTATCGGCACCTTCACGGTCCTGCTAAAGACCGGGTTTGCGAAGAAAAAATCCTCTTTCCTGATTCACACTCTGTCCGGAGACCTCAAGATAGACATCGCTGGCGGCCTCATTATGATGGAAATGCCAAATTCAAAAGTCCAAAAAAGCCTGAACAGCCTTCCGGTGATAAAAGAGCTGTACCGGTCGCTGGGGATAGAATGGGAACAGGTTTCTGCAATAGACAGCAAGAAATGCACAGTGGAACTGCTGCCCAACTTCATATCCACGGGTTTTCCTGACATATTCATGCCCGTGAAAGACCGCAACGCGCTCGCCGCAGTCGCGCCGGATTTCAGGGCCCTCTCTGCCCTGACGGAAAAGCTGCAGGCTGGCGGGGTTCACGTCTTCACCTTGGACACCCCAGAGGCGGGGATTACGGCCTGCTGCAGAAACTTCGCGCCGCTCTACGGCATAGACGAAGAAGCCGCCACCGGAACGGCAAGCGGCGGGTTGACTTTCTACCTGCACGAAAACGGAATTCTTGAAGGGAGCGAATGCTGCTTCCTGCAAGGCGAATCCATGGGAAGGCCTTCAAAGATATACTCGTCAATCGACGCAAGCAAGGACCCCGTCAAGATCAAAGTCGGCGGCAAGGGTGCCATATTGGCGGAAGGCGAATTGTTCATATAGGGAGGCCAGCAATGCAAAAAACAAGAATCATCCCTATTGTTTTAGCGGCATTTCTGCTCATGCCGTTTGCGTCCTGTTCGGGGAACAGGGTTTCGGACGAATCAAGCCCTTTTGCCCCAGTCAAAATAGCGGTGCTAAACGGGCCCACAGGCATAGGCGGGGTCAAGCTCATGGATCAGCCTGAAAAATACCAGGTGTCGGTATACCAGAGCCCCGACGAAATAACAGGGAAAATCATAACGGGCGAAGTGGACGTTGCGGCTGTCCCCTCGAACTTGGCGGCTGTGCTGTACAACAAAACCGAAGGGCAGATAACAAACCTTGGGCCAATAGCCTTGGGCGTATTGTACATAGTGCAGAATACCGAGGGCGTGGGCGACGTCATATCGTCTATAAGCGATTTGCGCGGAAAGAGCATATTGGTTGCGGCAAAAGGCAGCACAACAGAGTATATCTTGAACAAACTGCTGGCTTCTTCCGGTTTGAGCCCCGATTCGGACGTGACAATAGAATGGTACTCCAACCACACCGAGGTCAACGCAGCGCTTTTGGCAAACCCCGGTTCCGTTGCCATGATCCCGGAGCCATTTGTGAGCGTAGCTGTCAGCAAATCGGAAAAGGTCAAAACCGTCCTCGACCTCAACGCAGAGTGGGGCCGCGCCACGGGAATGGAGCTGCCAATGAGCTCCTTGATTGCGCAAAAATCCTTTGCGGAGGGCAGGCCGCAGGACTTGGAAGACCTGCTATCTGACTATGCAGCGTCAATCAACTATGTAAACGAGTCTCCAAACGCTGCGGGGCTCATCGCTGAAAAAGGGTTCATCCCTGATGCGGAGATAGCCGAAAAGGCGATTCCCGGCTGCAACCTTGTGATGTTTGAAGACAGGCAGAAAGGCTTTGCGGTGCTAAAGGCTTACTACGAAGTATTGCTGGAGGCAGACCCAAAGTCAATCGGAGGAAGCCTCCCAGATGAAGATTTCTACCACTAGAAAAGTTTTGCTCATAGCTCTGTTCTGGCTTCTTGTCTGGCAAGCCATATATCTTGCGGTTGGCAGGGAAATCATAGTTCCCTCGCCTGTTAGCGCATTTAAAAGCTTTTGCTCCCTTGTTGCATCGGCAGCATTTTACAGGGACGTTGCGGCAACCGTTTTCCGCTGTGCCCTTGGAATGCTGCTTTCCTTTGTCTTCGGGCTTGGGACAGCGCTGCTTTCCTACCGTTTTTCATATATCCGGAGCCTGCTTTCGCTGCCGGTGCTCATTTTCAAAGCAACACCTGTCATGGCCATCATACTGTTCCTGCTGCTCTGCCTGACATCGGGGAAGGTTCCAGTCGTGGTCTGCTTCCTGATGTGCTACCCCATAGTCTACACAAACCTGCTGTCTGGGTTCGATCATATTAGCAGCCAGCACTTGGAACTGTCAAAGCTCTACCGCTTGAGCGCGGCAGACACCATGTCCTATATATACCTGCCTTCGGTAACGCCGGAAATATCCGCCTCGCTAAACCTGATAGCCGGGCTGTCATGGAAGACTGTTGTCGCTGCTGAAGTACTGGCCACGCCGCATTTTTCCATGGGCTACAATTTGATGAACGCCAAAACCTACCTTGAGACGGCAGACTTGTTCGCTTGGACAATTTCAATAATATGCTTCAGTTTGGTATTTGAGAAAATAATCAAGCGAATATTGAAAAACTACGCGCCAAAACCTTACGCAAAAAGCAAGGTCCTTTCCCGGGCAAAGGCGCGGCATGCACCCGAACGAAAAGAGCCGCCCCGGATCAAAGTGTCTGGCCTGCACAAAAAATACCCCGGCGCAACTGTCTTTTCAGGGTTTTCGGCAGAGTTCCCGGCAGGGGCGACTACCGCAATAATGGCGCCTTCCGGGCGCGGTAAAACAACGCTTCTGCGCTTGGTAGCCGGCCTCGAAAAGTGTGACGGCGGTGAAATAACAGGCACAGGCGATGCAGACATCAGCTACCTTTTCCAAGAAAACCGCCTGCTGCCGTGGCTGAACGTCTTTGACAATATGGCATTGGTTTTGAAAAACCGGCTGTCACCAAACGAAATCGAAGCCCAGATCGCACAGATGCTCGAATGCCTTGAGCTGTCGCCAAATGCCCACAGCCTGCCGGACCAGCTCTCCGGCGGGATGAAACACAGAGCCGCCGTTGGCAGGGCTTTTCTTTGCCCCGCATCCATCCTGCTCCTCGACGAACCGTTCAAGGAGCTGGATTTTGAGCTGAAAAACCGCATTGTTGGCAATATCTGGCCTGTTTACACAGACAAAAAAACCATCCTTCTGGTTACCCACAGCCGGGAGGACGCAGGCAAGCTTGCCAGCAGGCAAGTCTCGCTGTAGCCGGATATTCGAAACACCCCTTTTTACAGCACCGCTATTGCCTCAATTTCAACTTTCACGTCTTTAGGGAGCCTTGCAGCCTCGACGGTTACCCTGGCAGGGTAAGGCTCGCTGAAAAACTCGCCGTAGACGCTGTTCATTTCCGCAAACTCGTTCATGTCTTTGAGGAACACCGAACACTTGACAACGTTGTCCATGCCCCCGCCTGCTTCGGCTATTATTGCCTTAACATTTTCAAGGACTTGTCTCGTCTGCGAGGAAATGTCTTCTGGAATTTCGTTTGTTTTAACGTCAAGGCCCATCTGCCCCGAGACGAACAGCATCCCGTTTGCCAGAATAGCTTGGGAATACGGACCTATCGCGGAAGGCGCCCCACCGCATACTATTTGTTTTTTCATAATCACATCCTCCTGTCCCTATTATTTTAGCACATTTTTCCTGAAAAGCAACAAAAACCAATGGGAAGCGCTCATCTGCGCTCCCCATTGGTTTTCTTATTTCTCCTTGGTTTGGTGAAACTATTTCCCCCCGGTCTTGCGGGTTATCACAAGGTCTTTTTCCAAGAACGGGAGGTCTATCCTCTTAACAGTGTTGCTGCCAGGCACTTCGTGATTCGCAACATACTCCACTACCAGAGCTTCGTTGTATACGACCTCGACCACTTTTTTTACAGGGTCCGTCAGGTACGGGTCGTAGAAAACAACTGTGTAAAGGCCAGGCGTTGGATTGGCCCATGCAGCTTCGTCGACTTCGTTGCTGTCTGCGTCAAACACCTTGAACGGGACAACAACAGGCAGCGGTTCTTCATAGGATGTAAAAGTCTCCGTCCATATTATTTCAGGCTCTTTCGTCACTTTCCACACGACCGCCGACTCTTCCGTATAGGAGTTGTATTTGAGGCTGTCAAAGTGGACATATAGGTATATGTAGCCGTTCTTGTCAGCAGCCGGCATGTTCAGGACGGTCTTGTTGTCGTGGCTGAACACTTTGTCCGAGTGGATGTTGCCGTTTTTAGGCTCGAGGAGGTTGGTGAAAGCCACAGCCCCGAATTTGGATGAACTGATGCTGACGCCAAATGAAAGCTCAAGCTTGCCTGCGCTGTTGATAAAAGCCTTTCCCGTGCCGACTGTGTCAATTTTGTTCCCGACGACCAGAACAAGTTCTGCCCCGCCGTTTTTCAGGTCAGCCACCGCCAACTTGGCAAAAGTGAAGTGGTTGGAGTTCTTGACAACTAGGTCGTTAAACTGCTTGTGCTTGTTGTCGAGGTTGCCGTTCTTCGGGTTGATGAACAGCTCCTTCAATGCAAGCTGGGCAGGTGTCGTCACGGTCA
Source organism: Clostridiales bacterium (assembly GCA_009782285.1). Lineage (GTDB taxonomy): Bacteria > Bacillota > Clostridia > Peptostreptococcales > Anaerovoracaceae > WRJK01. The sequence goes on from WRJK01000058.1 coordinate 8,209, forward strand.
CAGAGCCGTGATTGGCTCCGGAATACTGGGTTATCGTTTGGTACGGCGTCATTTCACCCTGCCATATTTCGACAGTCTTCGTGTTGACGGTCGTGACTGTCACATTTTGGACTACCTCCGGCGGAATGATCGTCGCTTCGTATGAGTAACTGATGTCAAAATTGTTGTAACCTTGGGTTAAAGGCGCCGTCCACTGCGTACATTGGATCTGCGCTGCGTAAAGCAAGTCGTCTGCCGGGCTTCTGCCGTATGACCTGCGGGCGCTGTTGTCCGAAAACGCTGCGCCGGCGCCAACGCTGACTTTGTCCAGCGTCTCATGGGCTGCCCATATCCCGCCGCCGTCATTTTCTGCTGTGTTGCCGTAAAACTTGCCGCCGGATACGACAAGGAGGCCGCTGTTGAACACGCCGCCACCGTCGATAGCCGTATTGCCGCGAACTTCGCCGCTCATCATAGCAAATACTGCCTCAACAGTCTGGCTGGGGCTTGAGTTGAACGCTCCGCCGCCATAGTCTGCCTCGTTGCCGGAAATCGCGCCTCCGTAAAGCTGAAACGTACTGTTGTTGTACAGTCCGCCGCCCCTGACAGCCGTATTGCCGGAAATCTCGCCGCCGGACATTATGAATATCGGCTGATAGGCGCTGCCGGATCTGTAGTTGCCTACGCCGCCGCCTTGAACAGCCGTGTTGCCGGAAATCTCACCGCCTGCCATGAAAAACGAACCGTTGACGACGTTGAACACTCCCCCGCCGCGGTTGTAGTCTGTGTCGCCTGTAACTGCGTTGCCGGAAATTACAGGTTTTTTGCCTTCTGGGCCTTCCCTCATCTCGAACACGCCGTTGTTGATGACGCCGCCGCCGTTGTCGGCTGCCGTGTTGCCGGAAATCTCGCCGCCCGTCATGACAAAGACGCTGCTGCCCCCGTTGTACACGCCGCCGCCGACCAAACCAACAGTATTGCCTTTAATAACGCCCCCTTCCATCACAAACGGGTTGCTGCCCACGTTGTACACGCCGCCGCCTTGCGGGGCGTCGTTGCCGCTGATTTCTCCGCCGCTCATGGTAAAGACGCTTCTGCCGTTGTTGTACACGCCGCCGCCAAAGTATTCGCCGTGGTTGCCTTTGATGATGCCCCCTTCAATGGTGAAAGCGCCGTCGTTTCTTACGCCGCCTGAACTGCCGGTGTTGCCTGATATTTCGCCGCCGGCCAGTAAAAATGCGCCATTGACGGTATTGTACACGCCGCCGCCGCCACCGGGCGTCTTGTTGTCCGCAACACTGCCGCCCGTCATTGTAAACAAGCCGCTGTTGATGTACACGCCGCCGCCGGATCCGCCGCCGCTGGGGCCAAGGCCCGTGGCGGTGTTGCCTGATATTTCGCCGCCGACTAGGGTCAGCGTACCATTGTTGCCGACGTACACGCCGCCGCCGAAGCTCCCGGCGGTGTTGTCTGATATCATGCCGCCGTACATGAACAGAGTGCCTCCGGTGACCTGAACGCCGCCACCGGAAAAGCGGTTGTTGTTGCCTGATATCCCGCCGCTTTCCATTACAAGAATGCCGCCGCTTGAAATGCTTGCCCCTCCGCCGTTTGCGCCGCTTGCATGGGTCACAACGATGCCGTCTATCGTCAGCTTCGCCACGCCCGGTATGCTGATGACATTTTGGCCGTTTTCGCCGATCAATTCAACAGATCCGGGAATGCCGGCCGCAAGCGTAATGTTCGTGCCCAGCGGAATGCTCAGCGGGTCGCCTGTCAAAGTGATGGAATTCGCCAAGGTAATTGTGACCGGATCCGAAGCCGGTGCACCGCTGACGGCGAGGCGGAGCTCGCTCTCAGTCGAAACGTCGCCAGCCGCAGCCAACAAGGCTCTGGGCGCCATAAGCCCTGCCTCTTGCTCCAAGAAATCCTCATCACCCTCCTGGATAAGGTAAATGTCATCGTCTTCGGTAACAATGTCTGCTTCTTCCGTGTATTCAAGGCAGGCGCCCTCGTCATCCACGTCTTCCATTGATGCCGTTTTGTCTACATCTGCCGCATCCGCCGCGTTTACATCCGCATCTGCCGCATCTGCATCTGCTGCATCTGCCGCGTCTGCTTCCGCTGTTTCGCTTGCTTCTGTTTCAATCAACGGGCTTTCTAAGTCAGGAACAATTTCATCGGCAAGCGCACTGATTGGCAACATCGAGAATACGAGCAACAAGGACAGCAGTACGCCGAAAAGCCGCTTCATTTCCCGATTTTTGAAATGTCTCCTTTGCATAAAATATTAATCTCCTTTCTATGTGATAACCCCATTCTCTATCGCTTAGCTATGATGCCCAGCACAGTATTATCCTGACTTTAATACTTATGTGCTAATAATATTAAGTATATGGGTTAAAGCTGCTTGAATGTCAATAGCCAATCGGATGACTTGCGGATTTTCGGAAATCGGCATATTCGGTTTGCGGAATTGCATTTATGTTGATATTGCTGCATTCTGCCTACTAGTAAAAATGGCATCACATCCCAATGCAGCTAATATATGCCAACAGTTAGAGTTTTTTACTCCAATTACTATTTATGACCTTCCAGTAGCTTGAATCTTTGTTGCTAGCCTAGCTTTCAGGAACAGGGTAAAATGGGCAATTGTCGCCCGTGCAGTCGGGGTTTCGATTGAAGAACTCGCACAGGGCCCCTTGAAAACCGGTAAGGGGCATGCGCCAGTGCTCTTCGGTGAACCTTGATGTTTCAAGAATTGCAATAAGGGTTTCTCTTTTGCTGCAGCGAGGGCCGCCACAAGCCGCAACTTGTTCCAAAACCCCCGCAGTAATAGCGTTTGCAAACCTTAGCTCTCCTGCTGACATGTGCGTAGCTTTCAAGATCAGGCTTGCGAAAACGCCGCTTCCTATGGCTTCCCCGGCGCACCCCCAGTAGCTGCAGGAATTTGCCGGGATTTTCATCGTTCGGTTTTTTGCTTCCTCAAGAAGCTTGCTAAAATTCCGGGTCACAGCCTCAGTGCCGTACCCTCTGTTCTTATAAGTCGTCAGCAAAGTTGCCGCCACTAGGAACGAATGCTCGGACCCATGGGTCTTCACCCATTTGTTCATCATCAATTCATAGCCAAGGCTGATGGCTTCTTTTTTCCTGCTGCTCATGCATATCGAGGTTATTTCCGCCAACCCGCGTTCCAGATGGCAGTCGTCGCAGACATAGTGACCGTTTTCGCAGGTCAGGTTGGTATAGAAAAGTTCGCCGCAAAACATGCAGTTCGTGCGCACGGCAGCTTCAGAGTAGATGTGTCGTCCTCCGCAGATCGGGCATTTGTCGTTTTTGTCGTAGGCTGCCATGGTCTTTCCCTTTTTTAGGATTATACAGATTGAGTTGCCAATTCAAACACTTCGTAGTCTTGCGACATCAGATCTAGTGCCAGCAACTTGCCAGAAAGCGCACTGCCCTTCCCAAGCAGCACCTTTGTTGCCTCTGCTGCCTGCACGGAAGCTGTGGCTGCAGCTGTAAACGGTAGGTTGCCGAGTTCGTTTTCCATGCCTGGCTCAGTGCTGCCCAAATAAAGCTTGTCAAATACAGGAAACCCGGGCATGATGACGCACACCTGCCCGAACCACCCCGCGATGGCGCCATGCACCAGCGGGATTTCGAGCTTCTGCGCCGTGTTTTCTAATAATCGCCTCGTCTTCACGTTGTCAAGGGCGTCGATTGCTATGTGGTGACCCCTTAGTATGCTTTCGCAGTTCTCGTCCGTCACGTACTTCTTCACTGCCGAAACAGTTACGTTTGAGTTGACGTCTTTCATGCGTTTTGCAGCCGCCTCGGCCTTGTTTTCCCCGAGAGACCCTTCGTCAGATAAAAGCTGCCTGTTGAGGTTGCTTTCTTCAAAGGCGTCGCCGTCGACTGCGGTAATGTGGCCGACGCCAAGCCTTCCGAGGAATTCTATCACGTACCCGCCGAGTCCTCCACAGCCAACCACGCAAACCCTGAATCCGGAAAGCCGAGCGTTTTCTTCGGCGGTCAATGCATTCATGTTTCTTTCGTACCGCTTTTTCATAGACAGCTCCCGTTTCTTAGCCTCCGGATATTTTGGGATAGGCCTTAAGCTCGTCGCCGTCTCTCAGTATATCACAAATCATCACCCTTTTCGAGTTTATTGCCACAAACCCGAAATTTTTTTCTTGTTTCCAGTCGATTCCGCAGGCGAGGAGCGCCTCCTCGCAGGAGCAGCCGTCAGGCAGGTCCACGGTTTTTTCTTTTTCCCCGTTGAAAAATTTGGCCAGGCTCCCCTTGAGCAGTATGGTAACTACCATTTTAAATCCCCCGAAAGCCCTACAGCGTGTCGATGATGCTGCCCGGGACCATTCCGTTTTCGTCCCAGCCAAGGATCCCGTAGTATTGGTCCAGCATGTCCTCAAAAGCTTCCTGTGGGATTTTCTGCCCAGCGGCGGGCCCTGACTTGAGTGCTTCGGCTACCAGCCTCCCCGGTATAGTGTCGTCTTTTCTGCTGAAGCCTTCCCTTTGGTTGAACGCCCTGGCTATGTTTATCACCCTTTCGCCAACCGCGTTCATGTCTTCCTCCGTCCATTCCTCGCCCGTGACCAAGCTCACCAGCTCTGCCATCATGCCCTTTTCCAGCGTCGCCCAGAAATCGCATACGCAAAGGGAGAATTTGATGGCATTGTGGACGGCAAGGCCGTACACCATCTGGCCTTTCCCTTCGGGGGTATAAGGCGGTATGCTCGCAGCGAAAACCTCCTCGTTTGGCGCGTATGCCCTCATGTGGCATGCCCCTCTGTCGGACACGGCGTAGGCCAGCGACATCCCCCAAGAGCCGCGCGGTTCGTATTGCGGGTATTCGAGCCCTTTAACATGCAGGGCGAAGCCTTCCCCGCCGTACTTTTCTGAAGCGCCTTTCACTCCAAGGGCAAGATCCGCTCCGACGCCTTCCCTCTTTGCCATCAGCTTCAGGTACTCCTGATACTTGGCGGCATCGCCGAATTTGATCCCGAAGTCGTGAACGCCCTTTTCCGTCATTTCCATTGCCCAGCTGATCACGTCCCCTGCGCTGATGGTGTCCAGGCCCATGTCGTCGGCTATTTCGTTCGCCTTGGCTATGGCTTCAGGATCGGACACGCCCGCGTTTGGCCCAAAAGCTGAAATGCTCTCGTACTCGGGGCCCTCGACGGTTGCATCCCCAATTTTCAGGAAATTGCCGCATCCTAGGGCGCAGCTTGCGCAACCCCTTTTGCCTGCTTTGCTTGCAAGCAGCACGTCGCCGTTGTATTTCACCCAGTTCTCGTCCGTTGCGTCGGAGAAGTTCTTGTACGGTAGTATGCCCCCGTCGTTGCAGGCTTCCAAGAAAGCCGTTGTGCCGCAGTCGTACACAAACGTGTTGTCCTCCTGCAGACAGTCCTCCTTCATTATTTCAATGAAACGCCGCGTCGCCTTTTCGATGTTCGGGATTTTGACTCCGCCGTCCCCTATCACCACTATGGCTTTAACGTTCTTGCTGCCCATTACGGCGCCAAGGCCGCCCCTGCCAGCCTGCCTGTAGTAGTCGGAGTTTATGCACGCCATCCCTACAAGGTTTTCCCCGGCGGGGCCTATGCACAATATTCCCGCGCCATGGCCGTACTCGGCAGACAGCAGCCCCTCGGTTTCATGGGCGCCTTTGCCCCAAAGGTGGGCGGCGTCTTTAAATTCCACTTTGTCGTTGCGTATGACCACGTAGCCCGGGGCAGGCAGCTTTCCTTCAAAAATGGCTGCGTCGTATCCTGCGTATTTCAGCCGTACCGCGCTGTGGCCACCGATGGAGGCGTCGCTTATTGTTCCGGTCGCAGGGGATTTTGACGCTATTGCAAGCTTTCCCGAGCAGGGCACGACCGTTCCCGTTAGCGGGCCGGTCATAAGCACCAGCTTGTTCTCCGCTGAAAACGGGTCTGTTTTTGGTGCCAGTTCCTCGTAAAGGTACTTTATTGCAAGCCCCTTAGAGCCTATGTATTTCCTTGCCCATTCCATTTGAAGGGGCTCGCTTGTGTATTCCTTGCTGCTCAGATCCACTCTCAGCACACTGTTTTGATAACCTTGCATGATCTTCCCCTCCTCCTACTCGTATTTGAGCGCCCCGTGCGGGCATATCTCCACGCATACCGGCGCCCCTCCGCAAGTGTCGCACAGCAGAGGTTTTTCATTGAAATATTTAATGACACTCCTCGGGCACGCAGGCCCGCAGGTTCCGCAGCCGGTGCACTTCCCTGAGTCCAGTGCCAAGCTGTCGCCAAACTCGATGGCTCCTTCGGGGCAATTCTTAGCACAAATGCCGCACAGCGTACAGTATGCGTCCAAGTACTTGAGCTCTTTGCCCTTGTCGTAATAGGAGCTTATTCCGATCCGGGCTTTCGAAAGCGAATACTCGCCTTCGTGCATGGCCGAACATGCCTGAGCGCAAAGCTGACAGCCGATGCATGCTTCTTTTGAAAATTTCAATCTCTTCATATTGCTGATTTCCACCTTTCGCGATTGTGCTTCTATCCACCCGCTGCTATCCGCAGTATTTTGATTTCGTCGCCCGGTTGTATGACATGGGAGCCGTATTCGGCTTTTAGGAGCTGCTTTCCGTTAACCCATATTGCTGCCCGAGGGTTTCCCCGGCTTGCCAGAAGCTGCTCTGCAGTCAAGCCTTCTTCTACCTCGGTTTCATTTTTGTTTATTTTCACTGTCATAACCATTCCAACCCCAGCCGGGAGAGCGTCTCCTTTGTTGGCACCCCGGTTTTTGCGTTCCAGCCCGCGTAGCTGTAATACGAGTCCAGTGCCGCCTCAAACCCTTCAGCCGTGAGTTGGTGCGTGTCCCCTGCCGAGTCGGTGATAGGCAGTAACGCTTTCTTCGGGAGGCTGTCGTCTTTTCTGCCAAAACCTGTCTTTGCGTTGAACATCCTCATCATGACAAGCCGCCTTTCGCCGATTTCCTGAAGCTCCTCAATTGACGTGTCCCAGCCAGTAGCGTATTTGCATAAAAGAATCAAGTCTTCCGGCCCGTATAGCTGCCACGCAGGGCCCCATACGAACTGGCAGAGGCACAGCGTGTCCATCATGGAATAGAATTTTTGGGTGACGAACGCGAACTTCGCCTTGTTGTCGTCGAGTATGCCGTATCCGTCCACTTTTTCGAATTTGGCGAGCAAATTTGGCCATGCCCAGTTTTGGTCGTCCTCCGGCGCCATCAGCGCCGGGTCGTGCTCGGATGACTGATGGTCTGCCCCAAAGTTGTTAACAGCGTAGTTCACCGCTAGGTTTGGCTTGAACTGCACCATGTGAGCCGGCCATTCCTGCCCTTTGGTGGCAACCACAAGGTCTTCGGCTGCCTGGCCAAAAGCTTTAGCCGCCAGTGCGCTCCCCTCGGCCAGCAAATTGCCGATCCCAGCTTCCCTGTACGCGATTTTTTTAATAAGCGCACCAAAGGATTTCCCGTTGCCGAATTTCAAATCAATGCCGTCTGTGTCGTTGGCTGTGAGGATGCCCTTTTCATAGCATTCCATCGCCCAAGCTATGGTCGCCCCGCAGGATATGGTGTCGATTCCGTACATGTTGCAAAGCTGGTTTGCTAGGCAAATGTCCTCTAGGTTCGAGTTGCCGCAATACGAACCAAAAGTCGAACAAGTTTCGTACTCGGGCCCGCCGAATTTCGGGTCGACTTTGCCTTCGATCTCCACTACGCCTTTGCAGCGGACGGCGCAACCGAAGCAGGTGTCCCTTTCCTTCAGCACGGTTTCCGTTATTGTGGTGCCGGCAGTGCTCTGCCAATCGTCCATGATGCCTGCCTCCCAGTTGAAGCTCGGCAGGAAGCCTTCTGCCGCGTGGGCGTCCACGCAGATCGCGGAGCCGTGCAGGGCCGTGTCCACCATGGTTTGGTTTGCTGCAATCCTTTCCTTGACGTTCCCGGTCAGGGTCTTGAGCCCCTCCTTGTCGAAGGGCTTGGGCATCTGCTGGCGTTTGACTACCAGAGCCTTCAAGTTCTTGGAGCCCATCACAGCCCCTGTGCCGTTTCTGCCGTTCGCCCTGCTTTTCATGTGGATTATTGCAGCGTACTTGACTAGGTTTTCCCCAGCCGGGCCGATGATCGATGACTCCGTCTTTTCACCGCTAAGCTCCCTTGCGATGGCTTCCTCCGCTTGGTCCGTAGTCATACCCCAAAGCTCCCCCGCGTCTTTTATTTCTACTTTTTCCTTGTCGATGTAAAGGTAAACCGGCGCGTCGGCCTTCCCGGTAATGACGACAGAAGCGTACCCGCTTGCCGCTAGGTGCGCGGGGATGAAACCTCCGACCTGCGAATCTCCGGCGGTTCCGGTAAGCGGGCTCTTTGTTGTCACGCACATCCTGGAAAGTCCGCTAACAGGAAGCCCCGTAAGCGGCGACACCGAAAAGATCAGCATGTTTTCCGGCGTAAGCGGGCCTGCTGCCGGATACATCCCTTTCAGCATAAGGTACATCCCAAGCGCGGAGCCCCCCGGGTATTTCCGCCAGGTTTCCGCATCCAGCTCTTCTGTCCTTGCAGTTCGTTCAGTCAAGTCAACGTAAAGTATTTTTGCGTTTTTCCACACCAAAAATTCCTCCTTTCGAGGCAGCAGTCGCGGCGTTTCACCTTTTAGTTGTTCATTTTCATCACACATACAAGCATATCACAACTATCGACTTTGTCAACGGCTTGCCATAAACTTTGGCGGGTTTTCGGTTTTCGCGTTGCCACAGGCAGTGACATCGCCCCCCCACTTGACTCCGTGCCAAAACCAATGTAGAATTAAGTTGATGAAACTGCTCAAAATGAAGAGAACCGTTATAGCCGCCCTGGCCTACGGGTGCAATACTGCCCATCAAGACTACAAATGGAAAAACGTTGCCTATGAATTCATCTCTACACAAAAACAGCTTGACAGCGCAATAGGGTGGGACGGCAGTATGAGCTGGAACTTGCTAACAGGGGAACCCAAGCGGGCCAGTCATCAAGAGTATTTCGAGAGTTCGCTTATCGATACAATTAACAAATGGACGCCAGAAGGACAAATATTATATCTGAGAACAACATATCATCATAACAAAAGATATCTGAATTACTGGTACAACGTCGATAGGATAACTGTTCAAAAGTACAACCCTTAACCCTACATAGAACAATGTTGCCATTAACATTTGCGTTTTGAGCTGGTATAGTTTATGAAGAGGGAATATAGCACACGAAACGGAGGCACAGAAACGCATGGTTTACAGGTACGACAAGACGCCGATGTCAGGAAAAATCGACGACTATGAAGAATGCCTGCTGCTGCACAAAGTCGACGAGACGGAATGGGAACCTTGTTGGAACAAACTGGTGGACGAGCACCACTACCTGGGTTTTGACAGCTCGTTCGGAGGCAGGGTCAAGTACGTCGTGACGTTGGGGCACCGGATCGTCGGGGCGGTCAGCTTCTGTTCGGCGGTGTACCAGCTGGGCCCCAGGGACGCCTACATAGGCTGGGACGGCGAAACGAGGGCCGCAATGCTGCCGCGCCTCGTGAACAACAACCGGTTCTTGATTTTGCCGTGGGTCTCCATAGCGAACCTGGCGTCGCGGATACTGTCGGCGAGCCTCCGGCAGCTGCGTACGGACTGGGAAAAGCAGTACGGAATGGCGCCGTGCAAGGTGGAGACGTTCGTGGACAGGGGGAAATACCTGGGGACATGAACAGCGATTAATAAAAGTATAATC
>WRJK01000059.1 GCA_009782285.1 Clostridiales bacterium
CCACCCTTAGTGGGTTCAAGGATGGGCTCACGGTCAGTATCCCATTTGCTCCGAGCGACGGGCAGCTCGCCTATTCTTTTACGCTCTACTTTGTGGACGACACAGGCAAAGTGCATGAAATACCTTGCGCTTATGACAAGGATACGGGCAAGGTGGAGTTTATTACTGACAAACTGCCACGTTTCTTTACAAGCGCACTGACTATAGAAAGCGACAAAGCGTACTCGCTGTACACTGACGTACCCGCAAGCTCGTGGTATTTCGACTATGTTTTGTACGTCCATGAGAAGGGGTTTATGCGCGGCACGGCAGATGGCCTCTTCGAGCCGGACAAAATCATGAGCCGGGCTATGCTAGCCAATACGATCTACAATATGGCGGGCATGCCTGATTTTGACGAAAGCCCCGGCTTACCGCCGGACGTCGGCAACCGCTGGTACAAGACTGCGGTAGAATGGGTGCTATTAAGCAATATCGCGCAATTGAACAGTGACGGGGGCTTTGGACCTGAAGACCCGGCGACCCGCGAACAGATGGCTGACATGCTTTGGCGCTATGCCGTTTTTTCGGGCAAAGGGGCGGCGAACGGCAACCTGCCCGGAATTATCAATTACGCAGACTTTTTCGCGATATCGCACGACAAACGCGAAGGGCTTGACTGGGCTTGCAGCAGGGGCATCATAACCGGCAGCGGCGACGAACGGCTGTGGCCCCAAAAGACGGCGACAAGGGCCGAAACCGCAGCGGCTATAAAGCGGTTTTACGAAAAACTGCAAATTAATTGATTTTGCGAATATGTTATTATATACTGTACACACAAAGAAAGGAGAATTACTACCATGAAAAAGAAACTGTTTGTTTTATTACTGACAGCCAGCATGATAATTGCTGCAGCTGGTCCCGCATCCGCAATGGATACCCTTGTGGCAAAGCCCACGTCCTCAACCGTTCTTGTAAACGGCTCGATTGTGTCCTTTGACGCTTACAACATAAGCGGCAACAATTATTTCAAGCTGCGCGATGTCGCGCACACTCTTTCAGGCACAGAAAAACAATATGAGGTCGCGTGGGACGCTGCGAAAAACGCCATTTCACTCACAAGCGACAAGCCCTACACTGCTGTTGGCGGCGAGATGACAGGCAAGGGCGCAGGAGACAAGACACCTGCACCCACAAGCTCAAAAATATACCTTGACGGAAAGGAGGTCAGTTTCACTGCTTACAACATAGAAGGCAACAATTATTTCAAACTTCGTGACATTGGGGCGGCATTTGATTTTGGCGTGGACTGGGACGGAGCAAACAATACGATTGTGATTGACACAAGCAAGGGCTACACGCCGGAAACCCCGCCGTCTTCGCTGACGGGGAAATACACTCTGGTATCGTGGGAGATTGACGGGGAAGACTGGTTGACATTCTTCGAGACGCTGGGTGAAATGGCAAACGATGGCAGCGAATTCAATCGTGAAGATATCTTCATCGAGTTTCTAGGCGGCGGAGTCTTCATGGGTGCGATGGAGGCAAATGACGATCCGATGAAAGGCACGTTTACAGTTGACGGAAACACAGTCACACTCAACGCAGACGGTGATGCAATAAAGGGGACTGTCGACGGCAACAAGATCATCATAGAAATGGAAGAAGAAGGCACGTCAATGAAGATGGTCTTTGAGAACAAAACAAATGGGCTTACTTGAAAATGTGAAAAACGAGGTTCAGCAAAGGCGGGACGCCCGCATTGCGCTAAACGAGCCAATAACGATTGACGAGCTGCATGCCATTATGACGGAGCGTTGGAACAGGAAGAAATACGGCGACTTCAAGATGGTAAAGGTTATGGCTGTCAAGTACATCAGCTTTGACGACTATATGATGATGCGATACAGCGCTCAAATATCAAGCCCCGTTGGGAATGAACGCAAGGACGGCTTCATCAGAAACAGCATTGTCCATATTGCGACTAACTCAGTGAAAGGGTACAACTCCCTAAGCAAAGAGCAGAAAGCGCAGGTCAGAGACGTTATTGACCCAGATACATTTCTTGACCGGATGAAACTCAGGGAATACGAGCTGGAGCACTTGAAAGTTTTGGCAAACGCAATGCGTGAAGTTTTACTTTTTCGAAAGAATTCTTAATACTTTCGTAACGCATATCTGCGCAGAACCTGATATGCTGTGAGCATGAGAACATTATCAGCAACATGCCTTTTTGTAGTTTTATCCCTATTGTCTGGCTTTATAGGCGAAGCAACTCCGGACAGTAGCCAAAATAACAGTGCCGCTGTTGTAGTTCAGCAATACGCACCGGAGGGTGCATCTGCTGAACCCGTCAACTATGCAGCCGGTGTTTCTGCGCATGGCGGCGATCCCGACAAAGTCATGTACTTGACATTTGACGACGGCCCGTCGCCAAGCGTTACGCCGCTGGTGCTTGACACACTGAAAGAGCGTGGGGTTAAGGCTACATTCTTTCTCGTTGGCGCGTTTGCTGACCGTTACCCCGATTTGGTTCTCCGCATCGTCAATGAAGGGCATGCTGTTGGCCTGCACAGCTATTCTCACGATTATCGTGAAATATACGCTTCCGCTGATGCATTCATGGAAGACCTGCGCCGCGCAGATGACGCAATTTACAGGATTGCCGGCATACGCTCTCGTGTGATACGCTTCCCAGGCGGCAGTGTAAACGGCTATAACAAGCTGACATATGATGAAATCGCGGATGCGGTCTCCGAATCAGGCTATGTGTTTTTCGACTGGAACGCATCGCTTCAGGACGCAGTCAAAAACCCTGTCGTGTCGGAACTCTATAACAACGCTGTAACCACAGTCGGCAATTCAAGCCGCGTCGTATTGCTTGCCCACGACAGAATCCCTCAAACTGCCCAGCTGCTGGACGAACTTATTGATTATTTCGGCGATTACCGCATGGAATTGCTGACGCCGGATGCCTCGCCGGTTCAATTCAAATTCAAAGTACAATACTAAGGCTTGTCTATGAAAAAATGAGGTCGCTGGCATTTGTCTGCAGAAATGCATTTTGAAACACAGTTATGCTGCCTTGGGTTTTGGAACTATCGAGTATGGCAAATACGACTTTAGAGAAGAAACGGCCATAGCCTTCGTCAATCAACAGTTCTTTCCACCAGTGCGACACGTCCTTTGGATCGTTTCTGAACACCCCGCATCCATAGGCACCTAGTATTAAGTGGTTCTCCTTCTGGCTGGCAAAAATAGCGAGGCACAGACGCATCCGGTTTTTCATGGCTGATTTTGCCGTCTCCACGTCTTCGCCTTTCAATACGACCTGTCCTAAGTTTACCGCAGGCAAAGTTAGCACCGAAGCTGTGGCTATCGTTGAAACAAGCTCGAAATTACCGTCACGGAAAAACACCACACTGGGTGAATATATCGCATGGTTCGTGTACATCATCGTCCCGCAGGCCCGGTTGGCGTTGTAATACGCCATGTGGAGCAATTGGGTTTTGTACAGCCCGCTTGACGCCGCGAGGGCTTCTTCCTGCGCCATTGCGCCGCTTAAAAAACCTCCGCCCGGATTCTTTGCGCTAGCGAAATTCAGAGCGGCTAGGCGCTCGCCGCCCCAGCTCATGTCCATAACCGCCTGCACTGTGGATTGGTTTACCACCGTTATGGGAGCAAGTAGCCCCCTTTCAGGCGGCTTCATGTCTCGGATCAGCCGTCTGCCTTCCTCTGGCACTATCAAAAAGCTGTTTTTCTCCGAAGCCTTCTGCATTTCGGCGAACTCAACCCTTGCACCATTTGTATCGTAGTAGCCCTGCTGTTGTATTTTCAGAGTTTCTTCCGCAATTTTTTTTCTGTTCATTTTTCATCCCCATATCTCTCAGGATATAAGTATACCACAAAGAGATGATCGCTTCAACGTCTTGGTAAATTGCGCTTGCTAATTGCCCTTTTCTAAAATTTTGCTTTTCATGTAAATTATATTTGACATATTGTATTTTATATGTTACTATATGTCTATGTTATCATACTATGTTATAAGAAGGGAGGGATAGAGATGTCCTACAGCAGTAAAAAAACAATTGCCAGCATCGTCGCAGGGGTGTTTGTAGTTGCCGCCTACATCACCTATGCGCTATCAAAACATTCGCCCGCGCCTGACAATCTCAAGTTATGGGCGACAGCCATGCTTGTTTTTATAGGAATGAGCGTTGCAGCAGTTATTGCCGTTCAAATCATTTTCCATGTCGTATTTGCGGTTAAGATCGCAGCATCAGGACAGGATCAGGGCGACGAAACAGTGGAAAGGCTGATTGCTTCCACAGTGGTTGAAGATGAGAGAGACAGGCTCGTCGGGTTGAGATCCGCCCGCATTGGCTATATTGTTACGGGGGCGGGGCTTGTCGCTATGCTTGCTGCTCTTGCGTTTGGGCTGCCTACTGTGGCTGCACTGCATATCCTGCTTGGCGCGACTTCAACAGGGTCGCTAGCGGAAGGAATTGCGAGCGTTTACTTTTACGAAAGGGGCGTTAGCAATGGGTAAAAAGTTGATCATCACGAACAACATCAGGAGGCTTAGGTTTTTCGCAAATGAAATGACCCAGCTTGAACTTGCGGAAAAATCCGGGGCTTCGCGCCAGACTATCATAGCACTGGAGGCGGGGAAATACACGCCGTCTTTGGAACTGGCTTTTCGGATAGCCCATGTGTTCGGCGTTCCAATTGGCGAAGTGTTCGAGTGCAAATCAGAGGATTAGTCAGTCAAGGCGCATTGGCGGCTTTTGGCCTGCTGATGATTGCAATCTTTATTGTCATCATGGCTGTAAAATGGACGAGGGAGGATGGGCAGAAAAATGCTTGATGCTGAGAAAAATAAACGAACCGCCCGGTTAGCGGGTGCTTGGTGGATGCTGTTCATTATGATTGCGCCGTTTTCGTATTTGTATGTCGATGAAAAGCTGCTGATTTCAGGCAACGCAGCGGCAACCCAAAGCAACATCAATTCCAATATAGCATTGTTCTGGGCAGGCACCGTAGCTTTCCTTGCCGGATATTCCTGCTTCATATTGCTGGCAAAAACTCTGTGCAAATTGTTTGTGTCGGTGGATTATAGGCTGACAAGGTGGATGACGGGCTTTGTAATCACTGGTACGGCAATAGTGCTCATGGGCAAAATTTCAGAAATTATCGCTGCAAATGCGGGAAGTTTGGAAGATGCCGCCTGTCTTTTCAAACTGCGGCCATACATCGAAATGGCAGGTGAGCTGTTTTGGGGCTTGTGGCTGATACCTCTCGCAATGCTAATATTTAAATCAGACTATGTCCCCAAAACAATCGGCGTTGCTTTGCTGGTGGCTGCTTCCTACCATCTCGCCGCTTTTGGTATTTTCTTTACCAAAGGTGCAGATGTTTCCGCCCATCCGGTGCTTGCCGCCCTAGGAATCGGCGAACTAGCAATGGCACTGTGGCTGCTAGTCATGCCTTTTCAGCTTCATTTTCTCACCTGTATTCTGAATTTTTGTTTGAGCAAGTTGAAAAAGTACTCCTGCAAACCGTAAACATCTTCGCCTTCTTCTGGCGTGCATCTGTCAACAATATGGTATGTCCCGTCCTTGACGCCCTCGACAACGAAGTTGTGGCCATCAAGCACAAACAATTTAATTTCTTCCGCCGGCAAGTTCCAATAGTCATTTTTTTTTAACAGCTCAAGGAACTCGTCAGTTTCCGCTTTGTTCATTTTTGCCTTCTTTGATCTTGAAATTCCACCGCCGTGACCAGAAGCGACACCTTTGCTGACTTTAATATAGGCATCTGCTGTTCCTTTGTCGCTTATTTCCATTCGCACGACAATCTGATCAGTGAACGCCGGGAAAAAGGAAAAACGGTATACATGGCCTGGTGAATCATAAATCGCTTCTTCATCAATAGCACACAATTCCAGCGAATACCAATCATTGACGAAATCGTCAAAATCCTTAATGATAGGCGGAATTTCGTCGAGACAGTATTCGTTGTAGCTGCTTATTAGTCCAGCCTCGTAAACGTCATCGATTACGTGATCAAACACGGTGTACGGAACGACATATCCTTTTATCCGGTATAGCAGAGTAGTTGTAACATTGGCATTTTGAGGCAAGTTGTTTATCACGGACCGTACTTTTCTGTAGCTCGGTGTAGCGTTGGCTGCAATTCTAGGCATGTCAACAGTGTAATCGCCGCTTATCGTATAGGAATACCGAAGGCCCCTTAGTGATGAGTTTTCTTTTTCGTTCCAGACATAGACGCAAATGGAAGTATACGGCGAGAAATGCACCTCATTGTCGCTGCTCCACCACCCCACGCCACAGCTCAGCGCACGGCCAACGAACTCAAGCGGAATGTATATTGTTCCATCCTTTTTGACAGGAGTGGTAGCCATTGCGATTTCTTGCCCATCCCTTAGCAGCACATTGCTGCCTGCGGTTACGCTAACGACCGTCTCGACACCAAGTATGTTTTTTGTTATCGTCACTTTGTCGCCGTCAATTTCATAGCTCTCTTGGCTCGTGAAAAGCTCGTCGAAATGAACCATCGGGAACATTGTTGCCCCAGTTTGGTCGAAATATGGCTGGAGCCCGTCAAAACTGTATCGAGAAGACCGGTTTCCGACAATTTGCACTTCTTTGTGCTCCCTTTCAGCTGTATAACTAAAATCCGGCATGCCTTCGAAATATGGTGAATCTGATATCGCAAATAAATCTTCATTAACGCCGCCTGAGCATGAAAGCAGACTGCAGCACAATATGCAGATTAAAAGCATGCGGCACATGTGCACTGCGGTCATGCCCTGTCCTCCTGCCCGCTGGTTTCTTCCAATAGCCTGTCAAAGTCAGATTTGAACAGCTTGTCCTGAACAATCCGATACTTCTCGTATTCGGTTTCGGCATGGAGTTTCGCCTGCTCATGAGATATTTTGCCCGGACCAATTAAAATTTCATTCCCGTTAAACTCAAGAAAACCGTCAAGGCGCTTTGCCCAATCCGCCATCGACATCGGGATTTTTCTATCGGCTTGCAACTCCGCAAAGTCTAAATATATGGAGACGATGCGCTCAAGGTAATTCATTTCCTGTTCGCTGAGGTAATTTTTTGCGATTGACACATCGGCTTTTATTATCTTTCCGTAGGGAGCTGCATCCCAAACTGTTAGCCCCATATGCTCTTTTGTAGCATCTGCCCGCTCGACGATGAGTTCGGCAGCAGTGTGCCTGTGAACTGCGTAATGCAATTTGTTCTGCACAAGCTTAAAAAACATTCGTGTTGTCTTAGCATCCTTGTCATAGTCGAACGCCGTCGCGTATATGTCCGTCACCTTTTGATAGAATTTGCGCTCGGACAGGCGAATCTCGCGGATTTGCTGCAGCTGACGCTCAAAATATTCATCCGTAAACATGTGCCCTTTTTTCAAACGGTCAGCGTCCATCGTCCATCCTTGAATGGTGTAGTCCTTTACAATCTGGCCCGCCCACTTGCGGAAACGCACAGCCCGTTCATTGTTCACTTTAAAGCCGACCGCGATTATCATTTGCAAGTTATAGTGTTCAATTTCACGCTCGACTTGCCGTGCTCCTTCGGTTTGAACTATAAAGAATTTCTTTATGGTTGCATCGCGGGACAGTTCGCCGTCATCAAAAACCTTCTTTATGTGCTGGCCAATGTTCTGCACACTGACATCATAAAGTGTCGCCATCATCTTCTGGGTGAGCCATATGTTTTCGCCCTCATAACGCATTTCGAAACTCTGCTCACTGTCGCCTGTGGCAGCAATATATGTGAGGTATTCCGCAGCGGAACTGTGTATACTGGGAATTATGTCGTTTTTATTCATTTACAAAATCCACCCTTTCGTTTTTACATGACTGATTATATCACAGCCCTGCCTAGTACGCAAGCATTTTTCGAACGCTTGTTTGCATTGTTGCTCGCTTGTTAACTAGGTTTCGACAGTTGTCACAAAAAATATCTACCCCAAATGTTTAAGGGTGATTTACAAAGCGATCTTGGATATGTTAAAATATGTCTGCACAATGGTGTAATGGCATACTTTATTGAACGATTATTCAATGTTATTAAGGAGGACAAGCATTAATGAAGATGAAAACCAACAACTCAAGACCAAGAAAAGCAACAGCCATATTGACGGCAGTTATAATGCTCTTGCCTGTACTTGGAGTTGGCAGCGGCTTAGCCGTTGCCGCAGAAGGCGACGCCGACACTGTATGGGTCAACGGCAAAATCTACACTCTGGACGGCGACATGATGACCGGCGGCATGGGCACAGTCGCAAGTATCATCGCGGCCAAAGGACAGAAGATAGTATACGTTGGCAGCGACATGTCGGTCGCAGACGAATATGTAGCAAATGGCGCGAAGAAAGTGGATCTTAGCGGCAATGCGGTAATTCCTGGCCTGAACGACAGCCATATGCATTTTACGATGGAAGGTCAGATGCTGGTCAATATCGACATATTCCAAAAACCAAAGCAAGACATACTGAATACAGTCAAGGCTGAACGCGATCGCCTGAAAGCTCAAGGTGCGGATCCCAAGGCTACATGGATCGTTTCGGGCGGCTGGCTGCAGACGATGCCCGGCTGGCCACAGACTGCAAGCGGCGGCGACATAATGCCAAGCAGGCAGGATCTCGACGCTGTCGTGTCGGACTATCCTGTAGTGCTCCAGCACGCTTCCGGCCATGCGCGATGGGCAAACACGATGGCGATAGAACTCGCAGGCATGAATCCCGAGAATCCACCGAAAGAATTTAGCAACATCCCAGGATTTCTGGACGGGGATGGGCATATGACAGGTTACTTGGCGGGAGATTCAAATGGCTTCATAGGCAATGCAATCCCGGAACAGACCGAACAGCAGCTGATCGAGGCGCTTTACGCGGCTCAAGAGGAATGCTTCTCTTACGGCATTACGTCTGCAATGGACGCCGGCTCTGGCGTGGACATGATCAACTTGCTCAAAAAGCAGTACGAGACCGGCAATTTTAAGATAAGAATATACCAAGAAGTCTCTGGCCCAGGCGGCGACCTTGAGGGCGGCAGCACCAAACCAAACGTCAACGCAGTCAAGTCAACAGGCGACGACATTAAGTTTAGGGCGCAGAACAACAACAAGCCGCTTCTTGGGGCGTACGGAGACAGGTTGACAATCAGAACCTGCAAAATTTTCCTCGACGGTGCACAGGGCTCCAGGACGGCTTTCCAGATTGACCCCTATAGCGATTATGACCCAAAGACAATGTCTGGCAGCCCCAACGGCCTCCAGTATTATTCAGATGAAGCACTCGACGAAGTGATGTACCGCAACATATCGAACGGCTTCCAAGTTAGTGCGCATGTTATCGGCAACGGTGCCAACAAGCAGTACATTGATTCATACGAAAGAGTGAAAGAACGGCTGACAACGGAAGGCAAGGCGAATCTCGTAGACGACGCCAGGATAAGGTCCGAGCACTTCCAGAACGTCAGGGATGTCGATATTCAAAGGGCGGCGGATCTCGGCATGGTGCAGTCCATGCAATTCGTGCATGCCACGTCAGACATGTGGTCGGCAGAAGCGCGTCTTGGTGCCGAAAGGATACTGGGTGGCTACGCATGGCGCAAAGTGCTTGACGCAGGCGGGATCATCGCAAACGGGACTGACGCCGCAGTGGAGCTCCTCAACCCTTACCATGGGCTGTTTGCTGCCGTCACAAGGCAGTTCCGAAAAGAATACAGAGATGAAGTTGGGTACGCATCCCCCAAAGGCGCAGGCACCCCCGGAGGAGACGGCGGCTGGTACGTAGAGCAGTGCCTTGACAGGGCTGAAGCTCTCCGCGCCTATACTATCTGGGGCGCTTATGCGGAGTTTGCAGAGGATATCAAAGGCACACTGGAAGTTGGCAAGCTTGCGGACTTTGTCGTGATCAACAAGGATTATTTTGATGAGAAGGCATGCCCTGACAGGGACATCGAATTCATCGAAGCGGTCATGACCGTGCTTGGCGGAGAAGTGGTATATGGCGAGCTGAAAGCTGCGGCGCCTGCGCTCATCGCAAGGCCTACTGCCGCGACTGTGCTTGTGAACAGCGAGAATGTTTCGTTTGATGCTTACAACATCGAAGGTAACAACTATTTCAAGCTTCGCGACCTGGCATATGTGCTTTCTGACAGCGACAAACCTTTCGAAGTCGAATTCAATCAAGCAGAAAACGCAATCTACCTGACGAGCGGTGAAAAGTATACCGAAATAGGCGGTGAAATGTCAGGAAAAGGCGAGGGAAACAAAACGCCCCTGCCAACAAAGCAGACTATTTTCCTTGACGAAGAAGAGGTGTCTTTCACGGCGTACAACATCGAAGGCAATAACTATTTCAAACTGCGCGACATCGGCGAAGCCTTTGATTTCGGCGTGGATTGGGACGATGCTAGCAAAACGATATCCATAGACACAGCCAAGGAATACACACCGGAATAAGGAATTACGCTTGTACAAATCACGGATACAGGGACTGTCTCAACAAACTGAGATAGTCCCCCGTGCTTTTTTCACAAGCTGACAACTAGCAGAAAGGAAAAGCGACATGAGAAAAATTGCGTTGCTATGCATAATTGCGCTGGTGCTTTCCGGCCTTGCCGGGTGCGCGAGCGAGCCGACCCCAGAGGAGATGGCTGCGGCGGAAGCGGAAGCGGCTGCGGCTGCCGCAATTGAAGCAGCCGAAGAGAGGGCGGCAGAGGAAGCGGCGGCTGCGGCAGAGGCAGAGGCTGTGGAAGCGAATCGGCTTTACGTGCGGAAAACGCTGGACGAGCTAAAAAGCAGCATCAGGTACGAGGACGGGGAATTGAGCTTTGAGATTCCTGCAAGTTACCAGCCGCCCAGCGACTGGGTAATATGGGTGGCGGGGCGCATTGACACCAAAAACGGATCCGGCATCAGCCAGCACTACGAGGAATTTGACAATGCCAGCATGAACAGATCATGGGAAGCGGGCACCAAATATGCAATCCCAGAACCGCCGGACTTTATCGGCATGGACCAGTTGTTCATGGACGTATCATTGCCTGACGAAAACGGAGGCTTGATAGAAATCCACATCGATCTGCTTGAGTACGTCAAAAACTAGCAGCTTATTCCCCGTATTGCTCGATAGCGCCGACAAACAGCCTGTGGATGTCGCCGTCAGGATAATTCGCAGCGTACACTTTTTTGTCCGTAAACGCCTGCTCGGAAAGGTCTTGGTGCAGGAGCTTGCGCATGACCAGCGTCAGGCGGGCTTCGCCAAAAGTTACCGCCGCAATTCCGGGAACGGAGACGGGTGTAAGCCCTGTCTCTTTTGCTTTGTCAATGTCCCGCCCGGACTTGGTGCCACAAATGTTCAGAGCCTCCCTGTATTCTTCGGGATAGAACGAACACGTAAAATAATCGTACTTTTCCATGAATTCCAGAGTGAAGCGGCTAAGCCTCACGACAACCATCGCAACGGGCTTGTCCCATATGACCCCAAACCCGCCCCAGCTGGCAGTCATAGTGTTGTATTCGCCTAGTGCGCCGGCCGTAACCAGCATCCACTCCTTGTCCAGCATTTCAAAGGGGTTCCCTTGAAAGTCCTTTTGCAGAAATTTTTTGAATTCCATCTTTTTCTCCTTTCACCAGCTATGTTAACAAGACAACAGCATATCCTCTGCTTGGGAAGCTGCCAAATTTATGGTTTTTGTAGCGACATTCTCGCAAAACGCCCTGTCATGCTCCACAAAAATCATGGTCGGGCGATAACCTGCGATCAGTTCCTCAATCTGCACTCGCGACAGGACGTCGATATAGTTCAGCGGCTCGTCCCAAACATACACGTGCGCTTGTTCGCAAAGGCTTCGAGCAAGCAGCACCTTTTTCTTCTGCCCTGCGCTGTAGTCGCGCATGTCTTTTTCGAACTGCACTCTTGAAAAATCCAACTTGCGCAGAATCGCCTTGAAAAGGGTCAAGTCAATCCCCTGCCCGGCAGCGTACCCGTCCAAATCCCCTGCGAGAAACGATGCGTCCTGTGGCACGTATGAGAATTTCAGCCTGCTGCCGATGTTAATATTGCCTGTATGCGGGATGCCCTCGCCGCATATCAGCTTGACCATGCTGCTTTTGCCGGAACCATTGCCGCCCAGCACCGCCAGCCGGTCGCCCTGCTCCAGCGCGAAGCTCACGTTGCGGACAACGTCTTTTCCGTTGTAGGAAATTGTCAGGCTGTCTACTGAGAGCAATCGCGGTGCATGATATGTCAGCGGATGGATTTTCAACGCTGCGGCAGTTTCTATGTTTTTCAGCAAAGCGGATTTCTCGGCAACAGCGGCGTTCTGGCGCTCCTCTATGGCTTTTGTGCGCTTCATCATGCTTTTGGACTTTGCACCCTCATTTGGGCGGCGGCAGAGGCTTTTTTCCGTGCGGAGTGGGTCGAAGCCGATCTTGCGGCTCTCTGCCCTGTCTGACCATGCTGCTTTTTCACGTGCAGCCTTGTCAAGACGTGCAATTTCCTGTTTGAGCTTCTTGTTTTCCGCAAGCTCAAAATCGTCCCGCAGTTGCTTGTTGCGGAACCAACTGGTAAAATTGCCGCTTTGAATCTCGATATTCGCCCTGTTGATTGACAGGATATGATCCACGCAGCCGTCCAGAAACGCCCGATCATGCGATACCAAGACAAATCCTGCTTTTCGGCAAAGGTATCGCGCCACTGTCTCGCGAGCCGCCATGTCTAAATGGTTGGTCGGCTCGTCAATCAGCAAAAAGCTGTTTTCCCGTAGGAACAGCCCCGCCAACAGCGCCTTGGTTTGTTCGCCGCTTGAGAGAGTGCAAAACGAGCGGTACAAAGCATCTTCGCCGACCGACAGCAGTGAAAACTCCCTCTGGATTTGCCAAAGCAGCGCACCCGGCGCGATGGACGACAGAACATCCAGAGTGCTTTGCGACGGGTCAGCCACGTCAAAAGGGAAATACTCGAAGCCCACGCTGGCGGAAATTGTCCCGCTGTATTCGTAAGCCCCCATGAGCAGCTTCAAAAAAGTGGTTTTCCCTCGCCCGTTGCGCCCACAAAACCCCAGTTTCCAGTCCGTGTCAATCCGAAAGGAGACATTGGTAAAAATATTGTCATAACTGCCGTCATAGGCAAATGTCAGGTTTGATATATTGATAAGCGACATAATTGAAAAACCCCCAGTCCAATTCCAACAAAAACCAAGCCCTGCCGGGCTTCCGATCGATCATGTTGACAATTAGACTAACGAATCATCCTAATACCTCGCTAGGTCGACCAAAACCCCCGCAGTGCCGACTCGTCTGAAAACTGCGGAGGTTTCATAGGACTAATGAATCACTTATTCCGCATATTTTCGCAGAAGATCTTTCATTTCGTTGATGCTATACAGCTTTTTGGTTTCTTCCGGTTCGCCATCCCAATACACAATGCCGTCCCAATAGCCCTTTGCATCAAAGAGCTCGAAATAAAGGACGCGGTGCAAATCAGCCGACAGGGCGAAATTCATGAACAAAATGTCGTTCTTGTCCCTGTTGCTGCCCGCGGCATATCCCAAAGACCGGGCAAACTGCAGCACATCGTCGCAGATTTCGTCGCTTAAAAACACCGGTGGGTCGGTAGCTGTGCCTGGTTTTGTTGTGCTTGGCTTCGCTGCACCTCCCGACGAAGATATTGGGTTGCTAGGCGTCGCTGTTTCTGGCGGCTGCGCAGCCGTAGCTTCAGGCGTGTAGCCCTTGCTGGTGTCAATGACGATGGTATTGTTTGCGCCATCCCAATCTACGCCAAAATCAAGTTCAGCTCCTATGTCACGGAGCTTGAAGTAGTTGTTGTCCTCAATGTTGTAGGCAGTGAAGCTGACTTCTTCTTCGTCCAGATAGACTTTTGAGCTAGTGGGATTGGCAGATTTGTTTTCGGCGCCCTTACTTGCCATTTCTCCACCTACGGCAGTATACGGTTCGCCGCTTGTGAGAAAGATGGCGTTTTCGGCGCCGTTCCATTCGACTTCAAATTGCTTCTCAGTGCCCGAAAGCACAAAGGCGAGGTCGCGGAGCTTGAAATAGTTGTTGTCGTTAATGTTGTACGCGTCAAAGGTGACGCTTTCGCCGTTCACAAGGACGGTCGATGCCGTGGGTTTTGCCGTAACGCTGTCGTCAGCTAACACAGGCACCGCAGTGCTTATTATCAGGCTGGCCAATATCAGCACGGTGATTAAGTTTCTTTTCATAGTAATAATTCCCCTTTTGTTGTTGTTGATTTTTGCTTTTGTTGCCACCATTATATTGCTATTCGCAAGATGTGTCAATATATTGCATTGAATTATTTCAACACTGTGGTATATTGGTATAATGGAAATGTCAAAAAAAGAAGAGGGCTCATGGAAAAAACCTGTTGACTCTCCCCTTGCCGGAGGTTGTAGGATGAGCGTACAAGGAAGGAGGGGGCAAATGTTCCGCATCGGAGAATTCTCAAAAATGTGTAAAACCACAATAAAAACCCTAAGATATTATGATGAGGCTGGCCTTTTGAAGCCGGAAGAAACTGACAAATTCACAAACTACCGTTTCTATACAACCAATCAGCTTGTGCGGTTTCACAGGATACAGGCATTTAGGCAAATCGGTTTGCCGATAAGCGAGATCCGCCTGATTTTGTCAGGCTGCGATGAAAAAACATTCTTACAGAAACGCAAATCCGAGCTTGTTTCTGAGCTTGCGGAAAACCAACGCCAGCTCTCCCGAATTGAATTTATCCTGCAAGGAAAGGAGGAAGAGCTAATAATGGACTATGTCGCTACTATCAAAGAACTGCCTGGGTGCATCGTCTATTCCACGAAGATGACCTTACCGAATTACGATGCCTACTTCGAGGCGATCCCGGCAATTGGCGAGCGCATCACAAAGCAGTACCCTGATCTGAAATGCGCCGTCCCTGAATACTGTTTTATCGTCTATCTTGACGGGGAGTACAGGGAAAAGGACATCAACATTGAGTTTTGCGAAGCGGTTGACAAAATGTGGCCGGATTTTGACGATTTCAAATTCAAGGAGATGAAATCCCAAACTGCTGTTTCAGTGATGCACAAAGGGCCTTATGCAGGGCTTTCAAAAGCGTACGCCTTTGCGTTCAGGTGGATTGCTGAAAACGGCTACACGGCTGCGGACAACCCTCGTGAGAATTACATCGACGGCATATGGAACAAAGAAAACGAAGAAGACTGGCTTACTGAGCTTCAGATACCAGTGGCGCGGAAATAACCCCCGTTGTAAAGAGGTTGGTGTTCACAATGTGCATCCGACCTCTTTAGTATCGTTTTTTAGCAGCACTCGCTGCTGCAACCACAAGTTGGCTCTTTGCCCGTAATCCAGCCCGTTATTATCGCAATCGCACAACCCGTGCCAGCATTTACATTAATCGCGCCCACCGGGCAGTTCCTAGCACAGGCACCGCATTCCATACAGGCATCCCTGTCAAGGATGCAGGCCTTTTTCCCGTTTGCATAGAACACGCCGTGGGGGCAGACTTCGGCACACCGTCCGCACCCTGTGCACTTTTTTTCGGAGTATGCAAGAGTCGTTACGTTTTTCAAGTATTTGTGTTTCATTTTGTTTTCCTCCCGCCGAGCAGATGGGAACCGAGCACCAGCCCGGCGCCGATTGCCGACGCGCCAACTATTAGTGGCAACGCCTTTCGCATTTCCTTGTTCACGCCTGACGGTGACGTATATGTCGACGAGCCTGTGAAGTTCATGGCCAGGTACGAAGAAATTGCCGGGTACAGCAGCAAACTGCCTGCCGCAAGCATCCTGTCATCCTTGGTGTACTTCCTTGACAGCCCCAGAATGCCAGCGGTGCAGCCAAGCCCAAGCAACCATCCTTTCAGAGAAAACGCATTTCCGGGGATGTACGGAAGCAAGGCTGGCGTGAGGACCGTGCCAGCGAAAACCGCCCCTGCGCTTACAGCGGCGTCAGTTTTGTCAAAAGGCTTCGGTGCAAACTGGTTTGCTACCAGCAGGACACCAATAACAGGAAGCGAGTACTTAACTGCTGCGATTAGATCCACTGGCACTAAAACAAGCCTGTCCCACAAGTTGAATTGCACTGTTCGCATTTCCCTTGTGGCCTCGCACCCCATTTCGATGTACTTTTTAATGTCGCTTGCGCGAATAGGGCCGTAATCTACGTCGAACCCTGAACACTTCTTGACTTCATGCGCACTCACGCCCGCAGCACCGAGCTGCGGCAGGATTAACCTGCTATGCGACACGTATTTGGACAACTCCGACGTTTCAATGCGGTGTATCAATTCATCTGTGCCAAATGTGCCCTTCCCCGCTGCGCACCATACGTTGACGCTCTTAGTGTCGAGTATCAAGAGCCAGCAATCCAAGCCCGCAAGGTTTTTTCGCAATGTGTCGAAGGTGAATTTGTAGTTTGCGCTGACAAGGACAGGGGAATTGCCCCCCGGCTTCCCTATTGCGTACAGCCCCGGCTCAACGGCATAGTCCATGCGCCCGATGCCTAAGCGGACTTTCAATGAGCCGAGGACATCCTTGAGCGAAAGTTTTGTTGATATAGTCTCTATCATTTGCAACCCTCCTTGTAAATATCATTATATTCAACATGTATGGCGTTGTCAATGCGAGCCTCGCCAATTATTTGTCATTTTATGTTAATTTTGCTTGACATTGGCATCGACTTGCCTTATACTTAATACAGTGGACTCAAACCGCGCAAGGAGGCAGAGATGCGGATTTTTATCTTAATTTTAATAAATTTAATAGCATTCAGCTCACTTTTTCCCGGAGAAACCAGCGATATTGACTATGCCGCAGCTGAAAACCCTTCTCAACACAACCAAGAAACATCCATCGACAGAGTTTTTACGGGCGCCGGCCCGGGTGAAGGCATTGGTACGCTAAACGTGCCTGCCTTGGGCATTGTTGACACCACGTTTTATTACCTACCGTCGAAGGAAAACCTGCGGAAAGGCCCGTGCATGGACGGCCCGGAAGGCGGCTGGCAAGCTATTGGCGAAAAAGGGAGGAGCATGATTGCGGCGCACAACGATAAAGAATTCAAAAACCTCGATCGAATAAACACAGGCGATGAAATTGCTATCTCCATGGAGAACGGTGATTTTTTGTTTCAGGCAAGCGAAATACGCATATACAGGCACAGGACAGATGACTGGAATGAAACCGCCTATGAAAGCACTGAGGAATACGGCCTCGTCCTTGTGACTTGCTACCCACTCAATAAACGGAACACGACAGGGGACAGGCTTGTAGTCAAATGCAAGATGATAGATGCCCGCTGCAAATAATTTGAATAAAATTCAATTATGGTCTATGTAAACATGATGAAAAATGTTATAATAACCGCGAAAAGCAATCGTTATGCATTTTTGAGCTAAGGGGTATTAATATGGACGCAAACATGAACACGGGCCAGAACCAAAACAGAGCCGCGAAAAGAGGGCTGAGAGCTTGGGATTTTGCACTGGTGCTGATATTAATCGCGCTGATTGTCATCTACGCTACCGGGTTGACGGTCGAACCCGGAGTAGCGATAAGCGAAACCAATTTCCCCGACCCGGCCTTTCGCGCTATTGTGAAAGGGCCAGGGATTGACCTGAACCAAGACGGCGTGCTTTCAGCAGGCGAGATTGCAGCGGTAACCGA
>WRJK01000060.1 GCA_009782285.1 Clostridiales bacterium
GTTGTCATGTAATATTGACAAATTCCAACCATCCTCTTGTACATGACTTATATAGCGAGTTTAAGATTGACGTAATCCAAACAAAACGCCACATTTCATGTAATGGAAACAGTAGAAATGGGGAAGATGTCATCGTAAATATTCCCCCCAAAAAGCGGATGCTCATTAAACTGATGCCGGCGCCTCTCCCTGAACAGATGAATGCGTATCCAGCTACTCGTTTCATGGGTTCAAAGAGCAAACTGCTGCCGCAGATATGGTCGATTGCTTCTCAATTTCAATTTGATACTGCCCTTGACATATTTGCGGGTTCCGGAATTGTCGGTTATATGTTTAAAACGTTTGGGAAAAGTGTTATCAGCAACGACTATATGGCAATGTCCACTACTTGCGCGAAGGCCATGATTGAGAACAATTCTGTTACTTTACCAATGGATACCGCCGAAAAGTTGCTGATTCCCCCGAAAGAGCCAGATCAATTTGTGCAAACAACTTTTCAGGGGCTGTATTTCACGGATTCTGAAAACGCCCTCATAGATACTTTGCGCATAAATATCGCCTCTATCAGGGAACCTTATCAGCGTGCGATTGCTATGAGCGCATTAATCAGAGCATGCATTAAAAAGAGGCCAAGAGGTATTTTCACTTATACAGGAGAACGATATAACGATGGACGTAAAGATTTGCAGAAATCGTTTGAGACACAATTCATGGAGGCAGTCATCAGCATAAATAACGCTGTCTTTGACAATGGTCGCTTCAATAAAGCAAGACATGGTGATGCAATGCGGGTGTGCGCAGAAGAATCGGGGTTGGTCTATATTGATCCACCCTACTATTCGCCTCTTTCAGATAATGAATATGTAAGGCGGTACCATTTTGTTGAGGGGCTCGCCCGAGATTGGCATGGGGTAGAAATCCAACAACACACGCAAACCAAAAAGTTTAAGTCATATCCTACGCCTTTTTCATCAAGGAATGGTGCCATTGACGCATTTGACAAATTGTTTAAAAGACATAAAAAAAGTGTTATTATTGTGTCTTATTCATCGAACAGCCTTCCGACTTTGGACGAGATGGTGGGCATATTATCCAGACATAAGGAGCATGTGGAAGTCGTGCCAGTTGATTATCGGTATTCTTTTGGAAACCAGGGCAACAGGGTCGAAAACAATAAGAATAAGGTTCAGGAATATCTGTTTGTAGGGTACTAGGGAGGAGGATAAACTGAGAGTATTGAGACCTTGGTATATTGGAAATACATCCGTGAGAAGCGCTATGCGTCTTCGGGACGGGTTGATTGCATTAGCTTATTCGCCATTGCAAGGCAATATGCGTGGACAAAAAGGCGATGAGGAATTCCGTACGCTACTTGGCGAGCATGGCGTTGTGTCTTTAGGCGAAGACCAAAGTAACAGTGTGGGGCGAAAGTGGCGATCTGCTCTCGAAAAACTCGGCTTTTTATATCCGGAAATACCTCGCTCAACTGGGATTAATCAGACTGATGTCGGCACTATTGATACAATTACACCAAGTGGACGGCGGTTAATAGATTCTGAAACTGTTCCGGCTATGCAAGAATGCTTCCTGCGGGCGTTGGCGGCACAACACATAGAAAGCACTGATACAAATGGCAATTCCATTTGGTTTTCACCTTTGCGCCACACATTGACGGTGTTGTTGGAATTGGAGAAAAAAACAGGGCAAGCAGCAGTGAGCTTCATTGAAATGGCTCTTTGTGTTCAAACATCTACAAGTTTTGATGACATGTTCGATATAGTGGAAGATATTATTGCTCTGCGTACAGAACGTGACGCGGCAGAATCCAAACGCCGTTTCGATTCAGAAAAATACGAAATTATTAGCAGAATTGCTGGACTGCAATCGGCTACTTTCCGTGACTACGCAGATGCCAATATACGCTACTTGAAGGCTACTGGCCTTGTTCAGAACAAGGGCAGAGGGATTGCTTTGGTTCCGGAAAAACACATGATATCGGAGTTGATAGCGAAAGAAACTACTGCGCCCACATCAAAACTTGAACAGTACAGAACTCTTTGCCAAGGCGCAAAATTGCCAACCGATACACATGACGCAGCACTTGATGTCTTGAACGATTTGCTAGCGCGACTCGAAGCCATGGGGATTGCGTATTCTGTTGGGAATCGTCCGATTGATACCGCAGCGGACATTGCGATAATCTCTCACGAAATCGAAGATATTATTTCAAGACGAAAAGAAGAAATATACGCCGCCGAACAAGCCAACCAGTGGGAGGAAATAGCTGCTTATATTGATCTGCTTGCATCACGGCGGGATCGCAAGCGTTTGGATGACGAAACTGATATTGTTATTCCTCGCGCCGAAGCCCCTGCATATTTGGAATGGATTGTCTGGCGAGCGTTTTTAGCAATAAACAGTATGGAAAACAAGCCTTATGAGGCCAGACGCTTTAAAATTGACCAAGATTTTCTGCCTGTTGGAACCGCGCCGGGAAATGGCCCAGATTTGATAATGGAATTTCAAGATTTTGTCATTGTTATTGAAGTGACATTAACAGAAAGTTCTAGGCAAGAGGCGTTGGAAGGAGAACCGGTAAGGCGGCATGTAGCTGACTTAGTAGAGAAGTATTCGGTGGAAAAACAAAAGCCTGTCTATGGTTTGTTTATTGCGAATCGAATTGATTCCAACACAGCAGAAACTTTTAGAATTGGAGTTTGGTACACTCGTAATGATGAACGCTTAAACCTGACAATTATCCCTATGACAATCACACAGTTCGGAGAATTCTTCAAAGCTTTATTCGCTAAGAATCAGGTGACTCCGCAAGCAGTTATCCAGTTGATGCGCGAATGTGAAGTATATCGCTCGACCTGCGAAGCCCCTGAGTGGAAACTAAACATTGCCAATGTCGTGCAGCAGACAGTTAAGGCTCAAAACATAGATGTCATTGCACAGTAACCGTCAGTTCCGCGTTCATTCCGGCCAGTTCAATGAGGTTTTCAGCATCCCCATCGCTTTGGTGCTCAACTCTGTTTGGGAATATGATTTTATTGCTTTTCCCTTTTGTCTTCGTTGTGAACATCGCATCCTTCGGTATGTGCAGAGCTGACACCGCATTGATTTGGTTTATTTCGAGTGCAGCAGGCAGCTGTTCGGCGTAGATATCCATATCCGTATTGCAATTCAGGGCTATTTTGCCGTTTCTTCCAGCAAGAAACACTTTCCCTGCTTTGCCGTCCAGTTCAAACGAAAAATCGGCGTCAATCAGGCGAAGCGACTGCGTCGCCGCCGCAAGCTCGACCTCTTCGCAAAGGGAAGCGGGCAAGCTGATGTTGATGTGCAGGGCTTCCTTTCCTGCCGTATCGCTTGCATTGCCCATCCGCCTGATGTCCACGTCCAAACGCCTGCGGTGTTCGTCAATCTGCACTTTATAATCTTTTTCAAGGGTTTGCATTACACTTGAAGCAAGGCATACACGCAGTTTTTCATTAGGCGTAGAGGTTACGGTTATCTCAAATGCGGCAGGGGCGTGGATGTCAAAATGCGTCAGGCTGCGTATATCGTGTTCAGTGACACTCTCGTAAGCGAATCCCTGCTGCGCCTTGGCGAGCTTTTCATCGGACAGCAAATCGTCCATAGATAGCGAGAAAAGGGCTGCGATTGCCATCAGGTTGTCTATGTCCGGCAGCCCTCCGTCGGTTTCCCATTTAGTGATTGCTTGGCGGGACACGTTTAATTTTTCTGCCAGTTGTTCCTGAGAAAACTTGTACTGTTTCCGCAAGGTTTTTAGTTTTTCTGCAAAATTCATTTTATTTGCCTCCTTGTTTGATTTTATGGTACAAGTATAATGCCTGCTGCACTTGACAAACAAGCAACAGATGCTGACATCCGGGATTTGTTTTGCTACTCTCCGTAGCAATTCCACTCCTTAATAGCCTAGCAATACCGCATCTCATTGCCTGCCCCCCTCTGACTCCCTGCCTTTCATCTGTATATAAGCCACGCTGCCACATACGGCCAAATAAACGAGGCAATAACTCAGGAACGTCACAGGTGACCGGGTCAGCAGCGGGTAAGGTGCCGATAATTTCGAAAACAGCCCATTGTAGACAACGGAAAATGGGATGAAGCACAAAAGCCATATATTAGCTGCCCAGAAGTTGCGCTTTGCGTTTCCCTTTGTGTTTTGCGAGGAATTCAGAAAGCCGACACCGAAGACCATGCAGCCGACTGCCATGAAAACAAGCCCTATCACAAGTGCCATTGCGACCTGCTTCTCGTACCACACCGCGCACGCTGTAATCAGCCCGATGAAATTCAGCGCAGTGGCGACTATCACAAAGACGTTCGCGTTTACCGTCTTTTCGCTGCCCTGCTTTTGGCTTTCGATTCCCTTGAGGATGTAGTCCGTCGTCACGTTGAAGTATTCGCTCATTATAATGATTTTATCGATGTCCGGAACGCTTTGCTCGCTCTCCCACTTTGACACGGCCTGACGTGAAACGCCCACTTTGTCTGCAAGCGCCTCCTGCGATATGCCGTTGACCTTTCGCAAGTTCTGTATTCGGTCCGCTATGTTCATAACCTGCACTCCTTTCTTGTTTGATAATGCCATGATAGCAAAAGCGGCGGTTGCGGCGCCACCAACTGCACGTGGTTTTTTGTCAACTGGCGGTTGCGTTTCTAACATAGCCACATTTTTCAATAAAATCACCTTTGGCATCGGTGTAGCCGTCCCTGTCATGCTCGAACCGCTCTTTCAGGGTTCGTTTCAGCGCGGCGTAGGCATCAGCCACTTCGGGGTGGGCTATTAAGTAATCACGGAAGTGCACCTCGTCCCAATCGCCAGGATAGCGCACGTGGATATGATACACCCTTTCCGCAAAACCGTCATGTGCATAACCTTTGACAAACATCATGTGCAATGGCGGCACATCGGCCTTGTCGGCTTCGGGCATCTTTATGTATTCGGGGTACGGCAGCGCTGCTTTTAGCTCTTCAATGTCAGTATCCTCGTTTATTTCTAAAAGGATGTCAACCGTAGGTTTCGCCAACAAACCCGGCACTGCCGTGCTGCCATAATGGGTGATGCGAAAGATGCAGCCTGATCCGATTAAATTTTCTAGGTTTGTTTTTTCTTCCTGAAACCATTCTGCCCAAGCAGGATTATGTTCGCAAAGAATAACTGGGAACAGGAGAGCGCGTTCCTTATCGGTCATTTCCAGCAGCTGCAAGTTTTTCACCATAATGTAATCCTCGTGCCCTGCATGGTCTGTTTTCTCGCCGGTTATTTCATATCCAAGCCGTTTGTAAAGCCGCACCGCCGGGTTGTCCTTCTGTACAGAGAGGGATGTGCGGCGATACCCGCGACTGCGCAACAATTCAAACAGATGCCTCATCATCATAGTTCCAACGCCTTGACTGCGATATTCCGACAGGACAGATATGGCAAGCTCCGGCGTTTTGCTGTCAATGTGGCCAAATGCAGGGATTATGCGCACCCAAGCAGCGCCTATGATTTTTTCGTTTATCTCCGCAACTACGCCGCAGTCGTCTTTTCCACCGAAACCTTTAATGTAGATGAATATTTCCGGTTCAAAAATAATCTCGCGTGGCGGAAATTCCGTGCCGGGAGGCAAGTATATTGCATTGTAGATGAAATCTTCAAGCAGATGGTATTCAGTTGGCATGATTTCTCTGATTTTTGTGTCAAGTGCCATGGGTTCATTCCTTTCATGCCAATTCCTGCCAAACTGTCGCCTTGCCGTCACTATACGAGGCTTTGCCAAGCGCCCCGTTGACAACCTGCATTTGAGGGGGAGTATGCCCGATGTCCGCATCGTAGACAACCGGAATGCCGAGGGGGGCAAAAACATTCGAGAGAGCGTCTTCAAGGGTGAAACCGCCTCTTTCTTCGTACCCGCAGACCCTGCCGTAAATAACGCCTCTGCAATGTTCAAACCAGCTGCACTCCCTCATCTGCCACAGTGCCCGGTAAATGTCTGCCGCATTCATCTCGCAGCTTTCAAGCGTCCAGATAAAGCCATCTTTTTTGTATTTTTCAATGAACTCGCATACAGGGGCAAAACGTGTGCCAAGCAGCTTGCACAAGACGTCCATGCACCCTCCAATCATGCGCCCGGTGAAAACATGGCTTTTGTTGTCTATCGATTTCCATTTGCTTTCTTTTGTCAGTGCATATATTTCGTCTTCAATGCCAGCACCGCTGAAATCGCCCCAGAAAGGTGCGCTATGCTGAAAGAAAGCCGCATTTGACATGGCCTCAAAGGCTCGCAAGTCGCTTTCATGGATGTTTGCATGCCCCATATTCATTAAATTCGACCCATGGACGGTGGCAACATCGCAAAGCAATGTCAACGGAACCGTCAATGTGGATATGTCTGAATACCCACAGACCCATGTTGGCGGTAGTGCTGAAATGCGTTCAAAATCAAGAAGAGGCAGTATGTCGACAAGGAACTCGCCACCCCAGGGCGGTATGATTGCAGCTACAGACGGATTTTCATATAAGCTCATGAATTCTTCTGCACGGACATCCGCCGGTGCGCTAACGCATTTCCCTCCGGCTTTTACTGACGCAGTTGCCAGCGTTTTATAGCCAAGTGCCTCCACATTGCTGCGTGCCTTGTCGAAACGCGCCTCAAGCTCGACGACATAGCCGTCTGACGGGGCACAGATGCCGATTGTGTCGCCCTTTTGCAGCAGTTTTGGGTATTTCATATTGTACCTCCCGGTATTTCTTTCACTACGGTTTGAAGCGGTACCTACAAACGCTTTGCCGCTATTATAATATAAATGCAATGAGTTGTCAGTTTATTTGCCGATCAAAGCCTTGCACGCTTTGCGATTCTGATATAGCCGCATTTTTCAATGAAATTCTGCCCTTGCTCTGACAATATCCATTCTATCAGCTTATCGGTGTTCTCGTTATCCGAACCGGCTGTCACAGCATAGACGTCTATCGCAAGCGGGTACGTTCCGTTTCGGATGTTTTCGGCTGTTGGGTCGATTCCGTCGATGGCCAGGAGCTTGATGTTTTCGTCTGGCTTCATGCCCGTTGCAAAAAACCGGAACGAATACCCTATTGCAGCGGAGTAGTTCCTGTATTCGGCAACCCGGCTTATCACCCCGCCCATGCCGGCAGCATACTCTTCCCAGAGGGGCTCAGGCAGGCTTTTGCCTCCCATGACCATCGCGAGCATCACCGTCTGGCTCCCTGAGTTTTCAGGGCGTTGAAACGGCATTATTTTTTCGGACTTCCCACCAACGTCGCGCCAGTTCGTTATTTTTTTTAGATAGATGTTTTGTATCTGCTCAAGGGTTAAACTGCTGACAGGATTGCTATTGTTGACGAAGAAAACAAACGCCTCCCTTGCGATAGGCGTGAGCGACAACTCGGCGCCTTTTTCTTTTGCCGCTTGAAGCTGCTGCTTGGAAGGCTGCGCCCCAAAGAAAACGTCTATTTCCCCATCGATTAGGCGCTGGTACGCTTTGTCAGTTTTCGAGCAAGTCACAAACTGCTCAACTGTTTTTTCGTCAAGCCCCTTGTATAGTTCTTGGACTATTGCTGCATATACCGGGTAAGCCGCCGACGCACCGTCAAGCTTCGGTAAGTTTTCAGCAAACGATATGGTTGGCGGCTCGTCAAGCCGCATTAATTTGCTTGCGACTTTGTCGCTTGAACTGAACGGGCGGTACTCATAGAGGTGGACCTCGTCTTCAACTCGTTCGACTTGGTAATCATTTGAAAGAACCGCTGTATTTCGGCTAAATTGCTGAACAGCGGCTATACCGAACAGGCAAATGGCTATTAATACGAAAACGAGCACTTTTTTGTCAAATGTGATCTTCTTTTTGCAGATTGCGCAAGTGATTACGACGGTCAGCACCGTGACTACCGCCGTTCCTGCAATTATAAGCGGAAAAAAGCTGAAGTCCCCGCCAAAGGACAGAAGCACGTTGATTACAAAATACGGCGCAGTCAGCCCAAAGTAGAGGCCTTCGAAAAGGCTGCTGTCAAAACGGTAGCTTGACAATCCAAACACGGCAATCCATGCGCCCATATAATAGCAGAACGCTATAAACGCCGGCAAAAATACTTGAGATGCTTTGTCAGGCAACTTCGCCGCCCTTGAATGCAGCACCCAAACAAGGATCACCATCAGAACCGGCGCGATAAATTGCAAAATGCCTGTTGGCACTAGCATGGCGCCGAAAAGTCCGATGCTTGCTGCGGCAGGAGACAATATCAACGTCATCAGGCTAGTAAGTATGTAGTATTTTTTCAAGCTTTTCTCTCCCTCAGTTCTTCATTACGTTTCTTAATTTTACCATGATTTTAGCTAAATATCAAAACGGTTTTTCGCATAAGCCTTGCTAATTGCGGCTGGTTTTGGCATAATGTTTAAAAAGGCGCAACTCGGAAGGAGGGCGATGTAAATGAAAATGAGAAACCCATGGCAAAACGTTCCGTTGCTTGATTATGAGGAGCACATGAAATTCCCTGGGGTCGAGCAGCTGCAAACATTAAACCATATTGTTTATGAGCAGCTCAGCGATTTTGACGTCGGCTCTGTCATGATTCTGGGCATTGCAGGCGGAAATGGCCTTGAGCATGTCAATCCGGGCAAAATCAAAAAAGTCATCGGCATCGACGTCAATGATGATTATCTTGCCGCCTGCCAAAAACGTTACTCTGCGCTGTGCGATTGCCTGCAGCTTCTTAACATAGACGTGTCAGAGCCGGAAGCGCTGCTGCCCCACTCTGAATTGATCATCGCCAACATGTTTCTTGAATACGTAGACTTGCAGTGTTTTGCGCTAAAAATAGCAGGCTGCTTGCCCATGTACCTGTCTTGCACGTACCAGCAGGAAAACGCCGCTTGCAATTCCTTCGTCTCCACCTCTCCTTACACCGATGCGTTTTCAGAAATATCTGAGCTGCACAGAACTGTAGAGGCTGACGGAGTGATTCAGGAAATGTCGCGTATTGGCATGGTTCTTATAAAAACGAAGGAATACCCTCTGCCAAACGGAAAACGGTTTATCAGGTTGGATTTCGCAAAAGAGCCAGAGAGGAATGGCAATTCCTGAAGGGTTGGAAAATTGGTTGATTTCAACGAAAAATCGAAAGCCGCTTACAACAAAAAAGCGGACGGCTACGACAGCTCCCCCGAAGGCCAGTTCACCAGGAGGCTTCAACTGATGCTGGTTTCTGAAATGGCTTGGCGGGAAAACGACGCTGCCCTTGACGTGGCCTGCGGAAACGGCTCTCTTTTGGAGTACGTGAACAGGCAAAAGCCTGTCAGTGGGTTTGGCGTTGACATTTCTGACCAGATGATAAAAAACGCCTCTGCAAGGAACCCCGGGATGGAATTCCACGTTTCCGGTTGCGAAACGCTGCCCTTCCCAAGCGGTTCAATGGATTTGATCACCGTCTGCTCCGCCTACCACCACTTCCCAGACCCTGCAGCCTTTGCAAGCGAAGCAAAGCGCGTACTGAAACCAAAGGGTATGGCCTATATTGTTGACATGTATTTCCCCTTCCTGCTTAAGGTATTGCTTAACCCTTTTGTTCCACTTTTGAAAGACGGCGATTTCAGGTTTTACTCGCCCAAGGAGATCCTCCGCAATTTCGAGCGGTTTGGCTTTGAAAAAACCTCTGTGAAAATCTATGGGCATATTCAGGTTGTTTCAATGCAGAAAAATGACCTTTTTGGGTGATAATGAACACGTTTTTCAATTCAAGCCCCTTGATGCGCCATGCAACTAAGCTGCTATCTGTCAAACAAAGAGGTCGTTCATGGTCAATTGAAACAACACTCCTGCGCTGTATTCGTTCCGCACCAGGCCAAACGTCGAGACTAGGGTGGTGTGCGCCGCTTTCCGCGTTCCCGTTTCAGACAGGAACGCCGCCTTTTTTTCTCTGAGCTTTGCGCTGTATGCCTTGTCTACCGTGTATTCGCTTGACGCAAATTTCATTTCGCACAGGTGGACTATCTTGTCTGCGCGGTCGAGCACCAAGTCAATTTGCGCACCGGGGCTTGCCGTTTTGCTCCGCCACGATGATGCTTCTGTCAAAACGCCCGATATGCCAAGCCCATGCTTGATTTGCGGCATGTGCAAAAGGCAGGCGAGTTCAAAGGCATAGCCGCTCCATGCCGAATGCGTGGGAGTTGTGCTAAAATGAAGCCAGAAGTTGTCCGTGAACCTTTTCTGTTTGTCCGCGAAAGTCAAGTGGAATAGCGTAAAAGGATCCGTCAGCTGGTAAATCCGATCCCTCCGCTGCTTGCCAAAGGCGAGGTAGTCCTGCACAAAACCGCACGAAACAAGGTCTGCCAGAATTTTTGTCAAGGTGCCGCCGCCTTTGATTTTGGCTTTCTCGGATATCTCCTCCCGCATCAGCCCTTTTCGCTTGGACGCCAAGGCCTCAATTACTTTTACATAGCTGTCTGCATTCTTAAACAGTGCCGCGAATAGGTTTGCGTACTCGTTTTTCAAAGGCGCATCAGGCAAAAAGTATATCCTGTCGATGTTTTGGGCAAGGCTCCTGTCGGGTTCAAAGAAATCGAGGTAGTATGGGATGCCCCCGAAGACCATGTAAGATTCAAGGATTTGGTAGCGCGGCAGCGGTATGCCGGCTTCGCGAAAATACGCTTCGCATTCTCCCAGCGTAAACGGCGACAGTTGGATTTGATCGGTCAGCCTGTTGTGCAGCCCTCCGGTGTTGTTTATGATGTTGTCCACAATCCAAGAGGTGGCCGACCCGCAAACGATAAGCAGCACGTCGCCCCTTGAGGACACCCACCTGTTCCAGAAATGATCGAGCGCGGAGATGAAACTCGGGTCAGGCGAACCCATCCAAGATATTTCATCCAGAAACACCACTTTCTTTCCTTTCCGGGGCAACATGGCGATGAGCTTGTTTAAGTTTTCAAAGGCACTAGGCCAATTTGCCGCTGCCAAAAGCGATGCACCTCCGAAATTGACTATTTCTTCGTTGAAACTTTCAATTTGCCTTGCCGCATCGCCTCCCTGAATTCCGGACGCATAAAAAGCAAAATCCGAACCAAACAGCGACTTCACCAAAAATGTCTTTCCAACGCGGCGCCTGCCGAAAATGGCGACAAATTCCGACTTGCCCGACTCATAGCGCTTTCTTAGCTTAGTTTGCTCCTTTGAGCGCCCTATAAGTGTTTGCATTTCAAGCATTCTCCTTTTTTAGCCATAAGTATGTAAATAATACCGTTTACGGCTGATGTCTTTTCTATGAAACCTAGTATATACCATTGAAAAAGCTATGTCTACAATAATTGACAATTTTTCACGGATTGCTTTTTAGCCGTAAGTACATTTACTATACCACTTATGGCTGGTCATAACGTATCGCCCAAATTATTTTGCGATTTGCTGTTGACAACGTCAGACTATTGTGGTAGTCTATTTTTGGACTATTGCAATAGTCCGAATTGTTGAAAGGTGACTGCACTAGATGAACAAGATCAAACTGTTTGAAGG
The DNA here is from genome assembly GCA_009782285.1 of Clostridiales bacterium. GTDB lineage: Bacteria > Bacillota > Clostridia > Peptostreptococcales > Anaerovoracaceae > WRJK01. The sequence goes on from WRJK01000060.1 coordinate 11,542, forward strand.
AGAGCTGAAGCTGATGGAATTGCTGTGGTCCCGCGAAGGTGCCACGGCAAAGGAGCTTTCAGTGCTTGCCGCCGAGAATATCGGTTGGAACAAAAATACCACGTACACAGTAATAAAAAAACTGGTAGGCAAAGGCGCAATTGAGCGGAGCGAGCCAGGCTTTACCTGCCGCAGCTTGGTCGGGCGCGAGGAAGCGGGCCACGAGGAGGCGAAAGCCGTGCTGAACTCGTTTTTCGGCGGTTCGCTAAAGGCGATGTTTTCGTCCTTTGTTACAGAAGGCGCAATATCCGGCGAAGAAGCAGACGAGCTGCGCCGCATGATTGACGATCACGGAAAGAAGGGGTAGGCGGCTATGCTTGGCACGGTTTTTTATTTCATTTTGAACATGAGCATCGCGTCCTGTTTTGTAATCGCTGCGCTGCTTCTTGTCAGGCAGATTCGGCCACTGCCGAGGCGGATTGTCTACCCTTTGTGGTCGCTGGCGTTCTTCAGGCTCCTCATGCCATTTTCATTTTCCACTGAATGGAGCTTGTTCAACTTCACGGGGAGTTTGGTGAAACGGCTCATTACAGTTGAGTCCGGCAGCACCCCGCTGGCTGAGTCAATTCGCCTATCGGCGATGAACTCTATTGGGGCTGCAGAGCAATATGTCCCGATTGAGTACAAGACGGAGACCCTTCGGCAAATCTTCACGGCAGCTTCTGCCGTTTGGGCGGTAATTGCCGCCGCAGCACTGTTGACATCTGCGATACTGTATGCATTGACACGGAAGGAGCTGGAAAAGGCGGTTTGCGTCAAAGGCAACGTATACTGTTCAGAAATGCTGCTCTCGCCGGTGTTGTCAGGCTTGCTGCGTCCGAAGATCATCTTGCCGGATTCCCTTGACCCGGGCAGCCCGGAATGCCAAATGGTCCTTGCGCACGAGAAAACTCATATCAGGCGGCTTGACAACCTTTGGCGCCTGATTGGCATAGGCACCACCTGCCTGCATTGGTTCAACCCTCTTGCATGGGTCATGCTTAAATCGTTTATTAGCGATATGGAACTTTCTTGCGACGAGGCAGTAGTCAAAAAATACGGCTCAGAAGAGCGCAAAGCCTATGCAAGCGCATTGCTGCGATTCGCTGAAGACAAGCGACTACTTGTTTCTGCAGCTTTCGGGCAGGGGCGCGTCAAGTTGCGAATCGTCAATGTGTTGGATTACAGAAGACTAACGCTTGCCGGGGCAGTAGCGTCGTCGCTTTTTCTTGTGGTTGTCGCGGTGGTACTGGTGACAAACCCGCAAATAGGGGGATAAGGATATGAATATTGACAAAAACAAGCGCTATTACATAATTTCACTTGCAACTCTGGCGGTCCTATCTGCATACCCGGTTGCAAACGGTATCCGCATTGCCTTCCTCAACCTTGCAAATGGCGCAATCGAGCCCGAACAGTACGCAAAATACGTAGTGCCTTATGCTGCTATCTGCGTTTCGCTGCTGCTGTTTGCGGTGCTGCTGCCTGTATTTTTGAAATTGAAGCGGCTCGCATTTCCGATCGGGCTGGTTACTGTTTACGGCGCGTTCTTTGCCGTTGAGCGTTTTTTTGAAACAGTGCAAATACATGTGGACGGGATGACGCTCATTCTGGCACCCTCGCCTGCGGCAGGCGCTGTAGGACAGACAGCTACTGTGGACATCTGGCAGGCTGCCCAATGCGCCATATCGCCTGTCGTGCTGGACCAGTCGTCGCTCACGTATGCGTATCAAGACCGATTCTTGTACGTAATTGGGGACAGCACGTACAAAATCCACTACTACCTGATTGCGCTGGTTCTGATAACAATGGTGTGCGGACTACTCTTCAGCATCGCAAAGATGCTTCGGGGCACCAGCAAGCACAACTCAAAACCCATCTTCCTGCGAGCTGCGTCCACCGGGCTTTTGGTCGCAATGTGCGTATTCGCCAACACGACTGCATTCTTTCGATCGCCGGCGACAATCCAAACGCCGCTGGCCTCTGCGCTCACCTGCATGTTTTTCATCGTGCTTGGCGCGTCGGCCGGCATTTACGCCGGGAGCTTCCTGCTTGATAAGAAGCTATGGCTTGGCATCGGGGCGCCGGTGGCGATTTCCCTCAGTGCCGTGTCCCTTATGTATGTCGGCGAAGCTGCTATGATGAATGGTCGCCTCTATCGCTTTGGCACAGGCTGGTTTTTTGACGCTTTGCCCAAAATAGCCCCGGCGCCGGTGGACATTTTGGTTGTCCTGCTGTCCGGCGTTGCTACGTGGCTGATCCTTCGCGCTGTGCGAAAACATGAAAGCCCACCCGGTAAAATAACTGTTGTTGCCACTGCTGCGCTCTGTCTTGCTTTGACCGCCACTGGGCTTTCCTTTGCCGTATCTGCCCCAGAATACGTTGACGACGGTGTGCTTGGATGCTATGTGTTCGATGAAAACCTGTACACCAATCCGCTCAGTTCGTATATGGCTTTTGGAGGGACTCCCTATGTCTACGCCTTTGACGAAAACTCCTTTATCAGGGCAGACACCGGAAATGGAGAAATGCGGACCTGTTCCGTCGAGTACTGCAACACCCCTGTCAGCACCGACGAGTTTTCAAAGGTGACAGACGGCTTCTTCTCTGAATGGTTGCCCGACCTGGCTTTGTACAAAGAGCGTTTTCTTGTTGCCGTCATCAATGATGGGGGTGGGAAGAATTCCGGGCTTTACAGGATGGACGGCGCATTGTGGCTGGTTGAATTTAACGGTGCCGGAATTTGGAGCATATACAAGCTGAAAAAAACTGATGATACGACATTTGACGATTTAGAACGCGCCGCCTCGCATTTTCAGGAAAACCAGCCGTCTGCCCAGCCAGACGGCACCTATGAAAACCAAATGACACTGGCAGATGTTTTTGCGCTGGCCCGCAAAGGGGAAGCTCTCGGGCTTGACGACTTTGACCCATTTTTCTATCAACTAAGCGGCGCAAGCTTCACAGTGCGAAAGTACGACGTCATCGGCGCGGACACGGTGTACGTCAGGGAAAACGAAGGCGGGCTTGGGTCTGCCCTGCTGCTTTCGCGGCGGACCCTTGACCCTGCGAATTGCATAGACTTGAGGGAAGGGTTTGAAGCCGTTGCCCAATACCTTAACCCACTCCATTCCTTCGACGACATTGCCATAGAGGGCTTGGACAGCCTTGACAGGGCCAAAGGCGCAAGGAGCCTCATTTACGAATACGATTACGACGCATGCAGGTACTATTTGAACGCGGAGCATGTGGAAAGCCTCTATGTCATCTTTGACGGCGGCGAACGGATGCAGCTAAGAAGGGCTCTCGAAGAACGCCGGATCACAGTTGAATGCGCAGTTGCAAGCGGGCTTTACAACGTGTCCATGGTTCCAACAGGCAACCCCCTTGGTGGCGAGTTTGTTGTGCTGCACCACCAGTACACCTTTGAATTGAACGGCGAAGCGTTCTACCCGTCCAAATCGTTCATGTATGTCGCGGGAGGCGGCAGCCCAGCCGTATACTACGACATCGACGAGCTGGCCGAGATTTTCAAGCAGTACGGGCACGGCGACGAAGCCGCGAAACTGCGCCAGGCAATTGATCCGGCTGATTTGACGACAATTGCCCGTGGGAACTACGTCAAGGACACGGCTCTTGCTGAAATCGGGGCTGAAACTGCGGTGGGCTGGGAATTCAGTTCTCATACTCCGGTACGCTTATTGTTGATTCAATAAGGAAATCGGTCGTAACATTTCCGGATTGAGTTTTCTAACGTCGGTGCTCCGTTAATCGCGATAGATATGAGGGCGTGTTTGGCATTTGTAAGTTATCAGGCAATCTCCAACGCAGATGTGAGGAATTTGTTTGGATTGTCGGGCAAGGAGTTAGCAAAAGCATCTCGGATTATAAAGGAAACCGTTGATAGAGGCCTGATAAAGCCACTGGAGCCTAATACAGCGCCAAGATATATGAAGTACATTCCATTTTGGGCGTAAAACAGATTTCCTATCTGTCTAGGTCTACGCTGCCGTACACTCCCCCTTTTTTTGAGATTTGCGTCCCGTGCTTTACGCAGATGCCGTCTGCCCTGACATAATAAGTTTCAAAGCTTTCTGCGTCCCTGCCATATATCTCACGGGTTGTTTTGGGGCTTCCTGCCGCGTCCCTCTTGTGCGTCTCCACGATGAAATACGCCGCGCCACTTTCCGGCGCCAATACCTCCGGCACCGCGCCCGGTTCGTAATCAATGCAGGTGAGTACTTCATTGAATTCGTTCATTTGCAGTATGACGATTTTTTCCGGGGCAAACATGACTTTTATGGAAACTGTTATGGAAACGCTGTCCGTTTTGGTTTTGCCGTTTTCCGTAACTGTGTAAACGGCGTCCAAGGTCTGGAACATGGCAGAGCCCTCAGTGTCTATCCCCGAAGCAGAAACTCCTTCGCCTGGCACTGAATAGACGCTGCCGTCCTCCCTTTGGTAAACAGGATTGACATGGAATATGCTCACTGTGTTTGACGGAGCAATGTAAATAGTCCCGTCTAGGGTTACGCTGCTTGTGTCGTCGCTAAAGTGCAGGTCGGTACGCCCGTCGCTGATTGCGTCGTTTGACATAGCGGTAACATAGCTGTGTTGCCCCGGCAGAGCCATTATGGTCGGTATAATATATGGAATCCCTTCCGCGCCTTCAAAGACGTATTCTTCTGTCTTTTCAATTTCGCCTGTTTCCTCGTTAATCGTTTCCCTCGTTTTAAGAACCGCTTCCAAGCGGTCTTCGCGGTCGAAAAGGCTGGTATGCCCCATCGTGACATAGGCACCTATCAGCCTGTCTTCGAGTGGGCCGGCCTCCAAGCTTTCTTTTGCCAGCTGGCACCCCGAAAAGCTGCAAAGCACTAAAATGCAGCATATGGCAATCGTAATTTTACGTTTCATCGTTGTCCTCCAGACTTCCGTCAAATTTTAGTATGTCCCCCACGTCGCAGTTCAAATGCCAGCAGATTTTGTTGATCGTCCCAAACCGGACGCCCTTCGCCTTGCCGCTGCGCAGGACTGACAGGTTTGCCTCCGTTATGCCTATAAGGGCGCACAATTCCTTTGAAGTCATTTTCCTGTCTTTCAAAATATCCTCTAAATAGATTCGTATGGCCATGGCGCACCTTCAAATAAACATGTCACTTTCGTCTTTGAGCTGTTTGTTCTCTGTGACAAGCCGCGCAAACAGCAATGCGGCGAGCACGAATGCAATCGAGAATACCGGGATTTGCACCAAGCTGTTGACGACCATGAGGGATTTTGCAAAAATGAGCTGGAGCAGGTTGAAGCCAACGTTTGCCAGCACCACCGCAACCAGCGCCGCTGCGCAAAGCCGGGAGATTCGGCCTGCTGCCGCCACCGTTTCGGCAGAATAGCGGTCTTTCCGCATTTCATCAAGCAGCCGCTGCGCAGCGAAAACTACAAGCATGTTGAAAACATACGGCAGCGCGTTCACAACAAATTGCAGGGCAATGAAAACGTAACTGGTGCCCAAAAGGTGTTCGTTTCCGGCATTTCCCGCCTGCAACGCTGACATGGACCCGAACATGCCGCTAAAGCAGGCGCCGAAAACCGCATAAACAAAAAGCACGTTGAGCAAGCCGAGCATGACTGACATGTAGCGGACAAGCTTTCCGGTGCTGCCATCGAAGAACAGCCTGAGCGCCCGCAGTATGAAATATCCGCAGATTATCGAGTAAACCATGCTTCCAAGCATCGCTTTTTCAACGAGCCACCCTGCTCCGCCCCCTGCAAGCGCACCTATTGCGCCGGGATTTACCATGATGTACAAAACTGCAAACAAAACGGCGCAAAGCAGCACAAGCAACCC
>WRJK01000061.1 GCA_009782285.1 Clostridiales bacterium
AAGGAACCCTGCAGTAATCGCAGACAACGTTGGGGACAACGTGGGCGACGTGGCAGGCATGGGTTCGGACTTGTTTGAATCCTACGTGGGGGCTATTATTTCCTCGATTGCCCTTGCGGTTGTCATCCCAACTGTATCTCCAAGGTTTGGGGGAGCTTTTGTTTTGGATCCTGTCGCGGGGGCGGCGTTCCCGCTTGTGCTTGCTGCCATCGGGTTGATAGCGTCCATGATCGGCATAATGTTCGTGCGGGGCGGCGACGGTTCGAACCCTGCTGCGGCTTTGAACATGGGGACTTACGTCAGCGGGACTATTGTCATTATATGTTCCGTAATATTAAGCAAAATGCTGCTGGGCACGTTCAATTGCGCAGTTGCGGTCATTGCGGGGCTCATTGTGGGCATTGCCATAGGCAAAATAACTGAGATTTACACGTCGGGAGACTTCAAATCGGTAAAAACGATTGCTGAGCAGTGCCAGACAGGGCCTGCGACTACGATAATAAGCGGGTTCGGGGTAGGCATGCTCTCTACTGTTTGGCCCATCGTATGCATCGCCGCAGGCATTTTGGTGGCAAACATGTTTGCCGGGCTTTACGGAATAGCCCTTGCCGCCGTCGGGATGCTTTCGACGACTGCAATGACGGTGGCTGTTGACGCCTACGGGCCGGTGTCCGACAATGCGGGCGGCATTGCTGAAATGTCTGAACTTCCAAGGGACGTGAGGAAAATCACGGACAAGCTGGACGCTGTCGGCAACACGACGGCCGCGATAGGGAAAGGGTTCGCGATAGGCTCTGCTGCGCTAACCGCGCTGGCGTTGTTTGCGACCTATTCGGAAATCGTGAAACTTGAGGCAATCAGCTTGCTGCAGCCAATGGTTATCGCAGGACTGTTTTTAGGGGCAATGCTGCCGTTCCTTTTCTCCGCACTGACGATGAATTCAGTGGGCAAGGCCGCTAAACAGATGATTGACGAGGTGAGGAGGCAGTTCAGGGAGGACGCGGGCATCATGGCCGGCACGTCAAAGCCCGACTACGCAAGGTGCGTGGACATTTCCACGAAAGCGGCGCTTGGGGAAATGGTGGCACCGGGGCTGCTTGCTATTATCGCCCCCCTCTTTGTGGGCATCGTTATGGGCACTGAGGCTCTAGGCGGGATGCTGGCGGGTGCTATGGCTTCCGGCGTACTGGTGGCGATAATGATGGCAAACGCAGGGGGCGCATGGGACAACGCCAAGAAGTTCATCGAGGAAGGCAACTATGGCGGCAAAGGGAGCGAGCCCCACAAGGCAGCTGTCGTCGGCGACACAGTCGGCGATCCGTTCAAAGACACTTCGGGGCCGTCGATAAATATTCTAATAAAGCTTATGACGATTGTCTCAGTAGTGTTTGCAGACGTGTTCTTGAAAATAATGAATGGAAGCGGGCTTATCGGATAAGCCGGCTAAGCCAGAACAGTTACAAAAAAACGGGATGCCTTGGCTATAGCCGAGCACCCCGTTGTTTTATTTCACGGGAAATACCGTTTCCGGTCAGATTGCTTTTTTGATCCTCTGCCTTGTCCGTTCTTCGCCGAGTATTTGCTGGATTTCCCAAATGTCAGGCGACTGCGCCCTGCCTGTCAAGGCGATCCTTATAACTGTGCTCACGTCCCCCACATGGCCTTTGTACTGGCCAGGGTTCTTTTTGCAGTCCTTTGGTTTTGCGGCATACCCGAGGGAGACTCCGATCTCCCTGATCTTGCCGAACCATTGCTGCTGGTCGTCGCCGTGGTCGTATGTGTCAAGATAGGATTTTAAAATCGCCTTTGCGTCTTCTTCGTTTACGTTTGAGGGAATTTCATCCGTGACGGCGAAATGCTCATCGAAAAAGTATTTAATAAATTCAAAGACTTGCCTTGCATGCACCAAGTCCTTTCTCGGGTTGTTTCCGCCTCTGCCCAAGTCTAGGATTTTTTCCACGTATGCTTCGTTCCCCTCAAAAAGGCTTGCAATGTCAGGGCGAAATTCGTTAGACCAAGCTACCATGAACCTGCATAGCTCTTTCGCAGAGATTTTGAGAAGCACGTCTTTGCTGACGTCGCTCAGTTTGTTCAGGTCGAACAATGCCCCTGACGTGCTCATTTTTTCAACCGCAAATGGAAATTCGCCTGCATCCAAGTCAGGGTTTGCCCTGCGCCATTCTTCATAGTCAGAATTCAGTATGGTTAGCAGGTACTCTCTGACCGCTTTCGGGTGGTACCCTTCCTCCCGGTAGTAGCCTAGGGAGAGTTCAGGGTCATCGCGCTTGGACAGCTTTCTCTTGTTGCCGTCCGCGCCAAGCTTCATCAGCTGTGCCGTGTGGCAGTAAACAGGGCGCGGGAAGCCGAGCATGTCAAAAAGCTCGATGTGGACAGGGAGGGACGGCAGCCATTCCTCGCCGCGTACCACATGAGTCGTGCGCATCAGATGGTCGTCAACAACATGGGCGAAGTGGTAGGTGGGGATGCCGTTCGTTTTCAGTATGACTATGTCTTGGTAGTTTTCGGGCATCGCAAGGGTGCCGCGAATGCCGTCCTCGACGATTATTTGCCCGGAGGTCCCCCTTGATTTCAGGCGTACGACATATGGCTTGCCGGAATCCAGCTCTGATTTGACTTGGTCGAAAGAAAGGTTCCTTCCCGTTGCCCATTTTCCGTAGATGCCGGTGTTTTCTTTGTTTTTCTCCTGAGTTTCACGTATTTGCGATATTTCGTGTTCGGCAAGGAAGCAAGGGTACGCCAGACCGTTTTTCACCATGTTCTTGGCAAAGCACTGGTAGATGCCTACGCGCTGGCTCTGCCAATAAGGCCCATAATTGCCTGAGCCTCCTTGGCCTGCGCCTTCGTCAAAATCTATGCCGAAAAACATAAGGGAAGAGACAATGGCGCCTTCGGCTCCCTCGACAAAACGCTTGTCGTCGGTATCTTCGATGCGCAAATAAAACACGCCGTCGCTTTGCTTGGCAAGGCGCTCGTCAACAAAAGCGCCATAAAGGTTGCCAAGGTGAATGAAGCCCGTCGGGCTTGGTGCCAGCCTAGTCACTTTTGCATTGCTTGCCAAGTTGCGCTGAGGGAACAGCCCCTCATAATACTCAGGGGTTTTTGTTATTTCAGGGAACAGCAGTTCCGCGAGTAGGTCGCCGTGCGTCATCATTTAAACTTGTTTTTTGTATCCGGCCCCCGGACTGATTCCTTCTTTGCGAGGGATTCTTTGAGGGCTTCTTTTTTTGCCAGCAAATCGGCTACCGAACCAGAAGCCGGGGTGAATTCAGGCATCTGGGGAGGGGCGGATTGCGGTGCAGACGGTGGAGGTTGCGGTGGCACAAAAGACTGCATCGGTGCAGGTGCAGGCGGTGGTTCGGGCGGGGTCGATTTTATTTCGATGCTGCCCATTAGGGTGGAACCTGCTTCGATGGCTATGTTTTTGGCTTTCACATTGCCAATCAGCACAGCGTTGGACTGCAGCGAAATCGAGTCCTTCAGTATGATGTTGCCCTTTATTTTCCCGTCTGATATCAATGAAGACCCGACAATGTCTCCAGTAACAGCGGAACTGCCGTCGACGGCGACGGAACTCCTTACGCTTATGTTGCCGTTAACGGTGCTTCCTTCGAGTATGACGTTGATGCCGTCGATGTTTCCGTCTACTGTCCCGGTGGAATACACTGAGCCGCCGCAGCTCACGTCGCCTTTGATGTACCCGTTCAATTTGATGTCGGATTTTGACTTCACAGTGCCTTCTATTATCAGGTCAGACGCAAATATAGACGGCAAATTGCCCGAAATCGCGTTTTCCTGTGGAATAGCGTTTGAAACAGGTATTGGAGATGGTTCGAATGTTGGGGCGGCAGGTGCTCTATAAACCGGAGGTTCTTTGACGGCTTCTTCGGAAGGGTTGAACTCGTCTGTCCTGATCTTTCCGTTCATTAACTCGTTAACTGCGGTTCTAAAATTATTCATGGGTTTCTCGGCCATTTAGCGGTCTCCTTTCAGAATTGTAAGTTAAATAGATTATTGGATCTGAGGTGGTTTTACTTTATTGTTTAAAACTTCAAATTTATATCCGGAAGTTTTAAGCGAATCAATGATATCGGGCAGAGCCGCCACAACAGCGGCTGCAGCGGGCCCGGCGTCGTGTATCAGCACTACAGCGCTTTGCCTGTTTGCGCCCGAAACTCCGCTAGTGACATAGGAGTAGATGGACTCTTTTGTAGCATTGGCGTCTGCGCTGGCAGAGGTCACGTCCCAGTCGTAGTATGTGTAGCCGCGGCGTGTCATTTCAGCTATTAATTCTTCTCGGATGGGTTTTATGTAGTCATTTTTGCTGCCGCCTGGGAACCTGAAAATATCGGACTTGACACCAGTGATGCCTTCGATTTTCTCTGACAAGAACGCAAAATCGTCCAAATACGCTTCGATCGAACTGTATATCACTGAGTATTGGTGGAACGCCGAGTGGATCGCCAGCGTGTGGCCCTCTTTAACAATGCGGCGGTACATCGCTGCCCGGTCGTCGTCGCTGAGGGTGGTGTCGTATTTGACAAAAAATGTCGAAGGTGCATCCTTTGCTGCTAGGATGTCCAGAACTTGCGCCGTGTACGTCGAAGGCCCGTCGTCAAAGGTAAGGTACACGGTTTTTTCGGTTGGTGTGACGTACTCAGCGGCTTTGTCGACACAAAGCCAAGGGTATTTCCCTTGGTACACAAGATCGCCATCCAAAATGTTCGGTGCCAGCCCTTCCTCGGGCGCTTTCTGCTCATCAGAGCCCTCGTTAGCTTCTGGGATGTCCTCGTCCCGGTTTTCCACGTCGTTAACGGGCACATGCAAGCTTGCCTTCTGCGATTCAAGTTCGCGCTGAAGGCTCTGGACTTGAGCCATTAAAACGAAGCAGCCTGCTGTCGGCACCAATATCATCAGTGTGATAACCGATAAAATCAGGTGCTTAAAAAAACGGACACTGCCAAAGTACATTAAATTTTTCCCTTCTTTATTCTTCTTTATTAGTCTATATAGTCATGATAGCACTAGATGTGAGAAAATGCAAGTGGTTTGTGGGAGTGGGAGTTTGTAGTTAGTAGTTTGTAGTTTGTAGTTGGTAGTTTGTAGTTTGTGGTGGGGAGTTTGGAGTTTGTAGTTTGTAGTTGGTAGTTGGTAGTTGGTAGTGGGGAGTTGGTAGTGGGTAGTTGGGAGTTGGGGGAGGGGAGTTTGTAGTTGGTAGTTGGTAGTTGGTAGTTGGGAGTTGGTAGTTGGTAGTGGGTAGTTGGTGGTTGGTAGTTGGGAGTTGGTAGTTGGTAGTTGGTAGTCTACAAGGGCTGCAGCCAACAGTTGTACATACATGCTTAAATGCGATCAAGCTACTGTTGCAAAATTGTGGATTTTACGCCGCGAAAGTCGCTTTACAATGAGAGCGGACATGGTAGCCTTGAAATATAAAGCAGGAGCAGCAATCCCCGTTGGGGTATGCTCCGCATCTGCTCTGTACCCATGACCGCAGAGGCTCACTGTCAAGCGAACGTGGAGTAAATCCACTATATATGGTGGCTTAAAAAAGGAGCGGCTAAGTGTCAAAAAATTGCGGTCAAAGTGTCAAAAACAATGCGGAATATCCAATATAATAATTGACAGACCTCGAAGATGCCCCCATTTTTCAAGAAGCAGTATGAAGCAGTATTAAGCATCCATCATGCCTATCGCATAACGCTTTCGAACATATCCTATCCTGCACAAAGATTATTGAAAACCATAAAGGACCTAGGGCTATAGGGCGCACTAATTTTCTTGTTTTATTTCACTGTTGCGACAGCAGCTTCTTTGTGAACTGCGATATTATTTCGAGTCCCTCTTTAAGTATCTCCGATTCGAAGGCGTAACCGATCCGTATAAAGCCTTCTGTGTCCATAACGCTGCCAGGCAGGATTATGACGCCGGTTTCTTCCAGCAGCTTAAGGCAGAAATCCATTGACGGGACATCGAAATTCATTTTGAGAAAGGCTGTGGTACCGCCTTTTGGGCGCACATAGGTGAAATTCGGATCTGAATGGACCCAATTGTCAAGTATTTCGATGTTATCCTTTACGATTTTCAGGTTCCTCTCAAATATCTTTCCCTTATGTGCAAGGGCGGCTGCAGCAAGGTAGTCGTCAATAACGCCGCAGCTGATCGTCGTGTAGTCGCGGTGCTTGCTTATGAGCGAGACAACGTCTTTCGCCGCGGCGACCCAGCCGATGCGTAGGCCTGCGAGGGAAAACGTTTTTGACATACTGGAGGTACTAATGCCTTTTTCGTACAAATCCGCTATTGATTCTGTTAAATTACTTCCTTCGTGAGTAAGCCCCCTGTAGGTTTCGTCAACCAGTATGTACGAGCCGTAGGGCCGCACTATTTCGATGAGTTTAGTCAGGAAGGCCTTGTCCATAACGGATCCGGACGGGTTGTTGGGGTTGTTCAGGCATATGAGTTTTACGTTGTTGTTCATGAATTCCCCAAGCAGGCTGAGGTCTGGCAGATACTTGTTTTCCATGTTCAGTGGGAGGATTTTGACTTTTGCACCGAGGGATTCAGGGATCGAGTAGAGCTGCTGGTATGTGGGCAGCACAGAGACGACATCGTCGCCGGGTTCCACCAGCGCGTTGATCGCAAGGGAGTTCGCCCCAATCGCGCCATGGGTCGTTGTGATGTTTTCCGGTTTGATGCCTGAATATAGGCTGCAAATGCCTTCTTTGAAGCCGGGGCTGCCTTCGATGTGGCTGTAGGTGAGGCGGAATGACAAGATGTCGCTTAATATCCTGTCCTTCTCGCCGGTCAGGTCGAGGAGCTCGTTCACGGTCATGGAAGAAACGCAGGTTTCAACCAAGTTGTACCGGCAATTGTCTTCATAGGTGTTCATGTAAAGCTCGACGCCGAAATCCTTGATTTTCATGTTCGAATTCCCTCCTCTACAGTTCGACAACCGAGCCGATGTTTTTCTCTTCTGCTGATTTTAGGGCGCGGCTGGCAACCATCAGGTCCTGTAAAGCTATCCCCGTAGAATCGAACACTGTAATATCGTTATCTGACGAACGCCCTTCTTTGATTCCGCAAATGAGGTCGCCGATTTCACCGATGATCGATTCTTTTGCCATAACGCCTTTTTTGACCGGAATTTCGCATTCGCCAACGTTCAGAGCCTGTTCAACGTCGTCAACGAAAACTTTGGCACGGGAGAATATTCGCTCGTCAATTTCCTGCTTGCCGGTCATGTCAGCGCCGATGCAGCTGAAATGCGTCCCTTCCCGCACCCAGTCGCATTGTATCAGCGGTTTGTGGGACGGCGTCGCCGTGATTATGACGTCACTGTCCTCAACGGCAGACTGCATGTTTTCAACAGCTTCGAAGAGTATGTTGAATTTTTCGGCGATTGCCCTGTAGTCTTCGCTTGCCGTATCGTATCCGGACAAGAAGCTGCCTGTGAGCACCGACTTGATTTTTGCGGCAAAGCTGGCAGCGTTGGCGTTGTCCAACGGGTCGCATATCCTCACTTTCTTAATGTTGTCAAGAGCGATGAGGCTTGCCGCTATTTGGTACTTTGCTTGGTGCCCGGCACCCACCATAAGCAGGTTTTCCGAGTCCTGCCTTGCAAGACGCTTTGCGCCGATGGCACCGGCAGCCCCGGTGCGCATGCCGGTCAGGTGTTCCGCGCTGAGCAAGCCCAGTGGTTTTCCGGTTGAAATGTCAAATACCATGACTGTCCCTGTAAGCAGTGGCATCCCTATGCTTGCGTTGCCGGAAAACCATGAAACGAGTTTAAGGCCGAATATGCCCGCTTCCTCCAAAAGCCCTGATTTGATGTCCATGTCCGCTGCTCCGGGCTCGAATTCATGAAAGACCAAGGGGAACAGCTTGCCGACGCCCCTCGACTTCATGGAGTACACTTCTTCGATGTCTGCTATGACAGTTTTCATGTCTAGGACTTTTTCTGTTTGTTCTTGGTTTAGTATTCTGATTGGATACATTTGAATTCTCCTTTGGGTGGGTAGTTTGTAGTTGGGGGGTTAGTTTGTAGTTGGTAGTTGGTAGTTTGTAGTTTGTAGTTGGTAGTTTGTAGTTGGTGGTGGGTAGTTGGTAGTTTGTAGTTTGTAGTTGGTGGTGGGTAGTGGGTAGTGGGTAGTTGGTAGTTTGTAGTTTGTAGTTGGTAGTTTGTAGTTTGTAGTTGGTGGTGGTTAGTTGGTAGTTTGTAGTTTGTAGTTTGTAGTTGGGCTGTAGTTTGTAGTTGGTAGTTGGTAGTGGGTAGTTTCTAGTTGGTGGTACAGTCTAAGTATATCAGCAGTTTCAGCGTTTGGGAAGTGGTTTTCTGATTTGGGTGCAAGACTTTTTGATATAAAAACGAGGCTTTTTGATATAAAAATCATTGTCATCCGTTTTTGATTTTGTCTTAAAATCTGTCTCAATTATTCCAATTTCCTTGTTGACAACGAGCCTCTGTCCACTTGTTGCCGATGAATGACCAGATGACCGAAAATTGAATGCCGAAACGGCATCTGGTCGGCAAGCCTAACAAGCGGACTCCTCATTGTCAACAAGTTTTCTCGGCATAAGTGAGACAGAATCTCGTGCGGATAATCGAGACAAAATCATATGTGGATCAGAAAACGAGGCTTTTTGATATAAAAATCATTTGACTTTACACCTCAAAAATTGTAAAATAATACTGCATGTTTTTTGCGGCGCAGGCTGGGCATCCGGCCGTGGCCAAAACGTTTCAACAGTTGGGCCGAAAACGATAACGATGTTGCTCAAATCGCAGCTGGTTATATCCGAGTAGGCAGGGAGGTAAGAATGAAATCATTTATTGCGAAGCCTCACGAAGTGGAAAGGAAGTGGTACGTCATCGACGCCGAGGGTAGGACTCTGGGCAGGCTGGCGACTGAGGCCGCATCCATTTTGAGGGGCAAGAGAAAACCAATTTTCACGCCGCACGTCGACACAGGCGACTATGTGATCGTAGTTAATGCAGAAAAAGTGGAAGTGACGGGCAAAAAGAGAAAAGAAAAGATCTACAAAAGGTACACAGGGTATCCGGGAGGCCTAAGAGAGACGACTTTTGAGAAGCTGCAGGCGAAAAAACCCGAGGAGATCATCAGGCACGCCATAAAAGGCATGATGCCAAACGGCAAACTAGGCAGGCAGATGTACAAGAAATTGAAAGTGTACGTGGGGCCGAGTCATGCCCACGCTGCGCAGAAACCTGAAGTTTGGAAATTTTAAGGAAGGGGAGGAATAGACAATGGCTGCAAAAATGCAATATCAGGGAACAGGCAGAAGGAAATCGTCAATTGCCAGGGTCAGGCTGATCCCCGGAAAAGGCGTGATAACCATCAACAAAAAGTCTTTGGACGATTACTTTGGCATGGAAATCCTAAAACGCGAAGTGAGGAGGCCCTTTGAAGTCGCTGGTGCTGAAGGCAAGTTCGACGTCATCGCCACAGTGCGAGGCGGTGGGTGCACTGGGCAGGCTGGCGCACTCAGGCACGGCATTTCACGAGCCCTGTGCGTGGCTGACAACGACGCTTACAGGCCGCAGCTGAAAGCCATAGGGTTTTTGACAAGGGATCCTAGGATGAAGGAAAGAAAGAAGTACGGCTTAAAGAAAGCGAGAAGGGCAAGCCAGTTCTCAAAACGCTAGACGATTCGACAATGACCTAAAGCACAGGGTGGGTATACCCTGTGCTTTTGTGGTTTGTGACATCTGGGTTCATCGCTTTTATTTATGACGCATTTTTCAATGGAAGTATTTGGGCATATACTATTATTTTTGCCTTGTCTGCCATTATTATTCGTTTAGCAATTAATAGATATTACAAATTTCGTCCGATTTATCCAAAAATTGATTGCAAATATGATGTTTTACAAGCGGAAAAGAGTCTAGAAGTTGAAGAAGAAGAAGCTATTGGAGAAAATGGGGAGTGCATAAAAGTAAAAAAAGCAATATTCATGAAAAAAGTAAGGTACCGTCCACTTACAGACAATTTAGAATCCATTCCAAACAAGTATTTTTGGTCAGGTCAATCCATTGATGATATAGAATTGTTGGAACCTGGATACGAAAAGGGAGACATTGAGCCGCTTTATGGAGTATGGGAACGTTTTGAATTGAAAATAAAAAAGGCTATTAAAAAGGGAAGGCCGGAAGTATATGCAGTAAAAATGGATTGCAGAGGGGACTTTGTCCCTTTTTTAGGAACGGGAATTGACGAACCAACGAAGTTATTAATTATGAGCGTAGCATTTTCGAAGGACATGGAAGCAAAAATTGACAAACTGATGGCACATCGTAAAATGCATTGCAATTGAGGAAATAAGGCTATTGGAGCAGTAGTCTTATTTTTTTGTCAAAATTTCCTCTTGATTTTTAGAAGGAATTCATATATAGTAAGTATTATCAGCACTCTTATCTATTGAGTGCTAAAAGGAGGCAGCAGATGAGCAAGTTTTTTAAAGAGTTCAGGGAGTTCGCCCTTCATGGAAATGTAATAAACCTAGCGGTGGGCGTGATTATCGGAGTTGCCTTTCAAGGGGTGATTAGTTCCTTGACGGACAATATCATTTCACCGATCATAGGCATTTTCGCGAAGCAGAATTTTGACTACCTGCAGCTTGACGTTCTGGGAGTCTCGCTGAAATACGGGGCTTTCATCACCAGCGTCATCAATTTCTTAATCATGGCGTTTGTAGTTTTCTTGATTGTACGTACAATGAACCGCGTCACGGCTATTGGCCAAAAAGCACCAGAACCCACAAAGCCGGACACCAAGCTGTGCGCCTATTGCCTCAGCGAGATAAATGCAGGCGCGACGCGTTGCCCGGCATGCACTTCAGAATTGTAAGGAGGAAAAAATGGCAAAGAAGCAGTTTAAAGCAGAATCACGGAGATTGTTGGATTTGATGATCAATTCGATTTACACCCACAAAGAAATTTTCTTGAGGGAACTGATCTCAAACGCAAGCGATGCTATTGACAAGCTGTATTACCGTTGCCTGACAGAGGAGAACACTGGCATTTCTAGGGACGATTTCAAAATCAGGATTGCCATCAACAAGGAGAACAGGACGCTTAGCGTTTCAGACAACGGCGCGGGCATGACCAAGGAAGAGCTGGAATCGAATTTGGGGACCATTGCGAGGAGCGGCTCCATGCAGTTCAAGGACGGGATGGAAACGAAAGACGAAATCGACATCATTGGCCAGTTCGGGGTGGGGTTTTATTCATCGTTCATGGTGAGCAGCAAAGTGCAGGTCATTAGCAGGGCCTATGGTGAGGAAGCGGCCAGCAAATGGGAGTCGTCAGGTGCTGACGGGTATTCCGTGGCTGCGTGTGACAAGGAAGGCACAGGGACAGAGGTGATCCTAACTGTAAAGGAAGACACGGAGGACGAGAAATACGGCGAATTCCTTGAAGACTACAAGATTAAGTCGCTCATTAGGAGATATTCCGACTACATACGCTACCCGATTCTGATAGGGGACGACGAAGAGCCGGCGAACAGCATGGTGCCTATTTGGAAGAAGAACAAATCTGAGCTGAAGGACGAGGACTACAACGAGTTCTACAAGGAGAAGTACTTTGATTTCACAGACCCGGCAAAGACCATCCACACAAGCGTCGAGGGTGTTGTGACGTACAGTGCGCTCCTTTTCATACCTGAGCGTGCGCCCTACAATTATTACACCAAGGAATTCGAAAAAGGCCTGCAGCTTTATTCGAGCGGCGTCCTCATCATGGACAAGTGCCCTGACCTCATCCCCGACTATTTCAGCTTCGTAAAGGGGCTTGTGGATTCACAGGATCTTTCCTTGAACATTTCGCGGGAGATGCTGCAGCACGACAGGCAGCTTCGTGCCATAGAAACCAGGCTCGAAAAGAAAATCAAGTCAGAGCTCCTCGAAATGCAGAAGAGCGAAAGGGAAAAATACGAAGAGTTGTTCAAGAGCTTCGGGCTGCAGATCAAATTTGGGATTTACGACAAGTTCGGGCTCCACAAGGACAACCTGAAAGACTTGGTCATGTTCTGTTCTTCCCTTGACAAGAAGCTCGTGACCTTTACAGAATACATCTCTAGGATGGGGCAGGACCAGAAATACATCTATTACACCTGCGGTGATAGCGTGGAGAAGCTGGACAAGATGCCGCAGACCGAGCTTTTGAAGGACAAGGGCTTTGAAATCCTCTACTGCACGGACGATATCGACGAATTTGTGCTGAAAGTGCTCATTGACTATGACGGCAAGATGTTCAAATCGGTGTCGGACGAGGAGCTTGGAATAGACGAAAGCGAGGAGGAGAAGGAGACTGCCAAGAAGCAAGGAGAGGAGAGCAAGGAGCTGTTCGAGGCTATGAAGGAAGCCTTGGGAGACAGGGTGGCGGAAGTGCGCCTGTCGCAGAGGTTGAAGAGCCACCCCGTGTGCTTCGCAAGCGGCGGGGGTGTTTCTATCGAGATGGAGAAGGTGCTCAACGCGATGCCGGCGGGGGACAAGGTAAAAGCCGAAAAAATTCTTGAGATAAACGGGAACCACGCCATATTCGAATCCCTTAAGAACGCCCTTGAGAAGAAAAAGGACATCAGCAGCGACGAGACGCTTAAGGAATACTCGGAACTGCTGTACAACCAAGCGCTGTTGATAGAGGGGATGCCGATAGAGGATCCTGTGGCGTTTTCAAACTTGATCTGCAAGCTGATGTAAGGTGTCGGCGCGGGCACTTATGTGCGCCAAACAGGCTCACATGCCATTCGGCGCGAGTTCGTGTATCGTGACCAAATCCTGAATTGTGATGCCGTCGATCTTGCCGCCTGAGACGAAAAAGTCAATTTCATGGGTAGCATCTGCTTGCGAATCCACCAGCGAGTCGCCTTTGTACAGCAAGGCGATTTTCGTTTCTTTGTCGTTATAGTCTGTGTGGGCGTCTATGTATTCACTGCTGACGCCGTAAGCGCTCATGATGTCAGGTGCGCTGTCAGACAGAGATATCCCTGCGCCGGTTTTCAGTGCGCCTGCTGTGGACAAGTCGATTGTTATGACTTTCCCCAAAAGACAGGTGAACCAGACGTCGTCGTATATGTAATACACTTGAGGCGCGGGGTAGCCGTGCCCGTACGCAAAAGCAGGCGAACCGAACTGTTTCCACATGTCGGTCACGTCCATGCCAAGGCTGATGGTGCTGTCGCCTTTGCTGATGGATGTGGTTTTTTTTGAAATCGTTGGGAAAAACGATTCCCCCGACAGGGGCTTGTTCCCTCGCAGCCTGGTGTTTATGATGACTTGACGCGTCTTTGAATCCCAAAACACGTCCATGTCCAAGGATTCCGAGATGAAGCGAAGCGGTACGAATGTCCTGCTGCCAACAATCTTCGCAGGGACGTCCAGTGCCTTTTCTTTTCCGTCGACGATTGCGTAGCTGCTCCCGATGCTCATGGTGACAGTATGGTTTTTGCCGTCGATGTATGGATCGTCGTTGTTCAAGGGCAGCTTTAACAGCCTTTCTGTTTTCAGGAGCGTCACAGCGCCTGCCGCGCCGTCATACCTGACCTCCATGTACGCAGCTTCTGCGATTGCCCTGATGGGCACCAGCAGCCGGCTGTTTTCTATGAAGGGGGCTTGGTCAAAAGACATGGTTCGGTTGTCCAATGTCACAACGATGCTGTCGTCTGCAAAGATGGGCTGCACTAAAACGAAGCAAAAAACAACTAGGCAAACAAAGGTTGTCCTTTTCCTTTTCATTTAATCACTCTCCTTTTGACAAGTCAAATTTCAAGGTTAAATTTTTCCTTTAAGACCGGCCTGACCTCACGCAATATTTTTTCGCACCCGCCTTCGGAATTCGATTCGATGTTGAGCGGCAAAAGGGGGTCGTGGAGGGATTTTCTGAGAAGGCACCAGCCGTCGCCGTGCTCTTTGTCAAATGATATGCGGACACCTTCGTAGTTGGGTGACGCTACAGCCATCCCCGGCTGCACTTCAGCATATTTCCGCAGCCCGTTCAAGGCCTCGTCGGCAAAAGAGCTGAAATCAGCAGCATCGATTGGGAGCCTCAGCTCCATAGCTTCGGCTGGCTCGCCGAGTTCTGATATCAGGCTGTCGATGGTTGTGCTTTCAGCTGCCAGTTGAGCAGCTTTTATGACTATTTTCGTCGCAAGATAGGCACCGTCGTCAAGGAAGTAGTTTTCCTTGAATGCGGCGTGGCCCGAAGTTTCAATTGCCAGCTGGCAGTCGACGCCTTCTGCGCCAAGGCCTATTGCTTTGTTGATTACGTTTTTATAGCCTCGCTTGAAGCGAAGGTGCTTTAGCTGCAGTTTTTCTGTAAGGAAAACAGTGAGCTGGTCGCTTGTAACGCTGTCAGTCACAACCGTTGTGCCTGGATGGCTTTCTGCAATGAGTGCCGCTGCCATAGCCACTATGCCGTTCCTGCTTATCTCCCGCCCACGCCTGTCGACTGCTGCCGAGCGGTCCACGTCCGTGTCGAAAATCAGCCCAAAATCCGCACCGCTCGCCAGCACCGCCATCGAAATGCTTTTCATCGCTTCGCTGTCTTCAGGGTTCGGGGCGTGGCTAGGGAACGTACCGTCAGGATTGAGGTATTGGCTTCCGCTGATGTCAGCACCCAAGGGCGCCAAGATGTCCTGCGCGTAGAAGCCGCCGGCGCCGTTTCCGGCATCGACAGCAATTTTTAGGCCGGCCAGCGGTTTTTCAAAATCTGTTTTGCTGTTCACTTCGTTTTTGATCTTTTCCTTGAGGAAGCTGCAGTAAGCCTCAAGAAGGTTGGTTTTTTCGATGTTTTTCCAGCTTTTGCGCTCTGGCGCATTCCCCGACTGGGCAAATGACACTATCTGGGATATGTCTTCCTTGTTCAAGCCGCCCTCCCTGTCAAAATACTTGAAACCGTTCCTGTTTGCCGGAAGGTGGCTGGCTGTCACCATTATTGCGCCGGTGCAGTCGAACTCAGGGAAGACGGTGGACATGAACATAGCTGGGGTGGAGGCGAGGCCGCAGTCGAGTACTTTAATTCCGCAGGAAGCCATCGCATGGGCGGCAGCCTGTTTTAAGGCTGCGCCGGAGAGCCTTGGGTCGCATCCTATGGAGACAGTCATGTTTTCAGGGGCAGTGCCGGTTTTTCTTGACAGCCAACATATGAAAGCAAGGGTTAGGGCCTCGCATTCTGCCTCGCCTAGGTTGGGGGGTTCTCCGTTTGCACCGGGCAGTGCAATTCCTCGAATGTCGCTTCCGTTTTGAAGTTTTTTGAAATCCATACCGGCCTCCATGTATTTTTCATGTCAGTTTTATTATACAGGAAAAACAGTTTTTATGGAAGCGGGAAAGAATCAATAAAAATATTTGCTGTATTGAGCAAGAATAAATTGACAAAAGCGCAAAAATCAATAATAATATAGTAGTAGTAAGTTGTCTGGGCCCATGGCGCAGCTGGGAGCGCGCCTGACTGGCAGTCAGGAGGTCAGGGGTTCGATCCCCCTTGGGTCCACCAAACAGCTCAAAGACGAACAGCTATAGTTTTTGCGGTTGCTTTACCGCAACTGTGTAGTTCTGAGGGTTAACGACAGTCGAGTTTTTTGTCTTGACTGTTGTTTTTATGTAGGGTTCCGCACACAGCGGATGTGAAAGAGGTAGATATGCAGCTGTTGTGTATTTCACTTGTGGCATTGGGCGCAGGTGTCATGATATACAGCATTACCAGATATTACAAGTCGCTGATAGATCTAAAAAAGCAAATGAATGCTAAAAAGCTGTTTGGCGATTGGATTTATGCGGTCTGCTTTGCATTGATGTTTTTCTTTCTGATCGGCTATGCCATCTGCATTGTGGTGTATTCGGTCAAAACTGAAGTGTCAATGGGCGATTTGCTTATTTCCTGCATTTTTTTCTTTGGTGCCGTCTTTGTGCTTGCCATGAGCACGATGATGCGGCGTTTGTTCGTCACGATGAAAGAAAACACGGAATTGAGCATCGCAAAGGAGATGGCGGAACAGAGCGGCAAGGCAAAAAGCGCATTTCTCGCGAATATGAGCCATGAAATAAGGACGCCAATGAATAGCATAGTGGGCTTCACAGAGCTTGCGCTTGATGATGACATTTCCTTGAAAACCAAAGATTACCTCGAAAAAATTACTGACAACACGAAGTTGCTGCTGCGAATAGTCAACGATTTTCTGGATACTGCAAAAATGGAATCGGGCAAGATGGAACTTGAAAGCATTCCTTTTGATTTGAACAGTGTTTTCAAGCGTTGCCAATCGGTTATTTTGCCAAGCGTCAGCGAAAAGGGACTTGACCTGCAAATTTACGCCGAACCGCTGCCAGGAAAGAAACTTCTGGGTGACCCGCTAAGGCTGAGCCAAGTGCTTATCAACTTGATGTCCAACGCCGTCAAATTTACTGACAGAGGTGCAATCAAGCTGATATCGACGATTAAGAGTTCAAACGAAAAGTGCGCAATTGTTAATTTCGAGGTGGAAGACGACGGCATTGGCTTGACTCCTGAACAGATTGGGAAGATATTCGATTCGTTTGTGCAGGCAGATTCAAGCACTACGCGAAAATACGGCGGAACGGGGCTTGGGCTGGCAATAGCCAAAAATATAGTGGAATTGATGGGCGGCGAACTGGCGGTGGAGAGCACGCCTGGCATAGGAAGCAAGTTCAGTTTCGAGTTTGCGTTTGAAACGATAGATTCGATGGATGCTGCACTTAGCCATACAAAGTTCAATGCGTCAGAAAAGCCCATCTTCGACGGTTTGGTCCTGATTTGTGAAGACAACCGCATGAATCAGCAGTTGATCTGCGAACACCTTGCCCGTGTCGGGCTACAGACTGTTGTTGCGGAAAACGGCAAGATAGGCGTTGAAATGGTGCAAGATCGCATGCAAAGAGGGCAAAAACCTTTCGACTTGATATTTACAGATATTTTTATGCCTGTGATGGATGGCGTGGAGTCAGCGTTTAGAATTTCCCAGCTGGGCACAGGGACGCCTATTGTGGCGATGACAGCCAATGCAGTGTCTGACGATTTGGAAAGGTACAAAATGAACGGGATGTGCGACTGCGTGAACAAGCCGTTTGAGACGCAGGAGCTGTGGAGCTGCCTCCTGAAGCACCTCACGCCTGTGAGCGTGGTCGCTGTGGCTGAGGGCGATCAGGTGCTTGCCGACGACTCGCTGATGATAAAGCTGAAAAAAAACTTCGTAAGGTGCAATCAAACAAAATACATGGAGATCATTGAAGCCATCTACGCAGACGACATGGAGCTGGCTCACAGGTTGACGCACAACTTAAAAACCAATGCGGGCTTGATTGGCAGGACTGGCATGCAAAACGCAGCAGCAGA
>WRJK01000062.1 GCA_009782285.1 Clostridiales bacterium
ATGCGGCTGGTCTGATGGTTCGTGGTGCTGCCGTAAGAGTCGCAGACTTTTATCTTGTTCAGGTTTCCGGGGTCAGCGGGATCACCAACATATACACCACCCTGAACTGCAATGTCAACAAGCTTCGGGGAACAAATGAAGTTTTCGGTGTCAGTAATGTCGACGACGCCCTTCGGGCCCACGTTGCCCGTTATATTTGGCGAAAAGCCGACCATGTTGTCGGGGCACTTGGCCGCTACGTATTGATGGCCTGTAAGCCACTGGAAATACCACACTTCATTGGGGTCGCTGAGGAACAGGCCCTCTCTGCCGCCGGCACCAACGGTGTCGATGATTTTAGCCACCAGTTCGCAGGCACCTCTTGCGGTCTCTGCTTGCATCAGCACTACCGCAGTGATGTCAACTTCCGTTAAGCCGCCGCTGTTTCTGGACACAGCCGGGTCAAGGGCGGTTACTTGGGTCTTCATGCTGCTGAGGGACTCGGTAGCTGAGATGCTGACGCCTTTTTCATTTATACCCACCTCAGCGTAAGGGAACGGGTCGTTCCTTTCGTTGTTTATGGAGTCTTTATTGTACGTGAAGCGAAGCGTCTTTGCAGGATAGGGCCACCTGAACCTAGGGGTGAAGGTGGTGTATCCAGCGTTCCACCCACCTGCAACGTACAAGTCGCCTTCATACTCCTGCCAGTTGCCGTTGTAGTTGTAGAACCTAACCGGGTCAATAGTGTACTCGGCAGCTGGCTCGACGCCAAACTGCTTGGAGAAGGATGCGCTGACGTCTTCAGTGCGCCCCCATGTGTAGTTGCCGCTTGCTGTAACGTCCTTGCCGAAGTAGAAGCTGGTGCAGCCTCGGCCGTCAACGTCAGTGTCGCCAGCCATCGCAGTAAATGGAACCATGGTCAGCACAAGGACTAGAGATAAGAATAATGCTGTAACTGTTCTTTTCATTTTATAACCTCCTAAACAATTGCATATGCTGCATTGTGCAGCACATCGGCGAAATTGGTTTCTCGCCGAACTACGGTAGTTCTGTACTTAATAGTACTAACTAGACAAATCTATTTGAACCGGGAGCGGGTTATTATTCGCTTCCGGAGAATTTTCCCTTTTATTGTGATTCCCTAATTTGTGGGTGATTTATCCGCACAGGGTTTTCCTGCGCGGATAAATCATTTAATTGTTTCGTACTACTTAGGTTGCTATTTAGTGTAATGTATGAACAGGTCAAGCAGGTCGAGCATGTCGATCACGCCGTCCAGGTTGACGTCGCACGTCTTGGCCGTCACGCCCTTGCCGTGGGAGTCGTAAACCTTGATTTCGGTGTCCCAAGCAGGCGAGTCGCTGTCCCAACCGCAGTACAGCAGCACCATACCGAGGTCGAGGGCGTCAACCACGCCGTCCCTGTTCAGGTCGTACTTCGAGTAGACCAGTTCGATGTTCGTTATTGCCACGCCGTTCTCGATGTATGCTTCGACGTCGACCACGTCCAGATCCACTTTCCCGGTGACCCTGTCGATCTTGACGAGCGTCACGGACACGTCGCCCGCCGCCCTCGGGGCGAAGGTGAGCTTGCCTATGTCGGTGTAGGACGCGTTGGTGAAGCCGGTGCCGTCCACGGTGCCGCTGTCTGGGTAGCCCAGTGTGATGGTGCCCCTCCAGACGTCGCCGCCCATACTCCTCCAGCTGACGCCGTTGATCATGTCGAACCCGTTAAGGCCCTCGATGCCCTTGAACGCAAGCAGGCCGCCGTCGATCTCAAAGGTCACGTTGACTGTCAGCACGTCGGTCGCGTTGCGGGCCGCAATGGTGAACTCAACGTCCTGGTTGATGTAGCCGGTTTCCTCGCCAAACACGCTGAGGCGGAGCACTCCGCCCAAGGGGTCAGTGTCGTGGATGATGAAGATGTCTTTGATGAAATCGTACTCAACCCACTTGGTCGTCTCGTTGCCGGCCCAGTCGGTTATCACTACCTTGAAGAAAGCGTTCGATGCAAGGCCTGCGAAGTCGTAGGCCGGGCTTGCCTGCTCGGCCACGAACGCGTACTCGCTGCCGTTCCATTTGTAGAATTCGTACTTCTCGACGCCGCTGCCCTTCAGGTCGTCTTCCGCCACGAGGTTCATTGCAACGCCGCCGTTGTATTTCCCGCCGGTCACGTCGAACAGGCCCGGCGCGTCGAAGTCGTCCAGGATGCCCGCTGCGCTGGCGTAAATGGCCGTTGCCAGCAACGGGTAGTGCTTCTGGTAGTGGGACCTGTTGTACAGGTTCATGCCGATGTTAAGGCTCTGGACGGGCTTGCCCGTTATGCCTTCTTTAAGGATCGTGCTGAACATGGTGGTCCTGTTCCCAAAGGTGGTCTTGCTGCCGTTGGTGGCCTGGTAGCCGCCTATGAAAGCGTCCTCGCCGTCCGGCAGGCTGGTGAACAGTATCTTCGCCGTTGCCGGGATGTTGGCCGTGAAGTAGTTCCCCCGCGCGTACAGCGTGTCGGTTGCGGCGTAGTTCTGCGTGAACAGGCTGTCGTCGATGTTGTAAGTGCCGTTTATCGCAACGTCGTTGAAGGACCCTGTGCTCGGTGCGGTGAAGCCGAAGCTCCCCAGCGTAGCTGCGCTCTGCACCATGATGAGGCCCAGCTTGTCGTTCCTGATGGCGTTCAGCAGGTTGCCTGAAGCCGTGGCGTTGTTCATGAGGACCACGTTGGCGCCCGGCCTGACGGCGGTCGCCGAATTGCCGTTGTAGTCCGTCCCGTCGGCGTTCAGCATGTTGAACCCGAGGTAGTCGTCGAGGGACCAGAAGAGGTTGCCGCCTGTGGTTGCAGAGTTCCTTGTGGTGTTGGTGGTTATGATAGGCTCCACCAGCTTCACCGCCTCTTTCGGCAGGTCGCTGATGTACTGGCCC
The DNA here is from genome assembly GCA_009782285.1 of Clostridiales bacterium. Taxonomy (GTDB): domain Bacteria; phylum Bacillota; class Clostridia; order Peptostreptococcales; family Anaerovoracaceae; genus WRJK01. Next base: position 2,892 of record WRJK01000062.1, read on the forward strand.
ACAAGGTGGCAGCCGTTGAGCCCCAGGTTGGGCTTCACTACCAAGTTGCCGACCTTGGCAAGGTCTCCAGCCTTGATGACGTAGTCTGACGCGTTGCCCACGCCGTCAACTGCTTTCCTGAGCATCCACACGTCGCCCTTCTCCGCGAAGGACGGGCCGCTGGACCTGCCCGAAAGCAGGAGGTTGACGAACCTTACGGCGTCTGTGCTGTTGCTCTTGAAGACCACGTATTCGTCTTCGTCGCCGGCGATGTCGAGGGTTTTCCCTATCGGAGCCGTGACCGGCGCAAGCGCCCCCGCGAACGGGTCGACGCCGCCGTTGAGGTTGTTCCACGCCTGTACGCTGTCGAAGCCCCTGACGTCCGGGTAGTTGCAGTAGATGTCCGCGTACATGCTGCTGAACCTAGTGGCGTCGTAGCCTTTGCTCATCATTTCGAAAAGCACGTTCCTGTTGCTCTGTTTGAAGTCGTACACATAGGTGCCGGCAGGGAACAGCTTGCCGTTGTAGGTGGCGTCTTTAGTGGTCACGCTCACCTTGCAGTCTACCAGCATGGAGAAGTTGAGCGCCTTGATGGCTTCTGCCGGGTTGTACTGGTTGACGGTGTCCGTCGGGATGACCAGGTAGTCCGGGAAGAAGTTGAGCTTGCTGCCCAGGTTCATCGGGTCGTCCGTCCTTGGCCTGCCCACGACCGTCTCCGTGCCGCCAATGAGGTCAATGAAGTACTTGTCGCAAGTCATTGCGTCTATGTTCTCAAGGCCGCGGAGCTTGTACTCCAGCTTGTTCATGACTGAGCTCTTGCGGAAGCTGGTATATTTGTTGTCTTCCAAGTGGCTGTTCCTGGTGCCGCCGTCGATGTCGGGCAGCGGGCCGTTCAGCAAGTTGCCTTCGTAGAACGCAGTCTCGCCCTTCAGCAGGGTGTTTACCATGGCATAGTTGATGACGTTGCCCGCTACGAAGGAGTCGGAGTTGGAGTGCGGGAACTCTATGGTGTAGCCGTAGGTGCCGTAGAGCATGGCGTACATTGGCCCGTAGATGTTGCCGCCGTCGTCCCATGCGCCGCCGCCCAGCTGATCCCACGGGATGCGGAACTCGTCGTAGCCGGTGCTGCCTAAAACTGCGAAACCGCCCTGGTAGGCGAGCTGCAGCATGTTGTTCTGGAGCAGGTCGTACTCGTAGCTCAGGGAGTGGGGGAACGTGCATGGCTCGATCAGCATCTGGGTGACGTAGCCGTGCCACTCGTTCATCACCATCGGGTCCCATTTCGCTATGTCCTGGGTCAGGGATATGGTCTCTGGGTGCGTCGCGTAAATGCAGTCGCGGTTCAGGTCGATGCCGTACCTGTTGGTCCTGCGCATGGCCGCCTTGCCGTCCGGGTTGCTGCACAGGGTGTTGACGAAGATGAACTTGTCAAGGGCTGCTCCGGTGTCGAACACCTCGTTGACCCTAGAGTCCGCCTGCGCGAACTTGCCGGTGTACCCGCCTGTCAGCAGGTGGGAGGATGTGCCCGATGTGAACCCGGGGGCGGGGCGGCGGTACCTCAAGGTCACGTCGTCTTTGTTGAACCTCGAGTAGGATATCTGCTGCCCGGCCTTGCCGCCGGCTATCAGGTCGTTGACCAGTCTGATCATGGTCTCTGTGCCGGTCACTTCGTCGGAGTGGACGTTGTTCTGATAGTACACGTTGATCATGTCGATGTCTGCATCCGGGGCGTCCTTGTATTTCGCCATCAGCTTTGCCGGGTCTGTGTTCATCTGTTCCTTGAACCCGCCAGGTCCGAGGTACGCAGCAACGGTGCTCTCGTCTTTGGCGACAGTAATGTTCCACTGCGCGTTGTATTTGGAGTAGTTGTTGTAGTCTTTATTGTCTGGATGGTAGTTGTCCGTGAGGCCGTATCCTATGATGCCCACCTCCACGTACACGTCGGTTGCGCGGTCGCCCTTCACGTAGCCGTCCCTGTATCCGGGACCTGCCATTTTTACGTAGCCGGCTGCCAGCACGCCAGTGGGCTGGGCGTCCAGTTCAGCGATGGTCAAAGGCGCACCTTTGATGGCTGCAATGAGGTCTTGGGCGAACTCGTTGATCTCTATCCAGGAATAGTGCTCGTCGTATGGGCCGACGTGCATGTTGGTCTTGGCAAAGACCTCCCCGTTAGCCACGGCGGCAAGTTCGTACGTGCCTGTGCCTTTATACGCCGGGCCCGCCATCCACCAGTCGCGGCCACCGCTGAAGTGGTTCTGGCTGCCTGCAACAAAACCTGCATACGGCACATTCGTTCCGGTGCTGGACGAGGCCCACGGGCTGTTTACTCTAAGGGATGCGGTGAACCTGTAGCCTGCAACCGGGCTGATCGGGTTGCTGAGGTCCACCACTGTGGTTATTGTCTTGTTGCTGAGCAGCATTATCGAAGTGCCGCCCCGCAGGTTGTTCCCGTCGCCCCAGGCGCTCAGCGGGAAGCCGCCGTAGGTGTAGCTGACGCTGTTGTTCAGTGCCTCCATCTGCTCAGCCGTCAGCGGGGTGATGCCGTCCGCAACCACTTCGGCCAGCGGAAGGTAGAACTCGATGTTGAACACCCTTGGGTCTTTGAGGTTGAACTCCCTCCTAGTGGTGTAGTACTTGTCAGGGTCTTCGTTGTTCTCTTCTACGCCCTTGTAGACCTCAGGCCTGTACAACACCTGAAGAGAACCGCTGGTTATGACTTCCACGTTGGCGAAGCCTAGTGCCGCAGGGTTGGTCACTGCCATGGCGCTGTAGATTGCCGGAGTTGCTTCAATATAGTCCATGTCGTCGGACAGGACGAAAGCTACTCCACTCTCGACAGGGTCGTTGTCAGCAAACGCAAATACGCCTGTCGAGCAGACAAGGCCAAGCACAAGGGCCCAGCACAAGAAAAATTTTCCATATTTAGTGTGTTTTCTCATTCGTTAATCCTCCTATTATTTGTTTTTTGCCTCTTTTGTTCTGCCGTTGGGGTTCAGCATTTTCAGCCTCGCTTTTGGGGAACGTGGTTAACCCAGCCAGCATTCTATTGACACCCCCTTCCTACAGTTTTTCGTCTGCAACTTGTTATACACATTATATATAATGTAGATTTGGTTCGTCAAATATTATTTTGAGTTTTTTGTAATTTGTTTGTAACATCTTTGTAAAATCAGCCGCATTCTTGACACATGTCGCCAATGCGACTATAATAAACGTGTCACAAACGCAATTATACAAGGGGAATCGCAAAATGGAATACATAACCGCAGCCGAAGCTGCAGCAAAATGGGGGGTTACTGTCAGGCAGGTGCAGCGCCTTTTAGCTTCAGAACGAATACCAGACGCTAAAAAGTTTGGACGGTCGCACCTCATTCCAGCCAATGCCGAAAAGCCCAGCGACCTGCGCTTCGAAAAAAAAAGATTGCCCTCAAATGCCCTGTTGTCAGATTTTACGCAAATGCTGCCGTTGCTCGTTATTCACACGCCCCGGCATGACCCTCAAAGCGTTTTGAATACGATACGCGACAATAGAATAAAGCTTATCTGCGAAGGGGCATTTGCTTACGCGCAAGGTGATTTTGCACGGGCCGGCGAATGCTACCGAAAATGCGAAGGCAACGACGCAGCGAAACTGTGCTCCTCTTTTTATGCAATTGGCGCAGCGATATGCACAGGGGATTATCCGTTCTACGTAGAAATAGAGGCTTTTTTAAAAAATATCATAAATGAAAATTTAAGGGCAGACATAACTGCGGCCGCAGAGCTCTCCCTAGCCGGAGCCTATATAGGGGCAATGGCGCCCCAAATAGCTCCCGAATGGATTAAAAGCGGCACGTTTTCCGCATTGCCGGTTCAATACAAAGCCGACGCCGCATATTTGCGTTCAAAATATTTTCATTGCATCGGCAAATACGATTCCATGCTTGACGTGGCGCAAACCACGCTCGCCTTTTACGGTTCCGCTGAGGAAGTGTCGTCAACCGACTTGTACTTAAGGCTCATGTGCGCTGTAGCCTGTCATTCAACAGACCGCAAGGAAGAATCAAGGCAGTGGCTGCTTGACGCCATGAACATTTACGTACCCTACGGCATCATCACCCATTTTGTTGAATTGATGACGTCAATGGGCGGTTTGGTAGAACAGCTCTTTGAACAAGAATATCCCGAGTGGTATGACACCGCTATTACCCAGTGGAAACGCACGATCCCGAACTGGATAAAGTTCCACAACCGTTTCACAGAAGACAACATCACACTGATACTGTCTATTCGCGAGTACCAGATGGCGCAGCTTGCAGCACGGGGAGTCCCGTTCAAAAAAATCGCCGAGCAGCTTCACGTTTCACCCGGAACACTCAACAACAATATGCAGACAATTTACCAAAAGCTTTTTATTAACGGAAAAAAAGAATTGCCGCAATATATCTTATAATGCAAAAATTGTGTAGTTTTTATGGCAAAACTACACTCCTCAAGACGATGAATTTACCCTATAATAATTGCGAAACGATTAACATAGGGTTTTTTTATGCCTATTTTGAAGCGTTGAAGTGTTATCAAACAGGTAATCTTAGGAGGTAAAAAAATGAAAGCAAAAAGAATTCTATCCCTGTTGCTTACGATGGCGATGGTATTAGGGTTGATACCCACAGGTATATTTCCCGTGTTCAACACATTTGCGCTGGATGAAGACCCGTTGACGAGCGTGGAGACAAAAGTCACAGAGATTGAGGAGCTGGCGGAGATTTCCGTGCGGTATTTGCGTAGTGATGGTACGTCTTTTCTTGTGGACAAGAATTTTTATCCCAATCTCCTCAACGGTGGGATAGCCTTAGTCATAGAATTGGACAAAGCATACGGCTTCGAGGTGCGGACGGAATGCCGGATACTGCAAGGTTCCGTAAAAACAGCAAAGCTGGCTGGCTTTATGGACAGCACAAAGGAAATCAACGAGGTAGTGTTTGCACCGGGTGAAACTGAAAAGAGGGTAGAAATAGTTATCGATTCCACCTCAAGCGATTACTTCAACTCTGCAGAAGACCGTTGGCAGGGCGCGCGCAGTTTTGTCGTACAGTTCTACAACCCCGTAAACGCAAAATTCATAAATTCGGACAACCCAAATGATGCCAAATGCGCGGCAGCAAATGGATTGTCCGCGAACATTCCCTGTTCGATGTTCATGCAATACAGCTCCAATACGAATGAAGAAGACGTATATATTTCGTCGAAAGGTTACTTTTATGACTATGATGCAGGTGACAGCTTAGCTGACCCGATGGCGAAATACAGGATAATTTTTGACATGTACGGCAATTTCTACACCGAACAAAGCATAAGTGAAATAGGAACGCACTTGTATCGGCGCCGGGACTTCGGGCTCAGGGATCCCGGCGAACAAACGGACAACAGAAACCCCGGGTTTGGGCAGGAATCATATGCCTTTCAATATGCGCTTGAGGATTCAAACGCATCAGGCGCGTCAGTGGGCATGGAAATATACGAGACAGACTATCTTAGCAAACCAGTGCCAATAATAACGGGCAAAGGCATCGATTATTTTTTCGGCGGCAAAATAACCGTGCTGGGAGGGGGAGATGTTGAATACTACAGCCAAGCCGATTATACCGGCTGGCCCGCGAAATACCGGGACAACGCTTTGACCACATGGCTTGGAGGATACGCGAATCCATTTCCGCTAGTGGTGAAAGGATCATGGGACAATGGTTTGGCAGGCAGCAAACGGGCAGTCTGCCATTTGCCGAAGGATCAATACAACGCCTTTATTAATACGCCTCTAAAGAGATTTTTATTGTACGACCTGCATATTTTGGATGCACCGGACGGTTTCCCACCGTATGTAAACCTTGGTGGAATTGTGTTCACAGCGGGCCAATTCAGTGTGGAGCTCATCGATTTTATTCCGCCGGTGGTAAAATCAATAACCGCGCCGCAGGGAACGGCATTTTACCCCGGACAGGTGGTTCCCGTTACGCTGGAGTTTTCCGAACCCGTAACAGTCCATCACGACGCGACCATAAGAATTAACGGCGTTGACTCCCCGTTCGCCGCCAAAAATATTGAATATTGGCTAAACAGAGGAGCGACGACAAGCAAACGCCTGGATTTTCTCTATACCGTGCAGGAACTTGACAACGCCCAAACATTGGAAATAACCATCCCCGATCCATCCAAGTTTACAGACCTTGTGGGCAACGCGCTCGCGCTGACGCCTGCCGACGCGAGCGTATATTGGGATACAGCCGGCTATGATTTTGCAAATCCGTATACGATTAACGGCATGAATCTCATTACTCCCCTTGAATCAGCCGCCATCACCGGCTTTGCCGCAGGCAAAGCGGCATACAATTTTAGCGATACCGTCACCGTGACCCTGTCAGACAGTGCCGACCCTCGGATCAGCCAATGGCTGCGAGAGTCTGTTGACGGCAACGACGTTCTCGGCAAAGCGTATTTGGCTGTCCGTAACCCGCAAACCGACGAGATCGATACATATAGTTTCAGAGTCGCGACCGACGGGTCCGGCATCAATTCAGTCACAACATACACGGCTCAATTCCCCGCATCCCGATACGCACCATACGCTTCAAAAATGCAGCTGGCACTGTTCTATGGCAGCGGCGTAGTGTGCGACAGCGACGGCGTATTCTCAGGGGGCGAGATTCTGTACAGCAAGCTGCTGTACATTAACTTAGGCGAACCGAAATTTGCGGCTTCGGTAATACTTGATGAAGCCGCATACCCAAGCGGCGGCAAACTCTATTTTTCCGGTGCGAATACCGTCCTTGCGGCTTCGGTCAGCCCTGCTGATTCGGATTTTCCCGAAATTCTATGGTCAAGCTCAATGGACAATGTGGCGGAAATAGACCCCAATACCGGCGAGGTTTGGGTTCAGTCGGCGGGGAAGGTAAGCTTTACGGCGACCGCCACGAACGGCGGCCTTGACGGGAAAGCGGTCAGCGCGACGACCCCGGAATTTGAGGTTGTTGACGACGGCACTGCAGTGTTGTCGATACCTCAGAACGCAAACCGGTTCAATACGCGCAAAGGCGACGATGTTACCCTTAGAATGGTCACAAACCTGAATTTCGAAAATACTGATTTCACCATGAAACTTTATGACGCAGCTGATTTGACGACGCCCGTGTATATGTACAACGGCAAGCTGGTTGAACCAAAGCTGACAGTTGACGGACAATACATGCAAAAACTTTCTCCAAAAGGGGCGAACCTGTCCCTTGAGCCTGCGTATGTTTTTGAAATCAGCGCACCGAACCCAAGCAACCCGGGCAGCATCCTCAGCGCAAAGGGATACATTGTCGTTTATCCGCAGCCTCCGCTGATAAAATTCGATTCATTGGGTGACACATACGTCACCGACTATTCAGGTAGCTTTGAATTAAAATGGACGATGGAAAACCTGATTCCGGATACAGACGATTTTGCGCTTTCGATTTACAAAAACGGCGACCCGGCGCCGGTTTATTCAACTGACAGCTTTGTTGGCGGAGTCAATGCATACACGTTGACGGTCCCCAAAGTCGAAAGCGGGCAGCTAAAAGACATATACAGCATACAGGCTGTGGCGTCCAATCAAACAGGCATGGACGCGGACGCCATGCTGCTCTACGTCTACAACCACGACGCCCTCGACATCCTCGTTCGCGACGCAAACGGCAACGACGCAACACCTGCGGGCGGCAACTTGACCCTGAGCAACAGGAGCATGATAGCAATCCTTTACAATTCGGGAGGAAGCGAGGCGGTACTCGGCTTAAAGCGCGACATAAACCTGCAGCGCCTAATAAGCATCAATTACGGCGGCTACGCGTGGAGCGGGATTTCCGACCAAATCGAATGGCTGTCGGACAATATCGCCGCCGCCACGATAAATTACCGGCAAGGAACGGTATATGAGCCTCTTTCAAGCTTTACTTACACAAAATACCCTCCAGGCACGGATTTCTCTCTTGCGGGCACAGGGGACGGCAGCGCGAAAATTACGGCTACGCACGCCCGTTCGGGGCAGGCGGCAGAGCTGAACGTAGACGTTGAAACGTTAAAAGACCAATTGTACATCTTCCAGTTTTATCCCCGTCAGGCGACAAAAGTGAGCTATGCAAACGGTGCGGGGGCTGTGGTCGACCTCACCTCAGATGACGAAGGTTTGCTGGCCGTGTACGAGCCAAGCGGCATTGCAGGCGACGTCAGTGTGCAATCGGGAAGCGGCGACATGGTGTATCTGGGGACGGTTTACAATGAACGCCTCAAATCCGGCGAATACGACAGCGCCAACCGCGGACTGTACCCGGTCAACATTTTCCAGCTGCGAAACACAAAAATCGAGGTGTATTTCAAAAATCCTGACGGCGGCTCGCCTTGGTCGGGGGAAGTCCTTTACAGCGGCTCCGTGTACAAAAACGGCAAACTCTGCGAGGCCTCTCTGATACACCGCGACGAAAACAAAACCCTCAATGTGGACGATATGGGGCATTTCCTGCTGAATCTTGACGCGTCCAAGTTTTGGGTCAGCAGCAGCGGGGAAGAACTCAGCATGAAAGACGAGCTTACTTTTGAGTTCATACTTGAATGCGGGCCAGGGCTCATATACTACCCTGTATACATAAACACAGACGGAACAATGAACACGATGGATATTGTCAAAGTCGGCGCGAACATCGTAAATCTGCATGATAATGCAAAAAACGGGGAAGCGAACCCGTTTGTCGCCGCGCAAAAAATCAAGAGCCCTTACCTTCCCGGAGCCAGGGATGTGATTGAATACGACAGGAACATCGGCCCGAGCGATTATGTTCCAGAGCAAACACTGATCAGCACCGTGTTGTGGTGGGGAGAAGATCCATACGCTGAATATGGAATGCAATTCGAAACCGACAAGCAGGCAAAACTGCAGGCGCAGACGATCCTTACCCGCAAGCTGCCGTTTTTTGACGCAGCAGTTACTGTCAACGAAGCGCTGCTGACCGATGAAACCGTTGGGAATGGAACGGCATTCAACTTGGCGGCGGGAGAAAGCTGCCCTGTCATGCTGCGTATTTTAGATCCGGACGGCTCTTTCCGTTTCTCCTACAATTGCGCTTTCTCTATGGGCAACGGCGTCGGTTTAAGGGCGATTGAGGATAGCGAAAACTTGGAAAAGCAATTGAAATACTTGCAGGAAATGCTAGATCAGGAAATACTTAAAGCAAATGAAGTCCCGGGAGAAGTAGCAATGCTGGAAGACGCCCTGAAAAAGATACAGTACGGTACGATCCCCGGCCAACTCATAGGGCTTGCAATAACTTATGAAACGACGGTCGATCCGTATGTTTTCAACGCTTACCTGAGATTCGGCGGAAGCAACTACGGCGACCACCAAGGTGTCAACGAATTCAGCCTCGGCGTTGTAGCCATGCAGCTAACTTTCTATCTGCGTGCAGAAGTACGAATTGACAAAGTCACTAAAGATTGGGGCCTGAAAGTGGTGGAAGGCGGGTTCTCGGTCAATTTCGAACTGAAATTCCCGTTTTACATACCGCTCACGCCCTTGCCGATTGGGCTGTCGATTAATCCTCTTGTGAACGTCGGCTTTGCCATGCAATTTCAGGATGTTCACAAAACGACCCCGGCCGGAGAACACGTTTATGCCATGGGCGACCATTTAATGACGTTTATGGTCACTGTAGGCATTGAAGCCATGCTTGGTTTCGGAAGTACCGCCAATCCAGACGCGGATTTCGGCATTTTTGTCGGCGTTTACGGCAAAGTGAGCCTTGACACGTACCGTGTGCTGCTCAACGAGTATTCGCCTGAAAAAAGCATATATGATTCCTATCAGGCTACAGTGAGCAAGTTTACAGGCGAAATAGGCGCAAAAGTTGAAGTGGCGCTTTTGGTCTTCAACTGGACATATTCATACAAGATAGCCTCGTTTACAAAGGACGTCGCCGAATTCGGCAAATACGGCAACGTGAAAGCAATCCAAGACTGGTTGAAAAAATACGGCATGAAAGACGCCTATGGAATATTCACGGAGACGCAAACAGCAACAAGATCGGGCGATTATTTCGTCGAAGAAAGCAAAACGGGCATTTCGGTAGAGAACAGGGATTATCTCAACCGGGGCGAAAGGGCATGGGCATCCGCAAGCCGCATGAGAGCGGCGCCAGGGACAATTGCCGATATTATGACGAACGCGTATCCAGGTTCGCTGCCGATGGTGTCAGGCGACGGGGAATTCTTCGTTTACTGTTCGGACGGAAGCAGCGTGGACATAAACGACAAGAACATCAGCTGGGCGTTGAAAAACGCTTCGGGCGGGTATGACGACAAAGGCGCAATAGACAACAGTGCGGCAGCTTTGCCGCTGGCGAGCAGGTTTGATGTTGCAGGCAATGGAAATTTTGCCGTAGCTGCATGGGAAGCGCAGCGGGAAAGAGCGGTGTTTGCGAATCCGGATGCCCCGACTGACAGCGAAATTGACGCAGTTTTAGGCAATTCTGAAATCGCGGCTGCGATTTACGACGGAAACTCATGGGCTGCAGTGCGCCTAACCGACAATGCGCAAACAGACATGTCGCCGGTCGCCGCCGCCGGCAACGGATCAGCTTTCGTCGCGTGGAAGAACATGGCGGGAAGCGGGACTGTCGATGGCGAACTGAGCATCAACGATGTCAGCAACCGGGTTTGCTACAGTATATACAAAAATGGCGCGTGGAGCGATGCGGGAATATTGCTTGGCAACGCTTCCGGGATAAAATCCATGAACGCGGCAATGCTCTCAGACGGAACGTCTATGATAACGTATATCCGCGATGATGACGTATACAGCATGCTCATTGACATAAACGGGAACATAATATCAACCTCATGTTTGACCACAGGCGGAAATTTCAATCAAAACCCGCAGGTTCAACCGGTGCTTATGCCCTCTGGGGAAGAAGTGTTCATCGTAGGCTGGCATCAATCCGACAGCGAAGAAACAGGAAATGTCATGCTGGCTGCGGTAAAGAAAAACGGCGCCGTTATTGAGGAATTCACGAATTCGGTTTTGTCTGCGCTTGCGGGCCAAGGCATCGTCATCGGATACAATTATCGTTTCGCCCCGAATCAGGCAGGCAATATAGACGGCTTGTCACTGATATGGAACAACCTTCTGCCTCCGGAAAACGAAACAGAAGCGGCCTCCGCTGAACTGTACGGCGTCAAAATTTGCTACGACAACGCTGGAAAAATGTATTTCACCGCCGTGCAAAGAATCGCCGAAACCAACGCAGAAGAACAGTTTTTGAGTTTTGACGGCTGGTACGACAGCAGTTCCGGTACGCTGAACACCGTTATGCTTCTCAAAGACTGGTCGGACAGCGACAGGGGCTCGCGCATAGCCGGCGCTTCGGCAAGCTATCAAAACAGTATCGAAGCGAATGCCTATGTGAACCATTCAGAGATTGTCCATGATTTTCAAACTGCTTTCCCCTTCTGCATCACCAACACAGGTTCGGAAACCATCGACAGCGTCAAAATCGCTCTGCAAGGTGGCACTGAAGAGTCGTATGGCAATTTGCAGCTGCTCCCAAATCAAACAAAGATGCTGTATGTGGAATATCTTGTCCCCGCAGCCCAAAACGGTATTAAAGACATAAGCTACAGCGTGGAAGCGGCTTTCACAAGCGGCGACAAACAATACGCGTCGGGTATTCTTGGCATCGCTATTCCAAATGCAGGGATAACTGCAATAGAGACGGTGAGCGCGGGAGGCGGGCTGCGTACTTTCATAGTGTCCATGCAAAACCTGAGCGATGTGGAGTTTAGCGGCAATACGGCGGGATACACGGCTCACCTCGGGGTTTACACTGACCCCGACTATCAAACACTCGCCATGGATTCCGGCGGAAACGACATGCTGTATCAATTGTCAGCATTGGAACTTGAACTGCTGGACGCTTCCGCTTTGACCAAACTGATCACGTACAAGCTGCCGGATGACGGCTTTGAAAACGGCGACGTCAGCCTCTACGCCAAGGCGTGGGCAGAAGCGCAGGGAAACAAAATCACACAGTACTACCAAAACAGCGCACGCAGGTTATTGTTTGCCGACCCGGTCATGGAAAACGGTGGAAACCCTGTAAAAATCACTGTTGCGTTGGACAATTCTTCCGGCGTGACGGAAGCGGCCGTTACAGCAGAGAACCTCTCGTTTACGCCTGCATCAAACGGCAATCTCATCGTTGCTTTGCTCGGCCCGGGCGGAGAGGTATTGGAAACCCTGCTATATGCGAGTGACGCAAGCAGCTTGATCAATCTTGGCAAGGAAGAAAGCAAAACTTTTAAATTCACGTTTTCACAACCGGGACATTCCGTCCAGGCAGAGTATTACACGGTTGACCCAAGCAGCATGAACGCGGATCTCGCGTCAATACGGCTGTCTGCTATTGCGGTTGATTTCGACACGGACACGCTTGACTACGATCTGTCCGCGATGAACATAGGCGAAACAGTAATGACAGCGGCGGCGGCCAACCCGGCGGCAACCGTGACGGTAAAAGACGGAGCCGGCAATACCCTTGCGTCCGGCAGGGGCGCGGTCTCGTATGCCATGCCGTTGCCCGTCGGAGCGTCAACAATTGTTCAGGTTGTGGTGCAGCCTGAAAACAGCGTTGCCCAGCCGAAAGCCTATTCGTTCAATATCACAAACACGATAAACGGCGCAGGCGGCATCGTTATCAATGCATCGGATGGGACGGTAACGGTTACGGACACTAACTCAATAGGGTTTGTTCCGGCAAAATGGCAGTATTGTTTGGACGGTACATGGTCAGCAGAATACATATGGACATCAACTCAAAGCTTCCAAGCGAGCTCAACGGAATATATGTCAGTTTATGTCAGGGTGTTTGACGCTGAAGGGCGGTACATGGATTCAAACACGCTGTCCGGCATTGGCGAAGGTCCGCTGAGCGGCAAACTGCGCCTCGGCGTGTTTGGCGAGGAAACCGGCTACATCAACCAGGACGTGGAGTTTACCATTGCGGCCCGCAATGCGACCGACATACTGACCGTAAACGTAACGTTCGAGATGGACGGCAGCCTGCTGGCGTTCAAGAGCATTGAGGGCCTTAACGGGTTCGACATGATCAACGGCGTCAGCTGGTGGAACATGGGCGGCGACGTCTGGAGGGGCACCATCACACTGGGCTACCCGGACACCGGCACTGAGGACGGCACCGGCTTCACGAGCGTGTCCTACACCGACATAGGCAAGCTCACCTTCGCCCCGAGGGCGGCAGGCGACGTGTCCGTGACCCTTGTCAAGATCGACAGGGTCACAGGAAAAGCGGGCCTTGACGTAGTCGACGTCGATGCCATCATCGAGTACGGCGTGGCGACGACGAACATCGAGCTGGTCTACTCGAAGTACGACCTGAACAGGGACGGCGTGGTTGATGCCCTGGACCTTGGGATGCTGCTGCTGTACTGTGGGTGGGACAGCGACTCGCCTGATTGGGACACCGAAATCAAGGTTTACGACTCCCACGGCAAGGGAGTGACAGCCAAGATGTGCGACGTCAACCTGGACGGCGTGATCGACATGCTCGACCTCCTTGACCTCTTCATCCACTACACAAATAAATCACCCGTATTTATATCTACACTCTAGGCAGCTAGGCTGCTGTTTTGCATTGCATTTGCCCCAGCAATCGTATATACTGATACTGGACTGACGTACAGGAGGATTGACGGGGAGGTGCGGGCGAAATGCAAAAACTACTGCCGATAGGCATAGACAGCTTTAGAGAAATAAGGGAAGCGGACAAGTACTACGTCGACAAGACGCTGATAATTCGGGACTTTATTGAATACGACGACAAAGCCGCGCTCATAACGAGGCCCCGGCGCTTCGGTAAGACGCTGAACATGACCACGATAAGGGAGTTCTTCGACATCACAGTGGACAGCAAAGACATATTCGAGGGGCTTGCCATCATGGGCACCCAGTACGCGGAACAGATCAACTCCCGCCCGGTGCTGTACTTCTCGTTCAAGGGCTGCACGGCGAAAACGGCTGACCTGCTGATGGTTAAAATCGCCAAGGTGGTTTTGAGCGAATACGTGAAATACAACGCAGCGTTCAAAGGCAAGATGGACATGGAAAACGACTACTATTTCGCGTTTTGCATGATCTACGAAAAACTCAGGAACCGCGACATAGGCGAAGGCCTGCTGACGACGTCGATAGAGGAACTCGTGCAGGCAGTGCACGAGCACTACAAAATCAAGCCCATCGTCCTTATCGACGAGTACGACCAGCCCATTATGAGCTCGGTGGAGCACGGGTACCACAACGAGATCAGGGACTTCTTCTCAGGGTTCTACGGCGGGGCGCTGAAAGGCCAGG
>WRJK01000063.1 GCA_009782285.1 Clostridiales bacterium
TGCCGAGGAACTCTACGCCAAGGAAATGCAAATTTCACCACAACCGGAAGGCGAATTGTTGATTTCGGGGGTGTTCGGGCTTAACCTGTTGACATTGAATTCCTAACAGTTTTGTGAAAGAAACTGCGGGCGTCGGCGTTTTGCACGGGGCTCGTTTCCCCTCTTTTTATTTGAGTTTATCCGTCCTCTTTTCTTTCATTGATGCGTTTGTCCTGTCCTCCCCCACACTGTCACGATGAACCCGTCAACGTTGTTGCCCGACGCTTGGTAAGGCGTATTGTCAGGGATCGTCACATAGGTTTCAGCTTCCTCAGCCGGGACATAGAATATCTCGATTCTCCTGCCCTTGTGCGGAAACACCAGCCTCTCGCTGCTGGCTCTGAAACCTTTAACGTACTCAATGTACTCCTCTAGGCAGACGCCCATGTCTCTGATGATTTCAGCATGGGGGTACCCGACGTACCTGAAATGCCACGGTTCCGGAGAAATCCCCGTGAGGCTTTCTTTTCCCTCGGTATAGCGTTCGATGAACCCGTAGCGGGGAGCTCTGTCCCTGAACCTTCCGCATATCCCAGTGTACGGGAACTGCGGGCAGATAAAGTCGATGTCTTCCCTGTTTTCACCGAGGTCTATTGCAAGGCCGGTCTGGTGCTCGCTCCTGCCCGGCAGCGCAACAAACTTTCGAGTGAATTCCTTCCCGTAGAGCTCAGCAGAGCCCTTGTATATCGCTTCCTGCTCTTCTGCCGACCTGTACCCGCTGACCGGCACTATCTCATCGCTGTGCTCTATGTCCCTCAGGAGCTGGGTCAAGGTTGCCGCTGCCTTTGCTTCGAGGCGTACTCCCTCGTTTTCAGCTGTCAGAGGAACGATGGTCTTCATGTTCTTTTTCCTGACGTGGTGATTCGCATTGACGAGTATCAGGGCCCCGATGTGCATTTCTTCTTTTCGCAATCTCAGTTTCATTGCTTGTCCAACCCCAATTCTATCAATTTGCTAAGCAGCTCCGGGAAAGAATACCCCGCTTCCCTCATCATCTTCGGGAAACGGCTCAGCGGCGTTATGCCCGGGATCGTGTTGGCTTCGTTGAAAAGCAGCTCGCCCTCTTTCGTTAAAAACAAATCTATCCTAGCAAACCCCGAACAGCCAAGCGCCCTGTAGATTTTTTTCGAAGCTTCTTTTATCAACTCTGACAAGTCGTCAGAAATGCGGGCAGGGGTGTGTATCTTTGATTTTAATTGCGAGTACTTTTCATGATAGTCGAACCAGTCTACGTTAAGCTCTATTTCGTCGACCTCGCCCGTCACAAGCTCTTGGTTGCCTATGACAGCGCACCCGACCTCCACGCCGTCCACGTTCTCTTCGATTATCGCCTCACAGTCGTATTTCAACGCCTCGCTGACTGCGTTGATCATATCTCTGTCCCTGTATACTTTCGTAATGCCGATGGATGACCCTGCATTAACGGGTTTAACGAACACCGGGTACGAAAGCTCCATCATCCCTTCAAAGATTTCTTCGTAGGGGCTGTGCTTTGTAACCATAAAAGCTTTCGGCGATTCTACGCCGGCAAGCCCTGCCAGTTTTTTTGACTTAACCTTGTCCATGCACAATGCGCTCGACAATATGCCGCACCCGACTACCGGAATGCCTGCAAGCTCCAGCAGCCCCTGCACGCTTCCGTCCTCGCCGTTTTTTCCGTGAAGCAGCGGGAACGCCGCGTCAATTGCCGTAGTGCTCACTTCTCCGTTCTTGATTTCTGCCATTCCATGGATGCCCCTGCCCGGCACCAGCATCGCCGGTACGCAGTTTTCTTTGTCCATGTGCCATTCGTCGCTTGCGATTTTGTCAACGTCCCCATAGTACCTGAACCAATCCCCTTCCCTAGTGATCCCTATCGGCACTGCTTCAAACGCTTCCTTGTCAATATTCGGAATCACCGAATGCCCCGAATGCAGCGAAACGTTGTATTCGGGCGAACTCCCGCCAAACAGCACCGCTATCCTTTTCCTGTCCATATCAAACCTCCGCTCCGTAATAGTTGCCGAAACGAAGGCGTTCCCAGTGAAATGAAAAAAAGCCTCGCATTCCGGTGTTCCTATCTTACCAAAATGAAAAACCCTTTTTATACGTTTTTCCTGCGGAGTTTCTTATGAAATTGTTTGCTTCCCCTTACAAATTTCTTAAATTGCGCCAGGCAAGGTCACCGTGAATTCTATAACGTCGTTTTCACTGGACGCAGTAATCGTCCCGCCATGGAGGTGTACGATGTCCCTTGCTATGGCAAGCCCAAGGCCTGCACCCCCCGTGCCCGTAGCCCTTGCAGCCTCTGCCCTGTAGAACTGCTCAAACAACCTGTCTAGCTTTTCAGGAGGTACGGTGCTGCCTTCGTTCCTGAACCTTATTACGGCATTGCCATCCCTGCGCTCCCCCGATATCCTGACAACCGTGCCTTTGAAGCTGTAGCTTGCCGCGTTTTTCATCAGGTTGTCAAACACCCTCGTCAGCTTGTTCGCGTCGCATTCCAGCATGACATCCTGCTCAACCGACAATTCGCAAGCCAGCCCTTTTTCGGAAAGCATCGGCCTAGATTCATGCACAATCTGCTCAAGCATAAGCGTCAGGTTGATCTTGGCTTTGTCAAGGCTCAGCTCGTGCAGGTTGTGCCTCGTTATCTCAAAGAATTCATCTATCAGTTCCTCAAGCCGCCAAGCTTTTTCCAACGAGACGGATATGTATTTTTCCCTCGTGCTTTCAGATATGTCCTTTTCGTCCTTCAGTAGGTTGAGGTGCCCAATGACGGAAGTGAGCGGCGTCTTTAGGTCGTGCGCCAAATACACGATCAGGTCGTTCTTTCTCTGTTCCGCGTCTTTTGCCGCCCGCTCGCTCTCTTTTATGTTGAATTTGATCTGGTTCATCTGGTTTTCGACTTCCTTGAGCACGTCCGGAAGCACAATAAGTTCGTTTTCTGAGCGGAAAAGCGCCTCTGCCGCCCTTATGACTTTTTCCAGGTACCCCAGTGTCTTGACCCAAAAACCGATGAAAATGAGAATGAAGCCGACCGTCCAGCAGATGATGAAGAATTCCCCTGTGTGGGTATACATGAAATGAAGCATGCCGTACAGAAAACTCGGCTGCCAAATATGGTCCCTGCCAAACTTGATCGCAAAAACAAAGCAGATGCCCAAGGACGCCGTAAACACAACGAGCCAAAAGACGAACCTCGTTAAAATGTAAAATGAAAGCTTTCTTTTAAACCGGCCCATCCTACTCAATTTTGTACCCGACCCCCCACACAGTTTTGATGAATCTAGGCTTCCTCGCCGGCTCGCCCAGCTTCTCCCTGAGCCGCCCAACATGCGCCATGACTGTGTTGTTGCTGTCCATGTATTTTTCGCCCCAAACCGCTTCAAACAAACTTTCCGAGGAAACGACGTTCCCCCTGTTCTCGCACAGGTGCCACAAAATGGAGAACTCGATCGGCGTCAAACTGACCTGCCTGCCGTACAGTGCGCATTCATGCCGGTCTTTGTTGACCACAAGCCCGTTTACGTCGTGTTCTGCGCAATCTTCATTTTCCAAGATGCCAGGCCGGTTGTACCTCTTGTACCTCCTGAGCTGGGTTTTGACCCTCGCCACGACTTCTAGAGGGTTGAATGGTTTGCCTATGTAATCGTCAGCGCCGATAGTCAGCCCCAATATCTTGTCGATGTCGTCTACTCGGGCAGTCAGCATTATGATGGGGAAGAAGTGGTTTTCCCTGATCTTCTGGCACACAGCAAACCCGTCGACGTCGGGCAGCATGACGTCGAGCAAGGCAATGTCCGGCTCGCGCCTCTCCACAAAATCAATCGCATCTTTCCCGCATCCCGCCTTGTGGACCTCAAACCCCTCGCTTGCAAGGTACTTCTCAAGCAAATCCGCTATTTCTTTTTCGTCTTCTACAATTAGCACTGTGCTTTTCATGGCATTCATTTTAACACACTCCCAGAGAAAAAACAAACCGGCGAAAAATTTCGCCGGCTTGTAATTATCATTGTTCTAATATGCTTTTCGAGGTTTACATACCAAAGAAGTCCATAACCTGGGTGACAAGTATGAAAGTCATCGCTATCGGCGTGATATACTTGGCACAGATCATTACAAAGCTTTCTGAACCAAATTTGTTGCCTTCCAGCCTGACCTCTTCGCCAAAACTCTGCTTCATCACCCAACCGACAATCAGCGACATGAACAGGGCACCAAGAGGCATCAGTACGCCCTCTGCGAGGAAGTCGTACAGCTCCAGCCACACCCAGCCCAGGCTCTCGGGCAGTGCCGGCATAATGCCAGCGCCCAGCCCGTCAAGAGAGATGGGGAGGCCAACTACGAATATCGCTGCACCAATCATTATTGTGTACTTCTTGCGGTTCGGCTCTTTGCCTTCAATAATGCGCTTGTCTATGACGTATGATGCACATACCTCAAGCAGTGATATGGATGACGTAATTGCAGCGATTGTCACTAAAAGGTAGAAGAAGAACCCAAAGAACGGCCCGATGAAACCGCCCATACTCATGAAAACGCCGTGCAGCGTCACGAAAAGCAGCCCGGGGCCTGCACCCGGTTCGAAACCGAGGGCGAAAACCGCAGGCATTACCGCCATGCCTGCCAGCAATGCTATGCATGTATCGGCAATAGGAATGAAAGTTGCGTTGAACTGCAGGCTTTCCTTCTTCGAGAGGTAGGAACCATAAGTGATCATGCAGCCCATTCCCAACGACAGGGAGAAGAACATCTGTCCTGCCGCAGACCGCAGCACCCCCATGAAGTCTGAAAACGATGCGAATTTTGAGAAGTCCGGCTTGAACATGAAGGCAAGGCCTTCAGCCGCACCCGGAAGCGTGACACTCCTGATGATGACGATGATGAGCATGACAACTAGTGCGGGCATCGCTATTTTGCAGAATTTCTCAATGCCGCCTGAGATGCCGCCCATTACGATTAAAATAGTAATGGCTTGGAACAACACGAACCAGAGCGTACCTTGACCGACGCTTCCTAAGAAATTGCCGAAATAGTCGCCACTTGACATGCCGCCGAAATTGTCGCCTCTGAACATTTCCATCAGGAAGCCGAACATGTACTTCATGACATAACCGCCCAGCACACTGTAAAACGCCAAGATGCAGAAGCCTGAAATGATGCCCATGAAACCGATTGCCTTATAGTTCTTACTCAGCTCCACATAGGCATGCACTGTGCTCTTGCCCGTCTTGCGGCCTATGGTCAGCTCTCCCAGCATGACCACGTAACCCACAAACACTACAAGCACCAAGTAGACCAACAGGAAAGCGAAACCCCCGCCGGCACCAAGCCTGAACGGGAAGCCCCAAATGTTTCCAAGGCCAACTGCCGAACCAACGGCAGCCATCAGGAACCCAATGTTCGATCCCCAGTTTCCTCGTTGGTTTTGAAGTTTGTCGTCCATAATTGCTTTTCTTCCCACCGTTATTTTTTCGATGGGAAATCCCTCCTTTTCTTTTTTAGATTTTAGGCGCCGAAGGATACTGTACGCTGATGTAAATACATGAATTAATAAATACTATTATTGCACCCTATACCAGCACAGCCCCATAGCCGCCTAATTTTTTAGACAGAAAAACCACCGATGGTTTATCTTCAAACTATAATATCACAACAAGAGTTGTTATGTCAACATTTACACGCAAAAAATCTCCCAATGTCTGATATTTCGTTCATTGGGAGATTTTCACTGGAGGCGACACCCGGATTCGGACCGGGGAATGGAGCTTTTGCAGAGCTCTGCCTTACCACTTGGCTATGTCGCCGGGACTGGCTAGGGTAGGAGGATTCGAACCTCCGCATGACGGAATCAGAATCCGTTGCCTTACCGCTTGGCGATACCCCACTGTCATACGATAAAAAAAATTGGGGTGGATAGTGGGATTCGAACCCACGCATACAGGAGCCACAACCCTGTGTCTTGACCACTTGACGATACCCACCGCATTAATGGCGATCCGGAACGGACTCGAACCGTCGACCTCCAGCGTGACAGGCTGGCATTCTAACCAACTGAACTACCGGACCATGTTATGGTAGCGGCGAGTGGACTCGAACCACCGACCTTCCGGGTATGAACCGGACGCTCTCACCAACTAAGCTACGCCGCCAAAACCGCTGTCCCAGACCGCTACAATGAATATATTAACAGTTTCCCGGTTGCCTGTCAAGATGTTTTCAGCGTAATTAGCGTTATTATTCGCCTGTTTCATTCAATTCCACGAATACGGCGCCTCTGGATAGTACTTCCTGTCCCATGTGTGGCCCTTGGACAGCTCGTCGTCGCTGATCAGGAAGTAGTCGTATTTGATTATGTTTTCCCCAGTATTTGTAACCGGATCGTCCCAAGTGACGTCGATGTTGTACCAGTTCCCGTCCACCTTGACCATGTTCCACGCGTGGTTTGCGGATTTTCCTGCTGCATTGACACCAAAGCCAAACACCGTTTTGCATTCGAGCCCGCTAATGCCGGCAAAAAACTGGAACATCGCAGAATACCCTCCGCAAGTCGCCGTCCCTGTGTTAAGCGCTCCATCAAAGTCCATTGTCCCAGGCATGCCGCTCATGTCGTACACCAAATAGTCCGCAATGTAGTCGTGTATCGACTTGACGAGCCCGTATTCCGAATTCTCATGGGAAAATTTGTCCATGTAAATATCCAACCCCCTCATTGCAAGTGCTTTTGTCTCGTCGCTTACAGGGATAGTGGGGTTTTGCAGGTATGCCAAGCTCTTAAAACTCTCTGAGTATGTCGGTATCATGCTGATTTTTCCGGATCCGGGGTAGTCTACCACTCGATACCCGTTGGAATACCCCATCAAATGTGCGTAGATCGCGCTAATGTGGTTCAGGTATTCTTCCTCTTTCCATGGGGGGACATAGATCAACACTTCGTCCGGCAGCGTTTCCAGTGCATTTTTTAGGCTGTTGAAGAACTCGTCGGGCGACGCAAGCGTGATGGAAACCGTGCTCTTCCATTCGTAGCCAGGCCCTAGGATACCAGCATCGCTGTCCAGCGACAATGCTGCGCGCCATTGGGCATCCGTGCACACCTCTGTTTTAATAAGGTGCTCTGCCAAAGTAACGTTTTCGTCTTTCAAGCTTGCGCACATGGCATTGTACGACAGAAGAATCATGTCAGACCTCAGAAAAGCCCCCTTGTCGATCCATCCCTTGAGCAGCCCAATCTTAGACGCCAGGATTTTTGAATCGCCGTAGGCGAAATCATCGCCGTCCGAATACCTAAGCGCCCGCAGAAGGAAAGTAATGTACTGCTCAGAATTCACCGGCGAGCCGGCGTCGAATTGCCTAGCTGAAACACCCTTCACCAGACCGTTTCCATATGCATAGGCGATGTGCCTTGTTGCCCATTCGGGCACGTCAGAAAAAGGGTGGCTTGCCGGTTGCTGCAAGGCTTCCTTTTCTTTTCCAAGAAGCCGGAGCACCATGACAACGCTCTCTGCCCGGGTCGGTTCCCTCAGCATGTCGTAGTCCCCTCTGCCCACGCCCTTAAGCAATCCGAGCAAATTCAATTGTTCTGCCCGGACATACGCGCTGCTGCCTGCATCAGCGTCGGCAAAAGCGACACTTCCTGATAGAATCATAGCGATAGAAATCAATATGGGTATTATTATTGCCCTTTTTTTAAACATTTTGCCAACTTCCTTATACTTAACTTTTTGTCTATTTGTGGAATTCCGCATATTCCTTAAACCTGTCCTCGACATGCAGGAACGCGTCAACTACTTTTCCGTCGAACTGGGTACCGGCGCCATCGCGTATGATCGTAACCGCTTTGCTGTGCGGTATCGCGGACTTGTACACCCTTTCGCTGACCAAGGCGTCATAGACGTCGACCAGTGAAAGCAGCCTAGCTGGCAACGGTATGTCTTCCCCGGAAATGCCACTCGGATAGCCCTTGCCGTCCCATCGTTCGTGGTGGAACATTGCTATGTCGTAGCAGCATTCAAGATAC
The DNA here is from genome assembly GCA_009782285.1 of Clostridiales bacterium. GTDB lineage: Bacteria > Bacillota > Clostridia > Peptostreptococcales > Anaerovoracaceae > WRJK01. The sequence continues at coordinate 8,039 of WRJK01000063.1, forward strand.
TTGTCATCAGCCTCGTCGCCCCCCTCGTTGTCGAATATCATCAGCTTGATCATTGCGCCCCCAAGCGTCGTATGGGTCTTCATCACCTCAAACTCTTCCATCGTCAGCCTGCCTGGCTTGAGCAGCACGGTATCTGATATGGATATCTTGCCGATGTCGTGCAACGGCGCGGACTTTGCCATGATGTCGACCTCCGCTTCCGTAATGCACCGCTCCATCGAGGGGTTTTCGTTCAAGCACTCAGCCAAAATCCGCATCAGCTCCTTTGTCCGCTTTACATGGTTCCCAGACTCAAGGTTCCTGCATTCTATGATGTTTGCCATGGTCTCGAGCATTTTTTCCTTTGAGCGGACAAGCTCTTCGACCTTTTCCTGAACCATCAGTTCCAGCCTCTCGCTGTAATGGTGCAGCCTCAAGTGCGTCGCAACCCTGGCTAGGACTATTTCTGGGTTGAATGGCTTTGAAATGTAGTCCACCGCGCCGCGCCCAAGCCCTTTTGTCTCATTTGACTCCGCGTCGGCAGCAGTAATGAAAACAACAGGGACCCGCTCCGTCAAGACGTTGTTTTTCATCATTTCCAAAACTTCGTAGCCGTCCATTTCAGGCATCATAATGTCTAGAAGGACGATTGACGGACGCACAGACCCCGAAAGCATGAGAGACATCGCAACCATGCCGTTCTCAGCAGACACCGTCTCATATTTGTCCTTTAGTATCTCCTCGAGGATTGCCCTGTTGGTTTCGATGTCGTCGACGATCAAAATAATGTCCCTGGCTTTTGCACTGCTCAATGTTGTATCCTCCTATTCCCATTCAGACAAAAGTTCAATTATTTTTTTGTTCGTTTCCGCTATTGCTTCATCAGTTTGAGGCAAAATGTCTTCTCTAAAGTTGACTTTTTTGCTTCTCATCAGCCTTTCAAGCCGTATGAGCGTCCTGTACAGCCATGTCAAGGACAGATTCTGAGCAACATTGATCAGAGCGCTGTAATTGCGCTGAATGCTCAACCCATCGTTTTCTTCTGTGGATTTTTTCAATTCAGCGTATACGGTCCCGTTCATAAAGCTTCCGAGCATTGTTGCGAAAAGTTTTTTGTTGCCGCCGATGTTCGCAAGGCCTTTGCAAACGTCGATGTATGGCAGGTACTTTTCGTAAACGGTAGTTTGTTCTTCCTCCTGTTCCCTCGCCTGCCCATGCTCTCCCCCTTGCCCGTTCCCTTGCCCTTCTGCGCCGTTTTCCGTGCGCATTTGGCTCTGTTTGCCGTTCTGTGCAGCAATTCTACTCAAAATATCCATTATTTGGGAATCTACGAACGGTTTGGGCAAGAACTCTCTGAATCCGCCAGTGTGAACTATTTCTTCAACCAATGCCCATTCCGATATCGGGACGGAAATGACTACCGTGCTGTCTTTTGACATTTTCCTTATGTGCTTAGCGGTTTCGACGCCGCTCAAACTTGGCATGTGGTAGTCTATGAAAACAGCGGAAAAAGGCTTGCCTTCGCCTTTTGCTTCAAGTGCAAGCTTTATTGCGCTTTCGCCGTCTTCAGCGCATACTGAATCAATGCCGTGTTTGTTCATCAAGCCCTGAAAATATTGTCGGGATTCAATGCTGTAATCTACGAACAGCACCCTGAATTCCCCCGTTTCGGTTGTAAAATGCGACGCTTCCTTGCCGCCTTGCTTGAACACGTCCATCAGGACATTAAAGCTCAAAGTGCATCCGGCGCCTTCAGCATTGCCCATCCAGAGGCTGCCTCCCATCATTTCGGCTATTTTTTTGCATATGACGAGGCTCAGTTCGATTTCGCCGTAATGAAGGTACCCGTCGCTGTTGAGCTGCTTGAACGCGCCTTCAAGCTGTTCCCTGTTTTCCCTCTGCATGCTGGTACCCGTGCAGGCGATGCAGAACTCAAGAACCGCTTTGTCTGCCGTATGCCCCGTGGCCTTGACCTTCACTTCAATTTTACCATTTTTCTCGTTGAATTTAATGGCATTTTTTAGCAAGTTTATTATTAACTGAGAAAGGTGGAATTCATCTCCTCGAAGCTTCGGTGGTACTCCTTCTCCAATCTCGAACAGCAGCGCTTGGTCTTTCTCAACAGCTTTTGGTACAACGATATTGACCGCTTCCGCAAGCGCCCTCTCAAGTTCGAAGGGCAGCTTTACCAAGCTCACCCGCCCCATCTCAAGCCTTGATATGTCCAGCACGTTGTTGATAATGCTTAGCATTTGAGTCGATGCGTCATGTATTGTTGATATGCACGATTTCATTTTAGCCATGTCGCTTGTCGCAGATGCAATATGGGACATGTTGATTATTGCGTTCAGTGGGGTAAAGAGCTCATGACTCATGCGCGACAGAAAGTCGGTTTTGTCCTTCAACGCTTGTTTCTCATGTTCTGTATATGTTTTCTCCATCGTTTAACCTTGCAAATTTAATATGGTTTTCATCATTATACCACACGACAGCCTGCGTCCGCAACCATAATTGGTTGCGGGTTAGCAGCTTGTGTTTGGCAGATGGCAGGTGGCGGCTTGTAGGGTGAAAAAAGCCCGGGAAGCTTATGCGTGCTTTCCGGGCTTTTTAGTTGTCTTGCGCTACTTAGTGTAATGAATGAATAGGTCGAGCAAGTCGAGCATGTCAATAAGGCCGTCTCCATTAACGTCGCACATGCTTGCCGCTACCGGGTTGCCCCACGCGTCGTTCACCTTGATCAAAGCATCCCAGTCCGGGCTGTCTGCGTCAAAGCCGCAGTACAGTAGCATGATGCCCAAATCTAAGGCGTCAACAACGCCGTCCCTGTTCAGGTCGTATTTCGACCTTGCTATTATCGTGGTCGCCGCGCCATCGCCGATTGCTGTCGTCAAGTACCTGGTGGTGTCGCCGAACAGCCCGACCGCCCTTGCGCCGGTCAGCGTCATGGCAGCGTTGCCGTAGCCCTTGGCTGTGTAAGCGAACACCGCGACGTCAACAGGGCCGGCGTCAGTCAAGCCGGTTGACGAACCCGACGGAAGATCCAGCGTTACTGTGCCCTTCCAGAGGTTGTCGCCGGCGTAAATCCATAGTACGTTGTTCATGTTGTCAAAGCCGTTAAGGCCCTCTAGGCCCTTGCCGGCTAGCATGCTGCCATCGATGGTGAATTCCAGCTCCACCGCCAGCACGTCCACGGCATCGCGGAGCGACACTGTGAAGCATGCGTCGTCATTTACGTAGGTCACGTTCTCTGCCGAAAGATCCACGTAGACGCAGGCAAACTCGATGTCAGCAGCAAACGCGGAGTGGTCCGCGCCGCCGTCGAAATCAATGACGATTTCGGCGCTGTCCACGCCCAAGTTCAGGCCGGCTGGGTCAAAGGAGGCCGTGTAGTTGCCGCCGCCAAGGGAATTGACAGTGACTGGCAGGCCGCCTACGGTTGCGGTAACAGCCGCGCCGTCGATGACGCCAACGGTGCCGTCCAAATTGTGGGTCGAGAACGGAACTGTCACGGTGCCCACAGGGCCCCATGCCTTGCCGAAGTCGAATGCGCTCGAAATGGCGGTCGGCAATGTGAAGTTCACGTTGTCAACTGTTATCTTGCGTTCTGCTACGACTACGTTCTTGGAATCGTTGTATTTACCGTTGGCCTTTGCCGTAATGGCGTAGCCATCGTTTGTGAAATGCGGCTGTGCGGACGGCGTAACAGACCAATCAAAGTATCCGCCCGTCACGTCCATATGGGTGTTTTTCTTGTCAATGTGAGGGCTTTCCGGCCTTGGTTGAGTCTTGGTGGCGTTGTCACCAGACTGCCAGAGCCTGCTCTTGAGGTCGATCGCGAGGTCGAGGGTGGCTTCAGGGATCAATCCGCCGTTGCCGTCCTTCACCGTGCCCTTCACATGGGATGCGTATTTATGGGCAGCTTCAATGTTGTAAAGGAACGCACCAACGAGCTTTTCCCAGTGGTAGTAGATTGAACCGCCGCCCGGCTGAGGAGTGCTGGTAAGCGTCAGCGTGTTAACGCCGCCGGCATTCACGTGATTGAAGTACTCCCTGCACATTACTTTAAGCGTGCCCGCTACCGGGATGTGGATGTCAGCCACGGCCGTGCCGGTCCCGATGAGGTTTGACGGCGACGAGTAGCTTGTCCCGGTGTAGTAGTCGGTGTTCACGTCGTTGCTCGTCGTGCCTGTGGGGGTGTTCCCGCAAAGGATCACCGCAACAGCCCCGAGGCTCTGCGCCGCCCTTACGACAGCAGCATTGGCTGTCTGGGCAGCGGCGTTGTTGCCGCCTGCGTTGCCGCCTTCGGCTCTGTTGGTCATCAGTATCTTGCCGTTCAATCTCTCACCCAGCGCCTGGACTTTTGCCACAGTGGCAAACCTGCTGGAGTCAGCGAAGCCTGCGTTGAAGTTGGTGCCGTCAATGAAGACTACCTCCGCAGTGAGGTCTGCTGCAGGCGGGCCGAAAGCAACGGCGTCGTTGTTGTACCTGTATGTCAGCGGTATCCTTCGCTGGGAGCCGTTGAAATCGTTGTACGGCGCCAGCGCCCCGTACAAACCGTAAAAATCTTCGCCCATGTACGCACGGATGAAACCATGTGAACCATGCTCAAACGTAAAGGACAGCGTTCCCATCGTTGCAAAGGAATAGTCGCAGTCCCCGCCGTTGCTGTAGTACATGGCACTGCTCGGCTGGTCTGCATATAGGCAGATTTTTGACAAGTCTGCTCCCAGCTCGATTAGGTCGGCATGGGCTGCCGATAGGTCGTAAGACCACGGGTATTGTATCAGCTCTCCCCAAGTGTGCCCGGATATGGATGTCATGATATGATTGCTGGTCAGCACTTCCCTGATAGCTTGGGTCTCAAATTCGCTGAAAGGCTCCGCACCCCTATAGGTTTGGCCAGGGGATCCGGATGAGCCTTGGTTGCTGCCCCAGTCGTATGCGTAGTTCCTGTTCAGGTCGACGCCGTATGTCGTTGGAGCGCCTTGTGCGTTCCATGCCACCGGTGCCCTGTTCTGGCGCCAAGTCCCTGGTGTGTTCCCAGTCATGTCGTAATGCTGGCCGTCCGGGTTCGATAGCGGCAACAGCCATACTTTTGTGGTGTCGAGAATATTAGTAATCTGTTCGTTTTTGCCGTATTGCGTTATCAGGTGCCATGCCAAGTTCATGCAGTACTCGGTGCCTGGCCATTCCCTAGCGTGGTTCCCTCCAAAATGTATCGATTCTGGCCTGCCATCGCTGATGCCGGGGCTGTTGCAGATTTCCAGCGCTATCAGCGGCTTGCCTTCGTAAGTCTTGCCCATTACGTGCAATTTTACAACTTCCGGGTATTCATTTGCCAAATAGTTCATTTCTGCGTAAAACTCAGTTGCTGACCTGTAGCCGAGGCGCACAGGGAAACCGTATTTGTCGTCCATGAGTACGTTTGTGGGGTTGAAGACCGCAGTCGGGTCGCACGGCAAGCCGTTCTGCCGCTGGTTGTGCGGGTAGCCCGGTATCGGCTCTGCTGCCGCCCTTGCGACGCCGCCTTTCATCTGATAGCCGAACAAGTCGCCGCGGTACACAGCGTCTTCCAACACGACGGTGTAGTCAATGCCGTTTGCTGCGAAATAGTCCCTCTCATAGTCATGGACCATAATCGATAGAATAAAAGCCCCTCCGTCCTCGTCGACACGGAGCACGTCAAGCCCGTCGCCAATCAAAGCGTTTGCCGCATCAAGATCATCAACTTGGACTTCCACTATCGGAACCTTTACAATAATCTCTTCGTCGTTTGCCATCGCAAAGAACGTGGGCAGCGCCATGCACAGCGCCAATACTAAAGCAATAGCAATTCTTCCAGTTTTTTTCATTGAGATACCTCCTGTTTTTGTAACTTATGTCAATAATTACAACAATTTGCCTCTTTTTTTATGGAGTTGTGGTTCTCTGTTTTCAGCCTCGTTGCATGCGCCCAACGTGGTTAAGCGGCCCTGTGTCCTGAGCGGGCAGCTCTGCTAACATCACTTCCTTTCAAAAAACACTAATTCCAGCAGTATGCCTGCAGGAACCGTTACGCTGATGTCAAGTTGACCAAGTTCGTCAAATCCATGTATTAAGAATACAGTTTTTCTGGCTTCATGTCAAGTGACTCCGCTGTAAAATTTCAACCGACAGGTAGTAGTACGTCCTGTCCAGCTCGTCGTAGCTGCCAAATACGCCTGTGATTTCTATTTCTTCCTCTTCCTCCGGATAGTCCTCCGGGTAGTTGTGGTCGCCGTTCCAAACGAATTCAATCCCTTGTGAGCAGCAGGCGGTCGAATCCGCGACAACAAGGTAGTGGTAATACTTGTCAGTCACATCGTAGTACTGCGCGGAGTAAGGCCCCTTCGCCTTTATCGTCTTGCCCAAATAATCGTCCGGGCACGCCATTATGCTGTAGACTTCGCCATACACCATTGTGCTGCTCATCTGAGTCAAGTCTATATCGACTTTTTCAACGCGGCCAGCGCTTGCAGCATTTTCAGCGCTGGTAGTATTTGCAGCCTCTGCTGCGCCCTGATCCGCGCAACCTGCAGCCAGTGCACATATCAAGCACAATGCCAGCAGCACACACAGGCGTTTTTTCATTTCACACTCCCCCTTGTCATGATAACGTTGATTGCATAAAACACAAGAAACCCTGCAATGTCCACTGCCACAATAGTAGAACCTACCGGCGTACCTGCCAGGATGGAAAGGAGAATCCCCAAGGAGGCACATGCAACGGACACGATCACTGAGCATATCGTCACTGACTTGAAGCTTTTGTAGACCCTCATGGCAGAAATCGCAGGGAACACCACAAGGGCTGATATCAGCAGCGCACCGACTAGGTTCATTGCCAGCACTACGATGACCGCCAGCACCAAGGCAAAAATTAAATTGTAGAGCTTTGCCCGTGTCCCTGTGGCTGCAGCAAAATCCTCGTCAAAGGTAACTGAAAAAATCTTGTTGTAAAACAGCAGGAACACGGCAATCACTATTATTGACATAACTATGCAGGCCCACACCTCCGTTTTTGTCAGCGTCAATATCGACGTGGATCCGAACAACGTAGAGCAAACATCCGCAGAAATGTTGGATGATTTGGCATACAGGTTCATGATAAGGTATCCAATGGCCAGTGCACCGACGGAAACCATGGCGATGGCTGCGTCGCCCTTGACTTTGGCGTTCTGCCCTGAGCGGAGCAGAAGGACGGCACAAATAGCCGTGACCGGCAAAACCAGGAGCAGCCTGCTTGTCAGTTTCATCGCCGTCGCTACAGCCATTGTGCCGAAAGCTACGTGCGACAACCCATGCCCAATGAATGAATATCTCTTTAATACCAGCGTCACGCCGAGCAGCGAAGAGCAGAGCGATATCAGTACACCGACGATCACTGCGTAGCGTACGAATGGATACTGAAAATACAATACCAGCTTGTCTATAATTTCTATCATGCCTGCACCCCCTCATGCCCTGCGTAAATGCTGCCAGCCTTGCTTTCTAAGTAACTAGCTTTGGTGCCAAAAAACAGCAGCGACCCGTTTCCAATGTGCAGGATATGGGTTGCGTATTTTGCGGCGGCTGCGATGTCGTGGGAAATCATGACGACGGTGATGCCGCTTTCATTCAGTGCCCCTACCAGTGCGTACATTTCAAGAACCACTTTCGGATCGAGCCCTGCCGCCGGTTCGTCCAGCAAGATGATTTTCCTCGTTGCGCAAAGAGCCCGAGCAAGAAGCGCCCTCTGCTGCTGCCCTCCTGACAGTTCCCTGTAACAACGTTTCGCAAGCGGCGCAAGCCCCAGCCTTTCCATGTTTTCGTCTGCCATCCTTTTTTCAGCTTTGCTGTAATACGGGCGCAAACCGCAACGATTGAGGCACCCGGAACGGACAACCTCCCTTACCGACGCAGGAAAGTCCTTTTGAACCTCTGTCTGCTGTGGAAGGTAGCCAATCTCGCTATCCGTCAATCCGTCCCCCAACAATACTTGGCCTGATGCAGGTGCCGTCAACCCCAGCATAACCTTCATCAGCGTGGTTTTGCCAGAACCGTTGTCACCGACTATGCAAAGGTAATCGCCCTCGTTTACTGAGAACGATATTCCGGAAGCCACCTTGTGCCCCTCATATCCCAGCGAAATATCCATGCATGTCAGCTGTGCCATTTGACTCCTCCTTTTATTCCAGCGCTTTCTCTAGCGCATCCAGGTTGCCCTTCATTATTGAGAGGTACGTCGCCCCGTCTCTCACATCGCCATCCGTCGTTGATTGCATGGAATCCAAGACGAGTATTTGCTGATCTTTTCTTTTTGTGTTGCTTACTATGGTTCTTGCGATTGACTGATCCGCGCTTTCCGTTACCATGACAATCCCCAGATCCAGTTCATCGATTTTTTCCGCAAGGAACACCACAGTATTGAAACTGGCCTCGGTTTCCGCAGAGCAGCCAGGGAAAGCGGCGTAATAGCTCAAACCGTAATCGTCCATGAGGTACCTGAACGGAAACCTGTCGCCAAACAGCAGCGTCTTGACAGAAGACGCGTCTACAAACGCTTGGTATTCCACGTCTAAGGACATCAGTTTCTGAGTGTATTCCGCCAAGTTGCCCCTGTATTCCTCCGCATTGCCGGGATCCAGTGATACAAGTGCGTCAGCGATAGCGCCGCACAGCACTGCGGCATTTCTCAGCGACAGCCAGACATGCTCGTCATAGCCTGCTTCTTCCTCGTCTTCATCATCTTCCATCCCTTCAGCATTTTCTTCCAGCTTTGCAGCCGCTCCAAGCCTGTCCAGCAGGCTGATTGCAGCCATGCCCGGGTTGGCAACTTCCCGAATCGCGTCTGCAGCCCATTTGTCGGATTCACCACCCACGTAGATGAACAGGTCGCAGGAAGAGATTTTAACCATGTCGTCCACCGAAGGCTGGTAATTGTGCAGGTCTATGTTGTTGCTCAGAAGAAAAGTCAAGTCGACGTTTCCCACTTGGTTGCCAAGTATCTGGCGAGTCCAGTCGAACTGCGGGAAAGTCGTGCAGACAATGCTTACCCTGCCGTCTTTCAGCTCGGGGGCAGAGCTGCAGCTTGGCATCGCAGCTGTGAGCAATACTAACAGCACTAATGCAATATAAAATGTGTTGCGTCGCTTCATTGTCTTAATTCGCCTCCTGTGTGCCTTAATCGCCCTTGCCATCTTGTCTGTCTGGT
>WRJK01000064.1 GCA_009782285.1 Clostridiales bacterium
CGCCGTTTTCGATGATGGCATCCACGTCGACTACGTCAAGGCCCGCTTTCCCGGTGACCCTGTCGATCTTGACAAGGGTCACGGACACGTCGCCTGCCGCCCTCGGGGCGAAGGTGAGCTTGCCTATGTCGGTGTAGGACGCGTTGGTGAAGCCGGTGCCGGTTTCGGTGCCGGTGTCCGGGTAGCCCAGTGTGATGGTGCCCCTCCAGACGTCGCCGCCCATGCTCCTCCAGCTGACGCCGTTGATCATGTCGAACCCGTTAAGGCCCTCAATGCTCTTGAACGCCAGCAGGCTGCCGTCGATCTCGAACGTTACGTTCACGGTCAGTATGTCGGACGCATTGCGGGCCGCAATGGTGAACTCCACGTCCTGGTTGATGTAGCCGGTTTCCTCGCCGAACACGCTGAGCCTGAGTATGCCGCCCATCGGGTCCTTGCAGTAGATGTTCCCGTCGGTGTCAAACCAGCGGGTCCTGTCGTTGCCGGCCCAGTCAGTGATCGTAACCTTGAACACTGCAAAGGTTGTAAGGCCCGGGAAGTCGAAGGCCGGGCTTGCCTGCTCGCCCACAAAGGCGTAGCCGCTGCCGTCCCACTTGCTGAGCTCGAACTTCTCGATGCCGCTCCCCTTCGGGTCGTCTTCCGCCACGAGGGTTACGGAGGTTCCGCCCGCATAGCTGTCGACTTCCACGTCGTTCAATTTAGGCGCGGCGAAGTCGTCCAAGATGCCCGCTGCCCCGGCGAATATGGCGGTAGCCATCATCGGGTACAGCTTCTGGTAGTGGGACCTGTAGAACATGCCTTGGCCGATCGTCAGTGACTGCACTGGTTTCCCAACAATCCCGCCGCCTTTGAGTATCGTGCTGAATATCATTGTCCTGTTTGCAAAAGTAGTCTTGGCGCCGCCGGTATTCATCCAGCCGCCGATGAAAGCGTCGTTCCCGTCAGGCAGGCTGGTAAACAGCACCTTCGCTGCCGCAGGTACGTTTGTGAAGTAGTTCCCTCGGGCATACAGCGTGTCAGTTGCTGCGTAGTTCTGCGTGAAAAGGCTGTCGTCCGCGTTGTAGTTGCCGTTTAGCGCAACATCCGCCAAACTGCCCGTGGTCGGAGAGGTAAAACCAAACTGTGAAAGGAACGGCGAACTGGCAGTAGAAGCCGTGTTGCTGGAAGCATTGCTTATGAGGATCACGCCCGCTTTGTTTGCGGCGACGTAGTCCCTGAGCTGTGTAGTCCCGCTGTTGCCATGCAGCAAAACAACATTGGCGCCTGGCCTTGTTGTAGTGGTTGAGTTGCCGTTGTAGTCGGAACCGTCTGCGTTCACCATATTGAACCCAAGGTATTCGTCAAGAGCCCAGTAAATGTTGCCGCCGGTCTGAGCCGTTCTTGTGGCGTTGGTTGTGATTATAGGTTCAACGAGCTGGACTGCGTCTTTGGGCAGTTCCGAAATGTACTTGCCCTCAAGGTGGCAGCCTGACAGCCCTAGGTCTGGATTGTCAACCAAGTTGCCGACCTTGTCAATGTCTTCGGCTTTGATGACATAGTCTGACGCGCTGCCTACTCCGTCAACTGCTTTCCTGAGCATCCACACATCGCCCTTCTCAGAGAAGGAGGGCCCGCTGGACCTTCCCGAAAGCAGGAGGTTCACAAACCGGATAGCGTCCGTGCTGCTGCTCTTGAACACCACGTAATCGTCCGCTGTGCCGCCAATGTCGAAATATTTCGCGATTCGTGCGGCAACAGGCTCAAGGGCTCCGGCGAACAAATCAACGCCGCCGTTCAGCTTGTTCCAGACTTGGACGCTGTCGAAGCCTCTGACGTCAGGGAAATTGCAGTAGATGTCGGCGTAGCTGCTTGGGAAGAACGTGGCGTCGTACCCCTTGCCCATGATCTCAAAAACCAAGTTCCTGAAGCTTTGCCTCATGTTTATGACATATGAGCCGGCTGGGTACAGCACATCCTGGTAAACAACATCCTTTGTAGACACGCTTACCTTACCGTTCACGCGCATCACGTGGTTGAGGATTTTTATGGCCTCTGCCGTGTTGTACTGGTTGCCCGGGTCTGTCGGGATGATGATGTAGTCCGGGAAGAAATTGAGCTTGCCGCCTTCGCCGTCGCCGACCCTTGGCCTGCCCACGACCAGGTCCACACCGTTTCTGTAGTCGATGAAATATTTATCGCAATTCATCGAGTCGATGTTCTCAATGCCGCGCACCTTCGACTCAAGCTTGTTCATTACCGTGCTTTTGCGCATGCTCGTGTATTTGATGTCCTCGTCGTAGCCGTTCCTCATCTTGCCTTCGGTGTCAATCATCGGATGGTTCAGCAAATTGCCCTCGAAATACTGGGTTTCGCCGTACAGCATGCCATTGAGGAATGCGTAATTTACAACATTCATCGCTTCGAAGGAGTCCAAATTGCCATGAGGGGTCTCAACAGTGTAGCCAAGCGCTCCGAAAAGCCTGGGGTACATCGGCCCGTAAATGGCACTGCCGTCGTCCCAGGCGCCGTTGGTCATCTGATCCCAAGGCACACGGAAATCCGAGTAGCCGGTGCTCCCTAAAATAGCGTAGCCCGCTTGATATGCAAGAGCCAATTCGTTGGTCATGAGAAGGTCGTACTCAAAAGTCATCGCATGAGGGGCCGTGCACGGGTCAATAAGCATCTGTGTCACATAGCCGTGCCACTGCGTCACTAGGAACGGATCCCATTTTGCGTAATCATTCGTCAGCGCGATGTTTTCGCTTTGCGTCGCATAGACAACGTCCCGGTTCATATCTAGCCCGTAACGGTTGGTTCTGCGCATCCCGGCTTTGCCGTCCGGGTTGCAGCAAAGGGACTGCACAAAGATGAAGCTGTCAAGCATTGCGCCGGTGTCGAAGATTGCATCCTTCCTGCTGTCTGCCTCAAGGAACCTGCCGGTGTACCCGCCTTTTAGCTGGTGCGAAGAAGTGCTGGCTGTGTACCCTGGGGCAGGAAGCCTGTACCTTAAGTTGACATCGTCCATAGCGTAAGTCTTGTAATGGATTTTCTGCCCTGCCTTGCCGCCGGTGATCAGGTCGTCAATCAGTTTGATCATTGTCTCTGTGCCGGTAACTTCGTCAGAATGGACATTGTCCTGATAGTACACGCCGAGGAAGTCGATGTCCTCATCTTTGGCGTCCCTGTACTTCGCCATCAGAGCCGCAGGGTCGTTGTTCATCTGGTCCTTGACCCCGCCAGGCTTGAGGTAGTCGTCCACTTTGCTTTCGTCTTTTGCCACGACCACGTTCCACATAGCGTTGAACCTAGCGTAGTTGTTGAACCCCGTGTTTTCCGGTTTGTAGTTGTCCGTCATGCCATAGCCCATTATGCTGACTTCCACGTACACGTCAGTGGCGCGGTCGCCTTTCACGTACCCGCCCCGGTAGCCGTCACCGGCTTTGGCCACGTAGCCCGCAGCTATCAGCCCAGTCGGTTTTTTGTTCAGGTCCTCGATAGCCAAAGGCTTGCCGTTGATGGCAGTAATAAGGCTCTGGGCGAACTCGTTCATTTCAATCCATGAATAGTGCTCGTCGTAGGGGCCGATGTGAAGGTCGGTGGTAGCAAGCAGCTCATTGCCGGCAAACGCTTCCAGTTCGTACATGCCTGTGCCTTTGTACGCCGGGCCGGCCTGCCACCAGTCGCGGTTGTCGCCGCTTTGCGTGGTGTTTGTCGGGTTGAAGTTTCCTTGGCCCGCACTTGCATAATTCGCATACGGCACGTTGGTGCCCGAGTTAACGGTAGTCCAAGGGCAAGTGACCCTTATTGAGGCAGCGAGCATGTAGCCTGCAACCGGGCTGATCGGGTTGCTGAGGTCCACCACCGTGACCATCGTCCTGTCAATCATGCTCATAATGGACGCAGATGGAAAAGTGCCGCTGATGCCGTTGCCGGTGCCGCGCAGGGTGTTGCCGTTTTTCCATTCGCTCAGGTCGAAGCCCCCATATTTAAAGTTGACAGTGTTAAGAAATGCAGTCATTTCATCCGCCGTGAGCGGGGTAATGCCGTCTGTGGCTACTTCATCCAATGGAAGATAAAATTCGATGTTGAATATGCGGGGATCCTTGAGGTTGATCTCCCTCCGCGTGGTGTAGTACTTGGCAGGGTCTTCGCTGTTTTCGACTACGCCCTTGTAAACCTCGGATCTGTACAGTACCTGGCTTGACCCGCCGGTAAGGACTTCGACGTTCTTGATGTCTACGTAAGCCGGGTTGCTTACCGCCAGCGCACTGTAGATTTCCGGCGTCGCTACAATGTATTCCATATCGTCTGAAAGGACGAAGGCTGTGCCGCCACCCTCGTCAGGGAAATCATTGCCGGCAAACGTAAGTGCGCCTGTAGAACAGACAAGGCCGAGTACAAGAGCCCAGCATAAGGCGAATTTCCAAATTTTGGTGCGTTTTCTCATTAGATAGTCCTCCTTTTAAGTAGTGCAGTGTTGCGCCTCTTTTATTCTGTCGTTGGGGTTCGATGTTTTCAGCCTCGCTTTTATGGAACGTGGTTAACCCTTTTTTGCCATCCCTCCCTTAACCGTATCAAACCGTCACAGCTTGCAGCTTGCTTGTCCCCTGCAAATTGTGGCTTCCCAAGATGCCGTGTATTTCAATAGTTAATGAGCCGTCCTCATGGATGCAGCCTGCGCACCCGCCCGTAAGCCGCTCCAGCGACTCAAGGTCGCCTATCACCTTGTCCATTGGCGGCAACTCAATCGTAGCGTTGCTGTTTCCCGTTGAGACCATGGCGTCTGCGCTTTCGCTTGTATCGGGCAGCGGTTCTGACTTTCCGTCTACCCCTGCGTCCTCGTTGCTTATCAGCACCGTGCGGATGCCCTTCTTTTCCAAAGCGGAGCAGATCATCATCAAATCCGCCGTGGGGTTGCCGAAGCCTTCCTGAGACTGGACGGCACCGTCGGCGCCAAGCATTTCTACAAGGCGCGCTGTCAGGGCAGTGTTCCTGTACTTGTCCGCCAACGTTGTCATAAGCGGGCTTGCCACTGCACCGATAAAGTTGAGCTCTTTTCCGTCACGTTTGAACAATTCCTTTATAACCGCATTGTTCTGGTGGTGGTACGTAGTAGTTTTGGAGCCGGCAGACACGCAATTTCCGCTTACGATGGCACCGTCGAAAACCGATAATGGCGATACCAGCGTAGGCAGCATCTTTTTCGAATCCTTGCCGTAAAAATACGTGTCGTGCAAAAGCCCCTGGCTCATGCACTGGTATACATATGCAACTTTAGGCAGGTCTGGGTACATCAAGGCCTTCTTCCAAATGCTCTCCCAATTGTAGAAAACCACATCGTCCGGTGCGCATTCAAGAGCCTTTTTTGCAATGAAATGAGCAGCTTTGATCCCTCCGATGCGCAGCGCTTCCTCGTGTTCGTGGGGGGAGGTGCCGTCTGTTTTTTCAATGCTGAGCACCACGTTGTTCAAATGCGCGAAGGGCGTATACTGCGCAAGCGGGCCGCTCATGTCTATTATGCCCTCCTGAAAACCCACTATGGGGCCTGTCGTAACGACAGCAGCCCCGGCAAGCCTGACTGTAACGCCCTCGCCTGCGTCGCAGATTTTTCCGTCCATGCCCGGGAAAGCTTCCCCGCCTTCAAGTTTTGCCCTTGGCTCGACCACATCCTTGACAGGGATGATCCTCACCGATTCGCCCGGCCTCGCCAAATCGACCTGGACGTTCGAGATCCTCTCGTCGCCAAGAAGCAGGTCCCGTATTTCATCCTGAGCGACATACAGGATATTGTCCTGCACTTTCGTGGACTCTCCAAACCTGACATCAAGTATTTTGATTTCTCTCAATTCCAACTGCATGTTTTTTCACTTCCTTAAATGACAATGCCAGAGCTTACAGCAATTCGTCAAGCTCTTTTGCCGAATAGCCCGAAAGGCCCATTGACTCCATTGTTCGAGCTTTTTCCCCTGCAAAATCCTTTTTGAGCAGAACAGAAGCCAGCTGGATTATGGAATCCATAACCGGCGTGGCAACTCCCAGCTGTTTGCCGAGGTTGCTGAAAAACACAAGGCCGTAGCCCACGTCCTCCATCAAGTAGCGGTTCCGCAAATCGGACTGCGCCTTTATGCCTGCAAACCCCGGCGCTTTCGAATAGCCCGTGCTGTAGTTTTCTTCCAGCATGTACCCTTGCTTGCCGCCTTGCACCGGGTCCGGAACCACCGTTATGCCCAGTGCCTTTCCGATGGCTATCCTTTCCTTGTCGACCGCCTCTATCACGTTGCCGACAGCGCTTGTGACGCCCTCCTCGTAAAACAGGAAGCCGCCCCTTGTCCTCTCAACGTTTGCGGCGTTAAGCAAGGTCACTGTCGGGTGTATCACAGGGTTGGCGTTTTGCAGCGCCGTCTGCAGCACGTTCTTTGCTGGCGAAAGGCATGGGAATACAGGTTTTAGCAGATCTATCACCCGGCCTGTCTCAGAGCTTGGAAGCGCCGCAAGCAGCACGCCGCCTTTGAGCCTAAGGTATATGTGTATTTTGCCTGGCTCGAGCACCCTCACCGCATAGGGGAGGGTGCTTGTTTCCGCAACAACTATGCCGCTGTCAGTAAGTTCAGCACCCAGCGCTCTTTTGAACACCACGCCGCCGCCGCAGGAACCGGGGCACACGATGAATTTTTGCCCCGCTTTCGCATACTGCCTGCAAGCCTTCCCAAAGGGCTCCGTGCTGTAGGCGGGCCCTACGGCAAAGACAAGCTCGGCACCTGCCATTGCCTTTTCCATGTCGTGCCCTGCGTATTCCACTTCGGCAAAGCCGTCCGCCTCGCCGGGCGCATGTATCCCACCTGCCCTTGACACCGCTTCGATGTTTTCAGGAAACTCCGGAAAATCGAAGAGACGCACACCAAAGCCAAATTTAGAAAGGTCGTAGGCGGCTGCGCAGCCGCCATTGCCTGAACCTAACACAGCTGCTTTCATCTTTTCTCTCCTATCCAATAATTCCAAAAATAATATAGATAACAAATACAAGCCCTGCAACAGTCAGCGCATACGGTATCTGTGTCCTGACATGGTCCATATGGTCGCTGGCCGCGCCAAAGGACGAAAGGACCGTGGTGTCTGAAATCGGCGAGCAGTGGTCGCCAAACACTCCCCCGCCGGCAATCGACGCAATGGTCATGCAGACAAGGGTCGACACCTCGCCTCCGCTGAACTGCAGCGCCATAGGCACCGAGATCGGCATCAAAATGGCGAAAGTGCCCCAAGACGTCCCTGTCGAAAAGGCTATGAACGCCCCGGTAAAGAACGTGATCGCAGGCAGCATCGACGGCGAGAGCCAGCTCTTCGTCACTTCTGTAACATAAATCGCCGCGCCCAAATCCTTGCTGACCGAATTGATGCAGTACGCCAAAGCCAGTATCAAAATTGCAGGGATGACGCCCTTTATGCCTTGGACGGCAGCCTTCATAACGTCCTTAAGCGGGATTTTCTGAATGATCAGCGCAACGCCCAAAAAGAACACCGCCATGACAAAGGCCTCCAGCGTCTTTGTTGAGTGGAATATAAAGAAGCTGCCAACCGCTATGCATATAATGATGAGTATCGGCGTCAAAAAGTTTATCGCCAAACGGGTCGGTTTGAATTCTGCGGAAAGCTGCGGTGCACGCACAAGTTCGGAAATCTCCACGCCCATCATCGGCGTCGACCCGTCCCTGATCAGTTTGCCTTCCTCGTATGCCCGCTTTTCGGCTTTCTTCATAGGACCGAAATCGGGGATCACGCCTACAGCGATCAGCCCAACCATAAGCACGGTAATGATTCCGTAGAAATTAAACATAACGGATTTTGTGAAAACTGTCATTGCCATATTGGCGTCCGCTATGGGCCCCATGCCGATAAGCAAGCCAGCCAGGTAAACGCCCCACGACGTGAAAGGGATCAGCACGCACATTGGCGCAGAAGTGGAGTCGCACAGGTAAGCCAGCTTTTCCCTCGAAACCTTGGCCTTGTCTGTCAGGTTCCTCATAACGTTTCCGACGAACAGCGGCGAAAAGTAGTCGCTGAAGAATATGAACAGGCTGAGGCACCAGCCCATTATCTGGACTTTTTTCCTCGATGCCGCCCTGTTGCCCAAGAAATTAGAGAAATCCTCTGTAGAACCGGAAATCTGGAAAAACGCAATTAGGACGCCCACAAACACTTCGATGAGCAGCACCCACAAAAAGTCCTCGTTTCCGCAAGCCCTTTCGATCAGTGAAGTAATGCCGAAGAGGCCGTCACCCAAAATGAACACGCCGGTAATGCAGGCAATGAGCAACGAGAAAATGGCTTCTTTTGTAATAAACGCCAGCGTCACAGCCAATAATGCCGGCACAATAGATAAAATTCCGTAAGATACAATTTCTTCCATTGATAATACCCTCCTCTGATATAATAGATAAGCTAATAATTTGTTTGCAACAGGTCAAGTGCCTGTCTTAGAAGGCGGGCGCGGAGCTCGTCCTCTTTTTCCTTTGGCAGTTCCGGGTTGCCCACCGGGTGAGGTATCGCAACCGCTCCCACAATCCTTACCGCCCCCACTGTTTTAGAAATAGGCGTGATGGTGCAAATGTGGGCAGCAGGTATGCCAACCCTTTCGATTTCTTTGACGATCGTTGCGCCGCAACGAGTGCACGTCCCTCAGGAGCTTGTCAGAATGGCCGCGCTGATGCCTGACTCCTTCAACGATTTGGCGATTTCGCGCCCCATCCTGGTAGCGTCAGCGACTGATGTGGAATTCCCTGTGGTAGTGGTCAGATACTCGTACAATTCGCCGATTTCCCCTGCTTTCTCAAGGTTTCTAAGCAAATCCAAGGGCGCAAGGCGGTTCGGGTCCTCATTTACGTAAACCGGGTCATACCCCGCATGTACAGACGTAAAATCCCCGGATTTCAAAGAGTCGAGGTCCTTGATGCTGTACATCTTGTAAAATTTGGCCGTAGCCGCAGGCAGCCTGTCCGGGTTCCCGGCAGGCACTATGCCGCCTGAAGTGAGCAACGCAACCTTCGCAGATTTCAGATCAATGACCCCCGGCGCCGGCGTGACCGGCTGGTATTCCGGCAAAGGTATCTCCGTCTGGTACGGCATGCCGCCCAGCTTTGCAAGCAGCATGTCAACAGCCCGTTCAGCACCCGTCTTCTCGCTGAAAATGTTTACCCTGATGCCTCTTGGGAAATAACCGTCCTCTGATGGCAGCCCCAGTGCTTCTCCCCGCAGCAGCTTGTTCGCGACCCGGGTCATAGCCGCAGCAGCCTTCTTCATCCCAGCTGCCGATCTTCCAACCTCAACTATGCAAGTCTTGGCTTTGTACATGTCTTTCCCTGGGTTTTCTTCATTCATGCCGGTAACAGCGGGTATGGCAAAACGCTCCTCAACTGCCGCGCATATGTCGCCGCACGCAACGCCAAACCTTCCTGCGTTGAACGCGGGCCCGGCAATGAATAAATCCGGCTTGAGTTTCTCCACCTCGCCGCAAATGAATTCGCGCACTTCATCCATGTTCTCTGCATAATAGTTGTCGCCACAGACAATGGTTGCCGCAATTTCGCCCTCAAGTGTTTCGTTAAATAGATTTGCCGGCCCAATGCACCCCTCCTTTACGAACGGCGGAACCCCGGCATGCTCTTCTCCGCCGATTTGCCCAAAAAACTGATTTGTGTAAAACACTGCTTTCTTCATTTGCTTCACCTCGCGATAAATATTCATTCACTCATGCGGATTGCTTCCAAGGCATCCACGTATTTGATGGCAAGCTTCTCCGCTGTTTCCAAAAGGGTAAGGCTGCCATAATAAAACGACAGCCCTCTGCGAAGGTGGCTGTCTTCTAAAAGTGCGGTTTTTACGCCCTTGTTTGCAATTGCAAGTATGAAAGGAAGGCATTCGGCAGAAAAAGTAACAGACGCCGTTTTCGAGAAAGCCGACGGAATGTTGTCAACGCAGTAATGGAGAATACCCTCTTCCCGGTAGACCGGGTCGCCGTGGGACGTGCTGCGGCAGGTTTCGATGGCTCCACCCTCGTCGCATGCAACATCGACGATCATTGCGCTTGGTTTCATGAGCCGCAGGTCTTCGCGGTTGACAAGGTGGTCTTTCCGCGTCTTGTCCCAGAGAATGCAATTGATGAGCACATCGCAATCGCGGAGGCAATCTACAAGGTTGCTGCGGTTGGAAAACAAGAATTCGGCGTTGGGGGGCAACTGGTTTTTTGCGCGCTCCAAAGCCGCCTTGCTCACGTCGAGCATTGTGACCCGGTTGCCAAAAGAAGCTGCAAGCTCTGCCGCCCCCATGCCGGACCAGCCACAGCCAATTATGGCAATGCGCGGAGTGGGGACCCCGGCCACGCGGCTGAGGAGAACCCCGGGGCCACCGTAAATAGACTGGGTGTAATGAAGCGCCGCTAAAAAGGCCCCTTTGCCAGCAAGGATGCTCGCCGGCGCAAGCAACGGAAAACTGCCACCTGCGTCGTCGATGTCCTCGCATGCGATGCCGATCACGCCTTTGGCAAGGAGAGCCTCAGTCATGTCACGGTGCGCATTGGAATGGAGGTATGCAAACACTATCTGCCCTTCTCGGAGCAGGGGGTATTCCGCTTCTTCAATCTCCTTGACCTTGACCAGCATGTCGCACTTGTTGTAAAGCAAATCTCGCACGGTTAGTTCGGCGCCCGACTCAACATACTGGTCGTCAGTGAATCCGCTGCCGTTTCCAGCCCCGGGTTCAACCAGCACCTTGTGGCCGTGGCGGGTTATAGTTTCGGCACTTGACGGGGTGATTGCAACCCTGTGCTCGTTTTTCTTTATTTCTTTTGGAACTCCTATTATCATGACGACTATCCTTTCCCTGATTTTTATTAATCTCCCGGCTAACATTTTTTGCTATATCTCAAAAATGTTCTTGCAATCCCAATACGAATATGTTTACAATGGATTTATCGATTAAGTTTTATCTGTGAAATTTTAACGCCATACATACAGTATTGTATTGATTTATCTCTTTACGCTATGTATACATGAAAGTATTAATATTGTCAAGTATTATTTTCTATTTTTTTAACAAAGACAGAAAAACCAGAAAGAGGTGATACGATGAGTGCTAACGAGTATTTAGAGGAAGCTGCTTATCAGCATATCAAGAACAAGATTGTGCGGCGGGAAATCTTTCCAGGAAGCCGGATACTGCAGGAAAAAATCGTGCAGGAAACAGGCATAAGCAGGACTCCGGTGTATCAAGCAATTCTCAGGCTGAAACACGAGGGCTATGTTGACTTGCTGCCAAAACGCGGCGCCACAGTGGTGAACCCAACAGCAAAGGAAATCCTTGACGTTTTCGAATTCCGCATTTTTATAGAAACCGACCTGGTCCGCCGGGTCTGCCCCATCATCTCGGACGAATGCCTTGATGAAATCGAATACTACGCAAACGAGCAGGAGCGGCTATACACTACTCACGACATACAGACATTCAACGACCTGAACCGTAAGTTCCACACAACCCTGTGCAAGGAATCAAACAACATGTACTATGAGAAATTCCTGCAGGAGCTTTTCAATAAAACCGATATTTTTCTGCTGTTTTACGACAGGTACATCATGCTGTCCCCGGAAGAATCCGCAACACTGAGGGAACACAAGCAAATCATGTCCGCACTGCGGGCAAGGGACACCGACGCATGTGTACGTTACGTGCGGGAACACATCGAAACAACCCGCAAGCACTTGGACATTTTCATGCCCATGAAGAACTCGCCAGAGCCGCAAATAAAATAGCATTGATTGACAATGATACAAAGGGGCTGCTGAAATCCGGTGAATTTCAGCAGCCCCATGCGTTTGTTTTAAAGAAAAATCGATATGTAGTGATAATGTAATTTCATTATTTGAGAGTTACTGCTACGCTTGTGACTTTATTGTTGTCATTCCAAGCTACTACCACTGTATACTCATCATATGTGAAGGTCTTAGTGCCTTTTTGCCCACCGTTGACTTTTTCAGCATGTTGAAAATCTAGTGTTGTTGCTCCGTCGGACAGGGTTACGGTGATTGCGAATACGAGATTTTGGTTGCTCTTGTCTTGGAGATTTTTATTGTAGCTAGCAACCGAGGCGTCGATGACAGTTAGCTGCGGGATAATCACTGTATACGTATCGCCGCAATTTGAGCAGGTGTACTCATCGTAGCCGTCTTCATAATAGGTGGCGTCTTTGTGACCAGTCAGTACGTGGCTGTGGCCGATGGCAGGAATTGCTTCGGTGCTAAGCAGCGCGTCGCAGTCTTCGCAGTAGATACCCATCTCGCCTACCGTGTCGCAGGTTGCAGCAGTGATTTCTTTTTCGTAGGTGTCGCCGACGTGGTTCTTGGGGTCTTTGGCTATCTCTGTTGTGCCGAGCAGGGCGTCGCAGTCTTCGCAGTAGGTCCCCATCACGCCTGCAGTGTCGCAGGTGGCGGCGGTGATGACATCTTCGTAGGTCTCGCCGACGTGGTTCTTGGGGTCTTTGGCTATCTCAATTGTGCTGAGCAGGGCGTCGCAGTCCTCGCAGTAGGTCCCCATCACGCCTACCGTGTCGCAGGTGGCGGCGGTGATGACATCTTCGTAGGTCTCGCCGACGTGGTTCTTGGGGTCTTTGGCTATCTCTGTTGTGCTGAGCAGGGCGTCGCAGTCCTCGCAGTAGGTCCCCATCACGCCTGCCGTGTCGCAGGTGGCGGCGGTGATGACATCTTCGTAGGTCTCGCCGACGTGGTTCTTGGGGTCGATGGCTATCTTTGTTATGCCGAGCAGGGCGTCGCAGTCTTCGCAGTAGGTTCCCATCTCGCCTGCCGTGTCGCAGGTAGCGTCGGTGATGACTTTTTCGTAGGTTTCGCCGTCGTGGTTGTCCGGGTCGATGGCTATCTCTTCGGTCTTGGTTGCGTTACAGCCTGTACGCTGACAAGTGATTGTCATTAAACCTTCATTAACACACGTTGCCGACGTTGTGACTACGCCACCATCCCAATCGTGATTCAGAGCTGCAAGCACTTGCGTATATCTATCGCCATGAGTTGTGCATTTGTACGATACATAACCATCTACTGTGCAGGCGGGATTGTGGCGTGCTTCTTCTACCCAATTATGGCCTGCACCAATACCATCAATAATTTTTGGATCGCCATCCTTACCACTCATATTATTTCCTTGTATTGGAAGGTAAATTGTATAACCACCTATTGTTACAAATGAGTTAAATGTGCCGCTGCCAAAATCATTACCCGGAACTGTTACAGAAATAGTAGGTTCGCTAACACTAGTGACTTCGTTATAAACAAACATCGTCAGGTTAAAAACAATATTGTTGCCAGTTCCAGAGATTGTAATGTTAATAGTTACATCTGGGTCTTCAGTATCTGTCAATGTCCAATTCGTCCCAGTGTTTGCCGCCATTGCCGGCACTGCGGCAAACATCATCATTAAAGCTATCATGCATATTACTATAATTGTCCTTTTTGTCCTTTTCATTTTCATTTCCTCCAAAATATTTTTTTAATTTAATCGTTATGCTTATTTATTTGTGCCTCTTTTATTCTGGAGTTGGGGTTCTCCCTTTTCAGCCGCGCTGCTTACGTGCAACGTGGTTAAACGGCCCGTTTAAGAGGGGACGCTCTTTGGTTTTCTGTCAAAACCATGCCTTTCATATTGTGCCTCAAATCTCTTTTTCCCTTGAACACCTCCTTGCTTATTTTTGCTCACTAGAATAGTGTATCACACGATGGTTACATTTGAGTTACATATTGCAAATTTCTGTCGAAATATGAAATATATTTGGGAATGTACGGCGATGCCTTGAAATTGTTGCGTTGAGGATTCGCTTGTTGCCTGGCATGCCATTTTCGAAAGCCGGCTTGTCTGAACCTGCAATGCCTACATGCGCATCGATAACACTTGGGAAGCTCACGATTACTTTGCTTTCTACTACCTTAATGTTGTAGGAATATCCAATGCCTCTGTTCTCAGGGCGGGAATCAGCAACTTGCCGCTTGACTGAATAGCAATTGTCAGGCATCTATGCAGGTCAAAGAATGTTTTGCGGGTACACCGTCTATTCGCATCGCTATTAATGAGCATAAGCAAAGACGAACGGGAGCGGGCTATCTTCCGAAACCGCAGGATTGCTATTGCAGACCGGGAATCAAATATGGCACAGGTTATGCTGAACGCCAAGCGAGAGGTTGACGAGGAACGCGAAAAATGGCAGAGTGTTGTCTCGGATAAGCAGAAGCGCGGTGGGCAACCCCCACCGCGCTCGTTTGGTTTAACAGCTCAAAATGTTTCCGAGCTTTGCAGGCTATTTTGTATAATGGATGAAGAGGTCAAGCAAGTCGAGCATGTCGATCAAGTCGTCATCGTTGACGTCGCACATGCTTGCAGTGACCCCATTGCCCCATGCATCATTGACTTTAACCAATGTGCCCCAGTCCGCGCTGTCCGCATCAAAACCGCAGTAGAGCAGCATGATGCCCAAGTCGAGGGCGTCAACCACACCGTCCCTGTTAAGGTCGTACTTTGATTTGGCGACGACTGTTGTTGCCGTGCCGTTTTCGATTATTGGGATAAGGTACCTGGTTGTGTCATCGTAAAGCCCTACTACCCTTGCAGACGTTACTGTCATTGAGGCATTGCCAAACCCTTTTGGCGAGTAGACAAACTTGGCAATGTCCACAGGCGCCTCAGACGTCAACCCACTAGTGCTCCCTGAAGGAAGCGCCAGCGTCACGGAGCCCTTCCATAGATTGTCCCCGGCATAGGTCCACAGGATGCCGTTCATCGCGTCAAAGCCATTTAGGCCGACGAGACCTTTGCCGGACAGCTGACTGCCGTCCATTGTGAATTCCAGTTCAACAGCCAGCACGTCTTTTGCATTCGAAACAGACAAGGTGTATTCTGCATCCCCGCTGATGTAGGTAACGGCGTCGGTGCTCAAGTTCAAAAATACCAGCGTATCCGGTGCGTATGCAGGAATTGCGCTAAATGAAGGAACATAATTGCCAACTGGGTTTACTGAAAAAGCCCTCAGTTCTGCAATCATCTGCACAGCGTACTCATAAGTGTCTGCAGTCAGTTTTACTGACAGTTCCGTTGCTGCTTGTTCGGCCGCCTCTCGGCCCTGCTCCTCCAGCACCTTCAGCAAGTACGCATCAACCTTGGCTTGCTGCTCAATGAGCGATTTTTGGTATACTTCCCAGAAATCCTTTACACCTTGGCCATTCCTGATCTTGATTGCTTCCGACGCTGCAACCGAAGTGTTTGTCACGCCCCTGGCACATAGGTTGTGGAGGGTTCGGAACACGTGCCAATAGGTGTTGTTGTACGGGTCGTTCAGGTCATAGTTTTGCTGGTCATAGAAATAGTGCTTCTCGTATACTTCGGTTATTAAGCTTCCCATGTAGGGGAGGTACACGCTGAACTCAGCCGGGCCCATAGCCTGCCATTCCACTGAAGCAAGCTCGGGAGGCATCCACGGCCTGGTTTCTACCACGTGCGCTTCCTGAGTGTTCTCGTTGCCTATTGTGGTGCTGTTGCTTGTTCCCACTGCAAACCACTCTGTGCCTTCACCGCGACAAGCGAGGAGCCTCAAGGCTTCATACAAGGAGTACTTCCTGTCTTGGCGTGGCGCCACAAAGTAATTCAAGTACTGCGTTCCCGGCAAATTCGCCGCGATCTCGGCATTTGTTGCATAGCCGTAGAGGTAGCCGTACCCGACACGCAAACGGCCAGCTTGGTGATTTGAAGCCGCGCTCGCATAAGAGTCGGCAACCTTAATTTTCGTGCCTTCAGCATTGCCTACATATGTTTCTGCAGCCTGTGCAACCGAAACCAAGCCTGGTGAAACAACGAAGTTTTCCGTGTCCGTTATGTCCACATAGTTGTCAAGGCCCACGTTGCCAGTTATGTTTGGAGAGAAGCCTATCATGTCGTCCGGGCATTTCACGCCAACGTACTGGTGGCCGGAGACTATCTGGAAGTACCACACTTCGTTTGGGTCTCCAATCATGGTGCCTTCACGGCCTGCCGCGCCCTTCTCGTCGACGACCTTAGCAAGCAGTTCGATGCCTTCCCTGGCTGTTTTCGCCTGCATCAGTACGACAGCGGCAGTATCGTTTTCATCAAGCCCACCGCTCACCATCCTGTCTATTCCGCCTGTCCCGGTTATCTGAGTTTTGGTACCGCTAAGCGTAACAGTAGCAGACACTGCAACGTTCATTTCGTTCATCCCGATTTCCCCATAGGGCTCGGGGAAGTTCCCGCCGTTGTAAATCGAGCCTGGGCATGCGATGTAGCGCAGCGTCTGTTCAGGGTAGGGCCACGTAAAACTGGACGAGGGGGAATTTGACTTGAACAAGTCACCCGGCGCATGGGTTTCCGCCTCATGGACAATGAAGAGCTTCCTAGCTGTGGCCGAGTCGTCCTCGGTGCGGCCCCATATATAGGCGCCGTTTTCAGTGGTGCCCTTTCCCATGTAAAACGACGTGCAGGCACCCGCCCCCTCTACCTCATCGCCGCCGGCAAACACCGCAATATTCATCGGAACAGCAAGGCTGAGCACTAGGGTAAACGAAACCACCAGCTTCAATAGTGTTTTTTTACGCATTTTTCACCTCCGTAATGAAATTCAAACAATAACAATGCTGCCTCTTTTGTTCTGAAGTTGGGGTTCTTCTTTTTCAGCCTCGTTTTTTTAGTGAACGGGGTTAACATTTTATGTGTACATTATTGCACACATTCAACTAACAAATCAAGTGCGTTTATAATTTTTTTGATTTTGGATTTCTCAGATGATCTTATTGCTTTGCGATCGGTCCAAACAAAAACAGTTTGACATCGGTGCCATTATATAGTATCTTAATATAAAGAGGCGCTGCCGGCAAACGGTCAGCCCCGGTTGGTTAAAAGAAATAACCGCACGTGCTAATTGTGGCGGTTGTTTCTTTTTTGCAAGCTTTTTGCAAAGCTTATGAATTTGATCACCAGATCAAGAAAGCCAATAACTACTAAGCATATGGTGAGAACCTCCATGCATGTTAACATACGCAT
>WRJK01000065.1 GCA_009782285.1 Clostridiales bacterium
GCAAGGATCTGCTCTTCGGCAATCATAATTTCTCCGACGTCGCTCTCTTTGCCCATACTATTTCTCATCCTTCTTGTCTTTTATTTCGTAATCCACGTCGTGTATCACCGTTTTGTTCCTGAACTTTTTCGAATAATCCTGTTGCTTTTCCCCAAGCCAGTATTTGTCCAGCTCATCTTTCAGATACCACAGTATCCATATCCAAAGAACCAAGCTGTCGAGCTGCCCGACCGGGAACAGGACCGGAGGAATTACCTGAATTGGCGAAAGCAGGTAGATTACGCCAAAAACAACCACTGCCTTTTTCCTTTTTGGCACTGATTTGTCGCGCAGCATATACGGGATAGCTTTAATCCTCCTTCCGAGGACTCTAAACAACAGAAACCGCACTCTGATCTCCTTCGCAACGCTTCGCAACCAGTAAACTGATTTCCGCCAGCAGCTCCTCGCATCCGGTTTTTTTCAATGCCGAAACGGGGATGATAATGTTTTCGGTGGGCATGCCCAGAGTTTCCCTGATGACAGCTATGCTCTTTTTCGTCTCGCTTGCTGAAACTTTATCTGCTTTGGTAGCTGCTACGATCCCGTCGAGCCCGTAGTATTTCAAATATTCGTGCATCTGCACGTCCTGGCCTGACGGAGGGTGCCTGATGTCCACAAGCTGGATGACCATGACAAGCCCTTCCCTGCTGTGCAGATACGCTTCGACCATGTCGCCCCATCTGTCTTTTTCAGCTTTGGACACCTTTGCGTACCCATAACCCGGCAAATCGACTATTCTGAATTCACCGTTGATTTCATAAAAATTTATCGTCCGCGTCTTTCCCGGGCTGCTGCTCACCCTTGCAAGTTTCCTCCTGTTGGTCAGTAAATTGAGCAACGACGATTTCCCCACGTTTGAACGGCCTGCAAACGCTATCTCCGGCAAATTGTCTTCAGGGTACTGCTCTCTTTTCACGGCTACTGCAACCAATTCGCTTTTTTTAACAACCATATGCCGCTCTCTGCCATGGAAATGGCTTTATCTTATAAAAACTTGCTCTATTGCCTGATCTATATTGTTTATCAGTATAAATTCTATCTTCTTCCTCACGTTCAAAGGAATGTCGTCCAAATCCGGTTCGTTCTCCTCAGGCAGAAGCACCTTCCTGATCCCCGCCCTGTGGGCAGCCAAGACTTTTTCCTTAATCCCCCCTACCGGGAGCACCTTCCCCCTAAGAGTTATTTCGCCGGTCATTGCAACGTCTTTTCGGGCAGGCACGTTTGTCAGCGCTGACAAGATCGCAGCGCACATAGACACCCCTGCCGACGGTCCGTCCTTCGGCGTAGCGCCCTCCGGTACGTGTATGTGAAGGTCGAGATTTTTGTAGAATTCCCCGTCTATCCCATGCTTGTCTGCAACGGACCTAACGTAGCTAATGCCCGCTTTGGCCGACTCCTGCATGACTTCGCCGAGCTGGCCGGTTAGGACTAGCTTTCCGGTTCCCGGAACAGCGGTTGTTTCTATGGAAAGCGTCTCCCCGCCGACAGAAGTCCACGCAAGGCCCGTGGTAGCCCCCACTTCCGACTCGTCAAGAATTTTGTCGTACCTGAACTTTCTCTTTCCGAGATAGCCCTCTATCGTCTTCGATCCAATTTTGTATGAGCTGACCTGCTCGCTTGTCACTATTTTTCTCGCCACTTTTCGGCAGATGTTCGCTATCTCCCGTTCGAGGTTCCTCACTCCTGACTCCCGCGTGTAGTAATTGATGACGTCACGAATGGCGTTTTCAGAAAACTCCGCGTTTTCGCCGCTCAGGCCGTGTTCTTTGACTTTCTTGGGTATCAGGTATTTTCGGGCGATGTTGACTTTTTCTTCCTCCGTATACCCTGATATCCTGATGACTTCCATACGATCCAAAAGCGGCCGGGGGATAGTGTCCGTCGTGTTGGCGGTAGTGATGAACATGACTCGCGAAAGGTCAAATGGTATTTCAAGGTAATGATCCGTAAATTCCTTATTTTGCTCAGGGTCTAGGACTTCAAGCAGAGCCGAAGCCGGATCGCCTTTGAAATCCGCCCCTATCTTGTCCACTTCGTCGAAAAGAAACACCGGGTTGTTGGTCCCCGCATCTTTGATGCACGAGATGACCCTTCCAGGGATCGCTCCGATGTACGTCCTCCTGTGGCCCCTTATCTCGGCCTCGTCCCTCACGCCGCCGAGTGACATCCTCACAAAATCCCTGTTGGTCGAGCGTGCCACTGATTTCGCCACCGACGTCTTACCTGTCCCAGGAGGGCCGACAAGGCACAGTATGGGCCCTTTTAGCGACTTTGACAGCTTCACCACCGCTAGGTATTCCAACACTCTTTCCTTGACCTTTTCGAGGCCGAAGTGGTCTTCGTTTAGAATCATTTCGGCTTTCTTCAAATCGAAGTTCTCTTTGTTTGATTTGTTCCAAGGCAACGCGAGTATCGTCTCGATGTACGTCCTGATAACCGTGCCCTCTGCTGAGTTTGGCATCATCTTTGACAGCCGCTTGATCTCCTTCTCCACCTTGGCCGCCGTTTTTTTTGGCATCTTGAGTTGCTTAAGCCGTTTGAGCCAGCTTTCTATCTCGTCGCTTATGTCCTCGTCCTGGCCAAGCTCCTCGGCGATGGTCCTCATCTGCTCCCTCAAGTAGTACTCGCGCTGGTTTTTGTTGATGCGCGTCTTTACTTTTACGTTGATGTCCTGCTCTATGTGGAGAATTTCAATCTCGTCGGCAATGAGCTTGTTGACTTTCTCCAACCTCGCGTCTGTATCCACCGTTTCAAGGACGCCCTGCTTGTCTTCAATTTTGATGTCGAGGTGCGACGTTATGATGTCAGCCAGCCTTCCCGGCTGCGCTATCAATGCAATCGACTGAAAAACCTCTTTCGGGCCTTTTGGCGACATTGAAAGGTATTCGTCAAAATTCGAAACAACGGAACGCATTAATGCCGTCGTCATAGCGCTCAGCTCCGCTTTTTCCTCGTCTTCAATCTTTTTTATCATGCATTTGAAAAATGGCACTTCCTGAATAATCGCTTCTATCTGCCCTCTGCAAATGCCTTCGACAAGAACCCTTATCGAATCGCCCGGTAGCTTCAGCATCTGTTTTATCTTAGCAACCGTGCCAATCGAATAAAAGTCGTCCGGGGTCGGCAGCTCGGTGTTTT
This sequence comes from Clostridiales bacterium, assembly GCA_009782285.1. Taxonomy (GTDB): domain Bacteria; phylum Bacillota; class Clostridia; order Peptostreptococcales; family Anaerovoracaceae; genus WRJK01. The sequence continues at coordinate 3,181 of WRJK01000065.1, forward strand.
CGTCCCGCTGCGAAACGAGGAATACGTGCTGGTTGACAATCATCGCCTTTTCGAGGGCGTTGATGGATTTCTCCCTGCCAATGTCAAAATGCAGCACCATATTGGGGAAAATAGCCATTCCTCTGAGTGGAATAAGCGGTATTATCAATGAATTTGACCCATAGACAACGTCGTTTGGCTCTGCTCCGCCTACAATTACCTTCTCTTTCATAACACTTCTCCCGGTTGGTAGTTAGTTGATCCTATGATGCTGATTCATGTTTCTTTTCTCTCTTTGGCTCTACGAGCACCAGCGTCGGCATTATTTCATTGTCGATGGTCCCCTTCGTGACGATGCACTTTTTAACGTCGCTCCGCGAAGGGATCTCGAACATAATGTCAGTCATGGTTTTCTCCATAATGCTGCGCAGCCCCCTTGCCCCCGTTTTTCTTTCAAGCGCTTTTTCGGCAATCCTGATAATGGCTTCCTCCTCGACTTCGAGTTCCACGCCGTCCATTGAAAACAGCTTCTTGTACTGTTTGATAAGCGCGTTTTTCGGCTCCTTGATTATCTGGATCAGAGCCTCTCTCGACAGCTCTTCCAGTGTCACTACCACTGGAAGCCTTCCGATGAACTCTGGGATCAACCCGAATTTAAGCAAATCTTCTGGTTGGACGAGCTTCAGGATGTCTGACGTTTCGATCTTGTTTTGCTTCATGTCCGAATTGAAGCCTATCACCTTCTCGCCCAACCTGCGCTGGATCACCTTGTCCATGCTGTCAAAGGCGCCTCCGCATATGAACAGGACGTTTGTCGTGTCGAACTGTATGAAGTCCTGATGTGGGTGTTTCCTGCCACCCTGCGGCGGGACGCTGGCAACCGTCCCCTCCAGTATTTTAAGGAGTGCCTGCTGCACCCCTTCCCCGCTCACGTCTCTGGTAATTGAAGGGTTCTCCGATTTCCTCGCTATCTTGTCTATTTCGTCGACATATATTATGCCCTTCTGCGCTTTGTCCATGTCGTACTCAGCAGCTTGTATCAATTTGAGCAGAATGTTTTCGACATCCTCGCCAACGTACCCTGCTTCTGTGAGCGCAGTAGCGTCAGCAATCGCGAAGGGAACGTTAAGTATTTTTGCAAGAGTCTGCGCCAGCAGCGTTTTGCCGGATCCTGTCGGCCCAATCATGATGATGTTGCTCTTTTGCAGCTCCACATCATCGCTGCCGTTTCTGTCAGAGCTGTTGATCCTTTTGTAGTGGTTGTAGACTGCCACCGCCAACGCCTTTTTCGCCAAGTCCTGCCCGATCACGTAGTCTGACAAAATCTTGGCTATTTCCACAGGCTTTGGCAGGTCGTATTTGCTTTGAGTCAATACCTCGTCTACCCCAGCAAACTCCTCTGCAATAATGTCTTGGCACAGTTCGATGCATTCGTCGCAGATGTAAACCCCGGGGCCTGCAATCAGCCTTCTGACCTGCTCTTGGGGCTTGCCGCAGAAAGAGCATTTGAGTTGCTTGTTTATGTCGTACTTAGCCATTTATTACCCCCTTGTGTAAAAAACTTTGTCAATTATCCCATACCGGACAGCTTCGTCCGCGCTCAGGAAGTTGTCTCTGTCGGTGTCTTTTTCCACTTCTTCCAAGTTTCGGCCGGTGATGCCGCTTAGAATCCTGTTCAGCTTGTCCCTCGTCTTGACGATGTGTTCGGCTTGGATGCGGATGTCTTCCGCCTGCCCGGACGCCCCGCCGTGCGGCTGGGGGATCATTATTTCGGCGTTAGGGAGCGCAAACCTCTTTCCCTTGGCTCCGGCGGCAAGCAAAAGCGCACCCATGCTGGCTGCCATCCCGATGCACAGCGTCGACACGTCAGGTTTGACAAATTGCATCGTGTCGTATATCGCAAGTCCGGCGGTCACAGAACCCCCTGGGCTGTTGATGTACAGGCAAATGTCTTTTTCGGTGTCTTCCGCTTCCAGGAAAAGCAGCTGAGCCACTATCAGGCTTGCGATGTGCTCATCGACGGCTTCCCCCAAGAAAACGATCCTGTCCTTGAGCAGCCTAGAATAAATGTCGTACGACCGCTCGCCCCTCGAAGTCTGTTCGATTACATATGGTATTAAGGTCATCTTTGATATATACCCCTTTCGCCAGTATCTAAATGCTATTCGGCAATTGCACTGTCAAAAATAAAATCCAGCGCTTTCTTTATTCTTACGTCTTTTTCGATAAATGAAGCTTTTCCTTTTCCAATAGTCTCCCTTATTTTGTCAATGTCCATCTTGTACTGCGTAGCGATCTTGCGCATTTCCTGTTCGATTTCTTCCTGCGACGCTTCAAGGTTTTCCTGATCTGCGATTCTCAGCATCAGCATCCTGGTCTTGACCCTCCTTGAGGCATCTCCCCAAAACTCGCTCCTGAGCATGTCTTCGTCCTTTTGGGAGTATTCGTAATACTGCTCAAGGGTAACCCCTTGGTATTTGAGCTGATATCCAAACTCGTTTATCATGTCCAGCACTTCGTCTTCTATCATGGGGACTGGCACGTCGATGTCGTTGGAATTGCTTATTTTCTCGATCAGCGAATCCTTCATCTGGTTTTCAGCCGCCGTTCTGCGCGACTTTATTAGCTTTTCGCGCAGCTCGCCTTCAAGTTCCTCCAGTGTGTCGTGTTCGCTCACGTCTTTTGCAAAATCATCGTTCAGCTCAGGAAGCTCCTCTTCTTTTATTTCATGCACCTTGCACTTGAACACCGCATCGCGGCCCGCCAAGTCTTCACTATGGTAGTCGGACGGGAAAACCACGCTGACGTCGAGCTCGTCCCCGGCTGAAACCCCCACTAGCTGCTCTTCAAACCCAGGAATGAAAGAGCCTGACCCGAGCTGCAAGGGATGCCTCTCGGCAGTTCCGCCTTCAAACTGCGCCCCGTCTACGTACCCAACATAGTCGATGAGCACCATGTCGCCTTCCGCTGCCGGCTTGTCTACTGCAACTATCCTCGCATTCCGTTTTTGGAGCGATTCAAGCTCGTGCGCCACGTCCTCCTCCGTCACGTCTGCGTCGGCACTAACTATCGCGATATTTTTGTAGTCCTTTACGTCGAACTCAGGGTACACCTCGACTGTTATGCTCACTGTGAACCCTTCGCCCTGCTTCAGCTCGCTGAACTCTGCCTTTGGCTGGGCGATCACCTCAATCTCCAGCTCGTCAAGGGATTTGGGGTAACCCTCCGAAGTCAATTTGTCTATTGCGTCATCGAAGAAAACTTCTTCCCCGTAATGAGCCTCGATGAGCTTTCTCGGCGCTTTGCCTTTCCTGAACCCTGGCACTATGAATTTGCTCTTGTTTGCCCTGTATGCGTCTACTATGGCACTGTCGAATTCTTCAGCAGAAAACTCAATCGAAAAATGCACTTCGTTCTTGTCCTTTGAAATAAACATTGGCTTCATTATCGTTAATCCTCCTAATATCTGAACACATAACGCATATCATTATATCTCTTTTTTCGTAAAAAGTAAATGATTAATGTGCCATTTCCACTTGTTTTTTAACGGCATTGATGATAAAATTTTACAATATGGGGCGTAAGGCGTTCCAAATGATATTGTGAGCGTGATCAAATGATTGAAATTGAACTAAAATTTGCAATCCCTGACAAGGAAACTGTTGAAGAAATCTGGCAGGACCCTCACCTCGCTGAAATAGAAGAAGCCGGTTCGAGGGAAAAACTCCCCTTCAAAGCTGCTTATTTCGATACGGACGACGGAATACTTGCTGCAAACGACATAGCTTTCAGGGTCCGCCTTGAAGGCATGCGGCTGGTTGCGGCTTTGAAATGGGCTGGAAAAAGCGAAGGTGCGCTTCACACTAGGGAAGAGATAAACGTCCCCATCGACGGCGAAGCCTGCCTGATCATGCCCGATCCCGCTATCTTTAAAGAGAGCGGCGTAGGGCGGCAAATGATGGATCTCGTGGAAGGCAGACAGCTCTCAAGCATTATGGAAGTGGGGTTCCTAAGGCGCAGAATGCGGGTCGACACCGGCGAGAGCCTCATTGAAGTGTCCATCGACACCGGGGAGATCGCCGCCGATGCCGGTACGCTGCCCATATGCGAAATTGAGCTTGAGCTTTTTTCAGGCAGCCAGGACGGGCTTGTTAAACTCGGCGCCATGCTGGCAAAACGCTATTCACTGGTTCCCGAATGCCGCAGCAAATACGCAAGAGGGCTGCTATTGGCAGGCAGGATGCCTGTTCAGCGGGGTTGACTTTCAATCTGCACTATATGGGCTTCCCTTAAAATATTAACGAAATTGTGGGAAATCCGGGCTGTCAGCCCCCAGATGATCTTCCCCTTGATCTTGTAGATCGGCACCTCGGTAATGCCTTTCCTCCAGTTGTACCCATCGGAAAAATTAATCATGTCATATGGGAAATCCTCCCTCACGTCAGGCAATACCTCCATTTTGTAGATAAAAGGCTCGTTTTCAACGAGTTCAGCCAAGGGCAGGTAAAAAACTGACTCGACCTCTCTCCTGTTTATTTTTTCGTGCAGCAGCTCATCGTGCTCTATTTCGCCCAGAAAAGAATAAAGGGTGGAGTTGCTGTAAGTGTGGACGCTGTCAAGCTGCGATATAATCCTTATGCTCTCGCGCCTCACCCCAAGCTCCTCGACGGTTTCCCTTACTGCACATTCCTCTTCCGTTTCCCCGGCTTCTATTTTCCCCCCAGGGAAGCACACTTCGCCTGGTTGCCTTTTCAAGCCGAATGAACGCACCTCGAAAAGCAAATTCAGTTCACCGTCCTTTTCGACAAGGGGAACCAGCACCGAATAGCTGCTGTGCTTGCCAATCACCCCCGGGGGCCGTCCCGAAAACGCTTTCTCCACGTCTTTGATTTTCATTTCGCTAACACCTCGCAACCCGCAGCTTGCAAGCAGGCTGCACCCAATAAAAGGGAACCGGCGGGTTCCCTTGGCTGAGTGGCTCGGAGCCACTTTTTATATCTTAAATTGCTAAATCAATAATTCACGCATTCAGAGCCAATATGTCAAAATTCGAGAAATCCACACCGAGCATTTCATCTTTTGCCGCGCTGACGCTTACAATGAAGTCCGGCCCGTATTTTTTTGATATTTTGCTCAGCCTTTCCAGAAATTCCGGCAAATCGGCCACCTCAAAATCAGCATGCTTCAAAATGCTGTCGATAAATATTTTCTCAATGTCGTGGTCTGAGCTAATAATGCCGTAAATGAAGCCTATGTACTCGTCGCTGTTGGTGATGCCTGGGTATTCTTCCATGCAGACCACCCTTATCTGGTACTTCAGATCGTACATCAGCCTGTGGTTCTTGTTGATGAATACTATGCTGCCGTCTGTCGTCTCCACGCTGTCGTTCGCCATCTCAACTATGCGCTTGGTTTTTCCCGACCCCTTGCGGCCGACCAGCAAACTAACCATATTTAACCGCCCCCTTTATTATTTCTTATGTTGTATAGTATTATACACGAATAAACCCTCAAGGGCAAGAACAAACAACTATTTATTATGGTAAATTAGCCTCAATTGGCCGCAGGCAGCACTGATGTCGCTGCCAAGCCCTCGTCGAACCGTCGTTTGAATGCTCCCGGCTTCAAGCCATTTTTTGAATTTCTCGGCCTTTCCTCTGGCAGTTGATGCAGGCGCCCGGCCAGAAACGCTGTTCATCGGGATCAGGTTCACATGGCAAAGCATGCCGCGCAGGTGTTCCGCAAGCTCGTCCGCGTGGGGTTTCTCGTCGTTTTTCCCGCTTATCAACACGTATTCAAAAGTAACCCTTCTGCCTGTTTTCCGTGCATGCTCCCTGCAAGCTGAAATGAGTTTGCTGTATTCTTCCCTTCCTGCAACCGGCATCAGTTCCTTCCGCAGCGCGCCATTTGGCGCATGGAGGGACACTGCAAGGTTGGCTTGGGGAAAATCGCCGGAAAATGCCTTTATCCCTGAAACGATCCCGCAGGTGGACACCGTTATGTTCCTCATCCCTATGTTAAGGCCGTTTTCGCTGTTGGCAATCTTGATAAAATCCGACAGGTTGCTGTAATTGTCAAAGGGCTCCCCTGTGCCCATGACCACTAGGCGGCTTATCCTTTCCTCTGTGTCTTCCTGCACTTTCAGCACTTGGTCCACCATCTCGCCGGCAGAAAGATCCCTTGCGAAGCCGGCTTTCCCAGAAGCGCAGAAAACGCACCCCATTTTGCACCCCGCTTGGGACGAGATGCAGATGGAGTTCCCAAACCTGTACTTCATCAAGGCGCTTTCTATGGCGTTCCCGTCAAAAAGCCCAAATAAGTATTTCCTCGTCCCGTCAAAGCGAGACGTCTTGCGGTCTAGGATTTCAAGGGTTGAAATTTCAGCAGTCTCCTTCAGCTTGTCCTTGAGCGTTTTTGAAATGTCTGACATGTCGTCAAAGGAATCTGCCCCTTTGTAAATCCACTTGGACACTTGCCCCGCCCGGTACCCTTCTTCGCCAAGGCTTTTGAAAAAATCCTCGAGCGCGGCAAGGTTCATGCCCTTCAAGTCTTTTTTCATCGGATTCTTTCTGCGTCGATGCCCGTCTTGTGCCCGTTGACGTCGTATTCCGGCACCCCGTCTTTGCCAAGGATTTCAACCGCAAGGGTTTCCTTCATGATGTACTCTCTGTGCTTTTCAACAGCCTCTCTCACTTCTTCGTCCGGATTGAGGAATATCCTTATGTTGTCCATCATTTCAAAGTCCTTCTGCTTGCGGAGCTGCTGCACTTTCGAGATCACTTCCCTTGCGAAGCCCTCCTGCTTCAGTTCAGGAGTGACCTTGGTGTCGAGTATCGTGAACACGTTGTTTTCCATTGCTGCGGAAAAACCCTCCTTGGCGCTTATCTTAACGTCGACGAACTCCTTCCTGACGGTCAGAGTTTCATCGCCCACCGTCATTTCCGTTTCGCCTTTCTCTTCGAGCTCCTTTATGAGCGCAGCCGGCGCTGCAGATGCAAGGGCAGCGGCAAAAGCTTTTATCTTGGCGCCAAAGGCTGGCCCAGCCTCCTTGAAGTTGGGCTTAATGCTGTAGTCCATGAACTTGTCCAGCTCTTTTTCGAATATGACGCTTTTGACGTTCAGCTCTTCCATGATCAAAGGCGCCAGGTCGCTTATCAGGCTTTCGTACTTGCCGTCAACCAGTATCCCTGACAACGGTTGCCTTACCTTGATCCTCTCTTTCTCCCTTGTACCCCTGCCGAGGGCAACAAGCGTCCTGACAAGATCCATCCTGCTTTCAACGTTTTCGTCGATCAGCCCAATATCCGCTTTTGGGTAATGCGAAATGTGGACCGACTCCTCACCTGTCAGTTTTGTATACATCTCGTCCGCTATGAACGGCGCGAAGGGCGCTGCAAGCAGCGAAACCCCGACAAGTATCTCATAAGTGGCTGCATAGACAGATTTTTTGTCGTCAGTCAGCCCTTCTGCCCAAAACCTCCTCCTCGCCCTCCGTATGTACCAGTTCGACAAGTCCTCCGAAACGAATTCTTGAATTTTTCTGACGGTTTTCATGTGGTCGTACCTGTCCATCTCTTCGCTTGCTTCAGCTACAAGCCTGTTGTACTTGGAAAGTATCCACCTGTCAAGTTCAGGCCTGCAATCGCAGCTAACTTCAAGGTTTCGAGGGTCTATCTTGTCCTGGTTCGAGTACAGTACAAAGAAATTGTACACGTTTTTAAGCGTACCGAAAAATTTGCTGACCACCTCAACCAGCCCGTCCTCGTCGAACTTTGTCGGCGACCATGCCGGCGAAACGTGAAGCAGGTACCACCTTGTCGCATCCGCTCCGTATTTGTCAAACATCTCAAATGGGTCGACCATGTTGTTTTTGGACTTGCTCATCTTCTTGCCTTCTTTGTCCAGTATCAGGTCGTTGACTAGGACGTTCTTGTAGGGCGATTGCTTCCTGATAAACGTCGAAATCGCTATTAGCGAATAGAACCACCCCCGCGTCTGGTCGATCCCCTCGCAGATGAAGTCTGCCGGGAACATCTCCTCGTCAAAGATTTCACTGTTCTCAAAGGGGTAGTGCTGCTGCGCGAATGGCATTGCCCCGCTGTCGAACCAGCAGTCCATGACCTCCGGTATGCGGCTCATGGCGCCTCCGCAATCCGGGCACCTAACGTGCACGTCGTCTACATAAGGCCTGTGCAGCTCAATATCTTCCGTAACCCCTTCGATTGCCCGCGAGGCTAGCTCCGCCCTGCTTCCGACGCATTCGAGGCGCCCGCAGCTGCACCTCCAGATGGGAATGGGCGTACCCCAATACCTGTTCCGCGATATCGCCCAGTCGTTGACGTTTTCCAGCCAGTTGCCGAAGCGCTTCTCGCCCACGTAGTCGGGGAACCAGTTCGTGTTGTTGTTGTTTTCCACCAAATTGTCCTTGAGCTTGGTCATTTCTATGTACCAGCACGGCTTTGCGTAATAAATCAACGGAGTCCCGCACCTCCAGCAATGAGGGTAGTTGTGCAGGATCCTCTCCTTTGAGAACAATTTGCCCTCTGCTGCAAGCCATTTGATGATGTCAACTTCAAGCTCTTCATCTGTGACAACCCTGCCGGCCCAAGGCGTATCCGTGTACCTGCCTTGGTCGTCCACCGGGTTCATGACGGGAAGGCCGTATTTTTTCCCTGTTTGGTAGTCGTCTTCGCCGAAAGCCGGCGCGGTATGGACGATCCCGGTTCCGTCCTCAACTGTGACGTACTCCCCGCACGTGACAAAAAACGCTTTCTTGTCCGCTTTAACAAATGGCATCAGCTGTTCGTATTCCATGTTTTCCAGCTCGCAGCCCTTCATTTCCGATATTGTCTCGTACTTGCCCTCTCCGAGCACTTTGCCTGCCAGCGCTTTAGCAACGTAAAACACTTTCCCCTCGTCAAAGGCGCCCTCGTTCATCCGCACCTTCAAGTAGTCAATGTTCTCGCCAACAGTCAGCGAGACGTTGGAAGCCAGCGTCCAAGGCGTAGTGGTCCACGCAAGGAAATACTCGTCCGCGTCCTTCTTTTTGAATTTTGCAGTAACCGTATTGACTTTTATCTCCTTGTAGCCCTGAGCAACCTCGTGGGAGGCAAGCCCGGTGCCGCAGCGCGGGCAATACGGCAGTATTTTGTGCCCTTCGTATATGAGCCCTTCTCTGAAGAATTCGCTGATAATCCACCAGCATGATTCGATGTAGTTGTTGTCCAGTGTAATGTAAGGGTTGTCCATGTCAATGAGAAAACCCATCCGCTTCGTCATTTCGCGCCACATGCTTTCGTATTTGAACACAGATTCCTTGCACTTCTCGTTGAATTCCCTGATGCCGAACTTTTCGATGTCCTGCTTTCCCGACATCCCCAGCTCTTTTTCGACCTCGATCTCCACAGGCAGCCCGTGGGTGTCCCAGCCTGCTTTCCTCTTGACTTCAAACCCTTGCATTGTCTTGTAGCGGCACACCGAATCCTTGAGGGTCCTGGCTATCACATGGTGTATGCCCGGCCGGCCGTTTGCCGTTGGAGGCCCTTCGTAAAATATGAAAGACGGCCTGCCTTTTCTCGTAGTCACGCACTTGCCCAGCAAGTCGTGTTTTTCCCATGCGTCCGCCTGCTCCATCTGAAGTTCTGCAATGGGTTTTTCTGATAATTTTTCAAACATGTTTCTTCCCTCTATTTCTCACGTATACTTAATAATTTTAAACGCTAAACATTGAAATGTCAAGGATTTTTCCTTCTTGAGACAAGACGCCCGATAAAACCTGTTGAAAAAATCGGGATTATCACTTAAGATATACATACCATGGAAATTAGGGGAGGGCTGTGTGATGCCACTGTTTCTGCTCGGGCTCCTAGTGGGGGCCTCTGTAGCTATATATATGTATTTGCTGAACAACCAAGACAGGTTCGTCAAAAAAAACGCGCCTCCGAACGACCCGTTTAACGTAATCTACCTCCCAGCAGACCTTGAGGCGTACAAGAAAGCCCACCGGGGGGAATGAAGGCAAAAGAGCCGTTGAAATGCTTTAGCATTTCAACAGCCCCTTTAGTATCAGATGCCAAGCAAAACCTCGCTCTATTTTGTGTAATGGATGAAGAGGTCGAGCAGGTCAAGCATGTCGATCACGCCGTCGCCATTGACGTCGCACATGCTCGCAGTAACCGGCTTGCCCTTGGAATCATTGACTTTCACCAAAGTTCCCCAATCAGCAGAATCGCTATCAAAACCGCAATACAGCAACATGATGCCAAGGTCTAGGGCGTCAACTGCATTGTCCCTGTTCAGGTCGTATTTCGAGAAGACCAGCTGATCGATATGTGTCGTCGCTTCACCTTTGAAAAGCAGGAGGTCTAGGTATTGCGTCGTCTCGTCTAAAAGCCCCGATACTTTGATCCCTGTGATTTTCATGGTTGCGTCGCCAATTGCCGTCGGTGCGAAAACAAACTTCGCGATGTCTGCGGTGTTGCCTGCATTGAACCCTTCGCTGCTTCCGGCTGGATAGGCCAGAGTAACAGTGCCTTTCCACATGTTGTTGCCTGAATAATTCCACATGATGTCGTTCATCGCAGTAAATCCTGAAAGCGTCTCAACGCCTTTGCCTGACAGCAAGCTGCCGTCGACCATGAATTCCAATTCGACTGTTAGCACATCCGCCGCGCTGGTCAATGACAGAGTGTAAACTGCGTCGCTGTTCACGTCGGTCTCAAAAGGCGCACTCAACTCAAACAGGTTCTCTACCACTGACAATGCGCCCACCTTGATGAGTTCCCCGTCAATTTCAACGACGAAATCGAAGCTTCCATCAACCCCTAATGCGCCTGGGTTGAATGCTGCAGTGTATTTGCCGACACCGTGAGCGGTAAGGGCAACGGGCTCACCGCCTGCGTACGCCTTAATGCCTGTTATGTCGCCTATTGACGAACTGAGGCCGTCGGTGCTTTTTGCGTACGTGGTAAAATCAATCGCTAAATCGGACTTTGCGCCGTATGGCCTGCCGAAGTCAAAGTCGGTTGTGACGGCAGTCGGCAGCACAAAGTCAAGCTCAATTATTTCTCTGTAAAATTCGATCTCAACCCCATCTGCCGTGGCAGAGTACCTGCCTGAGTATTCCGGCGCAGTGGCAGTGATCGTATAGCCGTCGCCGGCAATATCGCGCTGCTTCGAAGGGGTTACCGACCAATCGAACGTGCCGTCAGCTGAAACCATACGCGAATGGCGCGTTTGGGTAAACCATCTGTCTTCCGGCAGTATGCTTGAACCCTCTCTGATCCTGTTTTTGACGTCGATGCTCAATTCAAGGGCAGCCCCCGGCAAGAGTTCCCCTTCTTCGCCAGCAATCGTGCCTCGGACGAAAGGAGAATAAGTATGTGCGCAGTCGAGGGTGTACAGGTACGCTGGGCAGTACAAATTGAACAATTCCGGTATCGACCCCGGTATGTAGGTAAGATGCGCGTTGGCAGGGTCGCTCGCCTTTGTGTGAGTAAGCGTCAACGTGTTTTCACCGCCGCCTCTTACCCAAAGATGCAGTTCCCTTGCCACTGCCCTGTAAGTAACCCCTACCGGGATTTTAACATCGTTCACTCCCGCTGCGGTGCCTATCGGGTTGAAGATAAAGTTCACAGGGTTGCCGCTTTTTGAGAGGCCGGCCTCATAGAAGTCAGTCGACGCCCATCCGGAACCGGTAGCGTTGCCACCGACGAATATGACGGCAACCGCGCCGTGGTTTTGGGCTGCCAAAGCAACATCGCGGTTCGTGTTTACGTTGGCGGCCTGGACAGACACGAGGATTTTCCCTTCAAGCTTTCCTGTCTCGCCAAGGCTGTTCACATTGGCCACAGTCGCCTGCTGGTTCGTGCAAGGGGCTCCCAAGTTGGCTCTGAACGTGAGCGGGAACCCTTCCGGGTTGCTGTCGCTGAAGTTGTACCTTACATGGTCAAGGAACTCCATCGGAGCAGTGATTTCCTTCGTCGGCGGGCCGTAAGTGGCACCCGGCACAGAGCTGTATGCCAGCGGGAACCTTTTTGGGTCGCCGTAGTAATCTGTGAACGGCGTAATGGCGTTGTAGTCCGATAGCGCAGGTTCGCTCATGTACGTGCGGACAAAGTTGAAGTGGGAAGACTCTGACAGCATGCTCATCGTATTAGCGGTATTGAACAGCCAGCCGACCGTTTGCCCGCCGGCGTTGTTGCCCGTAGGTTGTTCGTCAGCCCAAAGCAACCTGTACCACTCCAAGCCAAAATCATTGATGTCGGCTGTATTCGGGCAGTCGCCGGATTGCCATATGCCAAATTGGCCGTAGAGATGCTGAGTAACATCGGTCATGACTTGATTGTTAAGATACACTTGCATGACGGCGGCCACCTCAGGCTCACTGCCGGGAGCTGGTCCTCTGAATGTTTCGGTTGTTATGTCGGTTTGCCCTAATACAAAGTCATAGGGGTAGTTCCTGTTCAGGTCAACGCCCCAACCTGCGTTTGTGGTGGGGTTGCCATTGTTGTAGTCGCTGTTGTCTCTCCTGTTTTTACGCCAAGACCCCGGAGTGTTCCTTTGGTCAAAGTGCAAGCCGTCAGGGTTCACCATGGGTATGACCCACACCCTAGTCGTGTCCAGAATATCTGTAATTCGTTCGTCTGTTCCGTATTGGGTAATAAGGTACCAAGCAAACATCATTGCATACTCGCCGCCAGCCCATTCCCTAGCGTGATGGCCTCCGGTGTGCACACTGTTTGGCCTGCCGTCATCCACGCCGGGGTCGCTGCTGATTTCCATCACTACCATGGGCAAGCCGTTGTATGTGTGGCCCAGAACATGTAGTTTAACAAGATCCGAATATTCATTGGCTAAATAGTTCATTTCAGCATAATATTCGGTTACCGTATGGAATCCCGTCCTGTCTGGGAATCCATATTTGGGGTCAAAGGTTATGCCGTCGGGGTCGAATACAGCATCGGGATCCGCAACAAGATCCGGCCGCCCTGAACTGTTCGGGGTTCCTGGATGGCCAGGAATCGATGCGCTGAATGCGCGAAAAAGCGCATTGTTGTCCGGAAGCGGACTGAATTGATCGTCCCACCAATCAAAATCCACGCCTAGGCTTTCTTGAACTACTACGTATTCGATGTCATTGGCTTCGAAAAATCCTCTGTCCTGTTCGTGAACAGCGATCCTGAAAAACCAAATGTTGCTGTATTCGTCAAAAAAGTCACGCATGACGTCAAGCCCAGCTGCAGTTATGGCATTTGCATCGCTCTCAGTGTAGGCCGTAACATCTACAACAGGTGTATAGTGCGCGGGCAAATCGCTCAGCCTAAGGTCTTCTAACAGAATAATGCCGTTTGCATCCTTTTCATCGGTTGCCGCCATTGCCGGCAGGGTGGAAATCAAAAGTGCAAAGACCAGAAGAAGCGCTAATGGTTTTCCTGCAAATAATTTTTTCATTTTCGACCATTCCTTTCTCGCACCAAGGAGCTCTTAAACAAAGCTGGTGCGTTGTATCTATTGCATTAGTTTGATAAATCGCCTCTTTTCTTTTGAAGTTGTGGTTCTCCATTTTCAGCCTCATTGCTGTCGTGCAAAGTGGTTAAACGTTTTCATTAATTTTTATTCATCACCCCCCCATGACAAAATGAGCAAAACATATGGCACCAACACGAAAAAGTGTCTTTTTTCAGTGCCACTCGGCTTGCCCTTATTCTACTTTTGATTTAATAATTTGTCAAGAATGTTGAGTGTTTTTATACAGAATTAGATCAGGGTTTGTTCTTATGAATAGGCTGTGGTCGGAT
>WRJK01000066.1 GCA_009782285.1 Clostridiales bacterium
ATTTTGCCTGCTTGAAGTAAAACGCCCGAGGGTCGTCGTCAACTTCCACCGCGATTTCCGTCACTCTGGGAAGCGGGTGCATGACCATCATAGACTCTTTGGCAAGCTTCATTTTTTCCGCGTCTAGGATATAGCTGTCCTTCAGCCTTATGTAATCCTCTTCGTTGAAGAACCGTTCCCGCTGCACTCTCGTCATGTAAAGGACGTCAAGCTCGTGGAGCACGCCCTGCATCCTCTCGACTTCTTTGAACTCGACGCCGTTTTTGACCAAATCCCCTTTCCGCACATAGTCCGGTATGCGCAGCTCTTCGGGGGAAATCAAGACAAACCTGACTCCGTCGTACCTGGACAAAGCTTTTATCAGCGAATGCACAGTGCGGCCGAACTTCAAATCCCCGCAGATGCCAACCGTCAAGTTGTCAAAACTCCCGCGCTCGCACTTTATCGTCAGCAAATCCGTCAAAGTCTGGGTTGGGTGCTGATGCCCACCGTCACCCGCGTTGATGACCGGAATCCCAGTGCTGCCCGCCGCGACTCTTGGCGCCCCCTCCTTGGGGTGCCTCATGACGGCGATGTCGCAGTAGCACGCCACCGTCCTTATAGTGTCCGCTATGCTCTCCCCTTTTGCCACAGAGCTCGAACTTGGCTCTGCAAAGCCTATGGTCTGCCCTCCAAGCCTCAGCATCGCAGCTTCAAAGCTAAACCTTGTCCTCGTGCTGGGCTCGTAAAAAAGCGTTGCCAAGATTTTCCCGTCACAGGCGTGCTTGTATTTTTCCGGCTCTGCAATAATCTTCTCCGCCAGAGAAAAAATCCCTTCCAGCTCGTCAATCGTAAAATCCATAGGTTCAAGCAGGCTTCTTCCTTTTAACATAATCCCTCCCGTACGACGATGTTTCCTGTTGCACAATGAAACATTCAACCTAAATCTTCAACAGGTTATCATACTGGAGCGCGGTTGTCAAGGCATTTATTCAAATGATACTCGCCATCGTGATTACGTGATTACTCATTACTCGAAAATATCCGCATGCGTTCCTGTACTGTGGAGCGATAAAATCAATCGTTCCTCAATAATACGATACACCAACAACCAGTCACCTTTTATGTGACACTCGCGAAATGCCGACAAACGTCCTGTTAATTGATGGTCACGGTATTTTAGCGGCAATGGTTCACCTTTTGCGAGAAGGATAATGGGTTCATGCAAAAGCGACAAATCAAGCCCCCGTTTTTCCGCGAGTTTGCGGGTTTTCTTATACAACGAAGTTTCAACAGGTTTATATTTGCAGTCGTTCATTCTCCTCGCTCCCAAGCCGCGAACATTTCATCGGGGGTTGAATAAACGGTTGCTGTTCCGTCAGCGATTGCTGCATCAATTTCTGCGGCATCGCGCAGAAGAACATCGACATAAGCGGGTTCAGCGATAACTTCGCTTAAGGGAAGCCTTCCTTGAATGATGGATTGTGTCAAAAACAAATTTATCGCAGAGGATAAGGACAACCCCATGCTTTTATACAAAACATCAGCTTGTTCCCGCACTTGCCTATCAATGCGGATGTTATAAGTTATGTTTCCAGACATTTTTATCACCTCGTTGTTATTTTACCACGTTTTCACCGCAAATGCAATAACCAAATGAACAGTTCCTTACCTCGCTCTTTCACGGCGCACGACTATGTTCGGCGCCTGCATTTCAATCCCTGCCTCTTCGAAGGCGATTTTCACGTTTTCCTCGAGGTAGTACTTGACATCTATCGAATTCCCGGTGACGCACCACACTTTCACATCAAGGAACACTATCCCTTCCGACTGCTCCGCTATACCTATGACCGGCGCCGGATCCTTTAATATCAGGTCGCTTTGTTCTGCTACCACAGAAAGGACCTCTTTCGCCTTGGACATGCTGCTCCTGCTGCTGATGCCGAACTTGCAGTCGACGCGACGGCTCTTCTCCGCAGAGCAGTTTGTGATCGTCGACGTGCTTAGGTTGCCGTTGGGAATGTATACTATTTTGTTGTCAACGGTTAAAAGCGTGGTGAACAGCAGCCCTATTTCGTCTACTTTGCCTGCCGCGCCGCCCGTTTCGACGAAGTCGCCTTTCTTAAACGGCTTGGACACTATGATTATTATGCCGCCCGCAATGTTGCCAAGGCTGTCCTTCAGTGCCAGGGCGACTGCCGCGCCTGCCACGCCCAGCATGGTCAGGAACGCCGAAAGCGACACCCCTACTATGGGCAGAGCCGCCCCTACCAGCGCTATCCAGCAAACTGTCACTGTAATGTTGTTTACAAACTTGTGCAGCGTAGGGTCGAGGGAGGTTTTTTTCAGCGTTTTCGCCATGGTTTTGCTGATGATTTTAACAACTCCCCAGCCTACGAGAAGTATTGCGGCTACTATTAGCCAAGGTTTGATGTTATGCACGATGGCTAGAAAACTTGCTTGATCCATAATGATGCCCCTTGTCAGTCGCTGTCGAACACGGTCGTAAACGCCGTCCATGCGCTGTTCACCGTTTCGATGCAGTTGAAATAAATTTGCGATATCTTGTCTTTCGGGATGCCCAGCTGCTCCGCGAACTTGTTTATCTGTTTCCAGTTCGCCTTTTCATAGCTAAGGACAAGGTCGTACAGCAAGCCGCATGGCCCCGCCTTGTGCAAAAGAGCCTCCTTGACCTCCTCCGAAATGTGAATTTCAGCGATCAGCTCCTCCAAAGGGGCTCCGACTATCACACCCAGTGTAGAAAACATCCCCATTAAATAGGCTTCCGGTTTTGATATTGTCGTTTTGTCCGTGTACGAGAGTAGCTCTGAACAGAAATTTGCCCTCATGAACGAAGTCTTGACCAGGTCTTCGCTGACCCTCTCCTCGCCTTGCTTGAAGCTGAGGAGGTATATCCATTGCTTTAGCCCGTTGAGCCCAAGTATGACAAGCGCCTGCATGATCGTCGTGGTTCTGTGCCTCAGCGCGAAATAAGCGGAGTTCACCAGCTTGAGCAGCGAATAAGTCAATGTCACGTCCCTTGAAATTATGGCTTCGATCTTGGCTAGGTCAGGCTCTTCTTTCGTTATTTCGACGACAAGCATGAAAAAATTGCTCTTGATGTAGTCGATCCTGTTCACCTTTTCCGAGATTTTTTCTTCGAGGTAGGTCCCTGAAAAGTAGTCCACGCCCATTTTCCTGGCAAGCTCGTAGGACTCTCTCGAATCGACCTGGTAAGCTATGCATTTCTTTCCGAACCCCTTTGCAGTTTTGATAATGTTGTCGTAAGACGCAACGGCTTCTTCCAAATTCCCGAAATCCAGCCGAATGAAGTCCACAAGCGCCAAAATTGCGAAATACCTCTGCGCAAACTGAAAATCCTTCACGCCGATTATGTAATTCTGCTCTTTGTACTTAGCCAGAACATCGTATGACTGAGGATGAACCAGAACATCATCGTCAATCTGTATGACTATTTTGTTCTCGTCGAAAATCTTCGGGATGCTTTTGAAAAGCAAGCTTGGAACGAATGTAATGAAAGCAATCTTGTCCTCAAACACCTTTTTGCCGTTTTGCTCCAGAAAGTCTATAATCGCGTTTGCCGCAGCATTCCCGTCGTCTTCGCCGTACATAACACCCTTTTCGCTCTGAAACAAAACCTCGTACCCAAATATGTTGTTGTCCAAATCCTTGATTGCCTGACGCACCATGTACCTATCCATCCATGCAACCTCCTCTGTCGTCTGTGACTTTTTTCACCTGACAAAAACATTATAGCACATTTTTATGTAAATTCAACTTATTATGCCCAACTTCCAAATTTTCCCTTGAATAAAAGCGGCAACCCGTCTATACTATGCTTATGAAACAGATTGAGGGCATTCTCCGCGAAGCAGTTTGCCGTGCGGATTTAGTGAAAATCATTTTCAGCTCACCCCGGAGAAAATCCCAGCCTTGCCGGATAGTGACGGTACGGCCGGTTTTTCTGCGCAGCAAATCCGGGTATCAGGCTGAATACCACTATACGGACCATGCGACCCATGAAAACATGAGCGAAAACCGCCTTTTCGGCTTGACAGCAGAACTGTTGAGAAACGATTTTAAGCAGCTCAACATTTTGGCGGAGTCGGGTGACGTGCAAATTCTGGCGAACAACCCGGATAACCCAAGAATAGTTAAAAAAGCCGCAAACAGGGGCCCTGCCCCTCAAAGCCACAACCAGGAAAAAAAATACCTGATTCCGAACAATGCACCCTGTGATTTCTTGACCCGCCTCGGCGTCATGGACGAACACGGCAAGGTTTTTCAAAAGCACTATTCAAAATTCAGGCAAATCAACAGGTTTTTGGAGATCGTCGAGGACGTGCGCCCCTTTCTGCCGGCAAGCAGCCCCCTGAGAATAATCGACTTCGGCTGCGGCAAATCCTACTTGACATTCGCCCTGTACCATTACTTTACAGCCGTGCAAGGCATGGACGCGGAAATCACCGGGCTCGACCTCAAGGAAGACGTCATCCGTTTTTGCAGCGAAACGGCAAAGAGCCTCGGCTATGCGGGCCTGAAGTTTTTGACTGGCGACATAGCGTCATTCAGGCATGAAAGCGCGGACATGGTGGTGTCGCTCCACGCCTGCGACACAGCCACGGACTTCTCTTTGGTAAAAGCAGTTGAATGGAACGCCAAGGTTGTGCTCTCGGTTCCATGTTGCCAGCACGAACTGTTCAGCCAAGTGGCAAGCCCCCTTGACAATGCTTGGCTCAAGCACGGCATCCTCAAGGACAAGTTCACCGAGCTGCTGACTGACGGCCTGAGGGGCCTTGCGCTTGAAGCCTGCGGCTACGACGTCTCGATGGTTGAGTTCACTCCTCTTGAGCACACGTCGAAAAACATCATGATCCGTGCAGTGCGAGGGATAGAAAACCATGGCAGGGCGAAGGCCGCCAAAGAAGAATACCAGAGGCTGAAATCATACTGGAACGTCAGCCCGGCAATCGACGCTTTGGTTGTTGACAGATAGCATTTGCTCAGGTATAATTTAGTAAATCGTATCTTAGTAATTTTATATTGAGCAAAGGAGGCATTCATGTTCGTTGGCCGCGAGAAAGAGCTTCAAACTCTGAATCAGCTTTACCAGACCGGCAAATTTCAGTTTCCGGTACTGTATGGCCGCCGCCGCGTCGGCAAGACTGCGCTAATCAATCAATTTGCCAGGGGCAAAGAAACCGTTTTTTTTACCGGCCTTGAAACAACTGCAAAACAAAACCTTGAAAATTTGAGCAAGGCAATCTTTGACTGCACAGGCGGATTTGCGCCTGCGCCGGTGTTCGCAAGTTTTCAGGACGCTTTGGAACACGTATTCGTCATGTCGCAGGAAAAACGCATCGTATTGGTGCTTGACGAATACCCGTATGCAGCCAAGTCCTTTAGCGGCCTTGCGTCGCTCCTGCAAGTGATGATTGATAAGTACAGGGACACATCCAAGCTGTTCCTGATCGTTTGCGGCTCTTCCATGTCGTTTATGGAAGATTGCGTACTGGGATACAAGAGCCCGCTTTACGGCAGGCGGACCGCACAACTGAAACTATTGCCTTTCGACTTTTTTGAGAGCTGCAGGTGTTTTAAAAGTTTTTCCCACCACGACCTTGCGCTGGTCTACGGCATAGCAGGAGGCACTCCGCAATACCTCATGATGATGGACGACAATTTGCCTGTTTCAGAAAACATCAAAAACAACTTCCTAGACACTTCGTCTTATTTGTTCGACGAACCAAGCAACTTGCTCAAGCAGGAGGTCCGGGAGCCGGCGGTTTACAACGCAATCATTTCCGCCATAGCCACAGGCTGCTCGAAGCTTTCTGAGATATCGAACAAAGCAGGCGAAGCGACAAGCGCCTGTTCGGCGTACCTGAACAATCTGATCGCCCTCGGCATTGTCAAAAAAGAAACCCCGTTAACTGAAAAAAGCTCAAAAAAAACGATTTATTCCATTGCGGACAACATGTTCCGCTTCTGGTACCGCTTCATACCCTCCAACATGTCATTGATCCAAAACGGCATGGCTGATCTTGCCTACCAGAGCATATCCGGGCAGCTCCCTGCTTACATGGGTGCGGTGTTCGAAGAAATCTGCAAGCAGTACCTTTGGCAGCTGAACCGCGAAGGCAAAGCGGCTTTCGCGTTCACGGACTTGGGCCGCTGGTGGGGTTCAGACCCGGCAGCGAAGAGCGAAGCCGAGATTGACATTTTAGCCAAGGCGGACAAAGACTCCGCAATCTTCTGCGAGTGCAAATGGACGAACGAAAACGTCGACGTCGGCGTGCTTGACACTTTAGCCAAGCGCAGCAAACTGCTGCCCTTTGACAGCAAGCGCTTCTATTTGTTCGCAAAGAGCGGGTTCACCAAAGAATGCATGGAGCGCGCCCACGGACAAGGGAATGTAGAGCTTGTCGCTTTTGAAGACATGTTCCGTCAAATCGGCTAAACCAGCTCCAGCAGATCAAGTGGGCGTTCCGCCAGAACATCGGCGCCGTTTTCCACAAGTTCCTTTTTCCCTCTGAAGCCCCACAGCGCACCGGCTGCTTTCAGCCCGGCGGCTTTGGCAGTCTGCATGTCCGTCCCTGAGTCGCCGACAAACAGCACATCTTCACTTGTTAATACCAACAGCTTGAGTATCTCGAACGCCCCGTTCGGGTCAGGCTTGGCCGGCCGCCCCTGCCTCTGGCCGATGACCGCGCTGAAAAGCACATCTGGGAAAAAATGCGCAATAACCTCCAGCGTTGCTTCGTGCGGTTTGTTTGACAGCACTGCCAGTTTTACGCTGCGGCTTGCGAGGGCAGACAGCAGCTCCGGTATGCCCGCATAAGGCGCAGTCCTGTCAGCCTGCCGCTTGGAGTATTCGGCCCTGTACTCGGTTTCTAGCCCTGACAGCGAAAGCCCTGCGGCTTCCGCGCCTGCGGCTGCCTGCCTGATCAGGCTGGCTACGCCTTTGCCAACAAAAATTTTGTAACCGTCAATGGTATGCTGCGGCAGGCTGTGCCTTTTAAGCACCTCGTTCATGCTGCATGCTATGTCGTCGATGGTGTCAAGCAAGGTTCCGTCCAAATCGAATATTACTGCTTTCATCGTCACCTCTTTCTTTAACAAATAAGCATCTCCTAATGCTAATGATACCACAATCTGCGCACGACTTCAATGCTTCCTTTACTGCCATTTCGTATATGAGGTTCATACCTTGACCTGAGCGTTCTACAAGACCGCACCGCTGAAAGACAGCAGCTATTAAGCCGTTGCGGGCAGAATGGCGGTTCAGAATATTTTCTGTAGTAATACCCGGCGGTAAACCGCCCGGACTTTCAACTACAATTTTGCGCCCATATTGTCGCACAAAGATACTGCCCTTTAATTGATAATCACGATGGCTAACGGCGTTAAGGAGTGCTTCGCGCACAACTACTTCGTTGAATGTGGAAACGGGCAACATCTGAAAGCGTTTTTGGTAATGCTGGTTTTCGTTCCGCTGGTTCACAAGCTCCCATATGCGGTCGAAGAAACTGAAAAATCCCACACGGAAATCTTCACGCACTCCTGCGGGGCCGGAGGCTTCTGTCAAACGGTATTCGTATATGACTTCGGCGGTAGACAAATACCCTCGGCGTAGATAGCACGGCGCTTACGCCCATTCTTGCTACGCCCATCGGCTGGCTTGTTAAGAAGATAAAAAAACGTATCACGATTGCTGATAATTGGCAATGGGATTATTGCAAAAAAGTATTTCTAAATCTGTATGCATTGCATTATAGTTGATATTGACAATCTTGATATGCGAGGACAGTGGAAATGAAGCAAAAATTATCAGTCACCCTTGCCGGCCTCGCCGTCGGCCTAGTGGCAGTCTGTTTGGGTGTGTTCGGAAACCCGGCCAATATGGCACTCTGCGTCGCTTGTTTCATACGCGACACCGCAGGGTCGCTGGGGCTTCACCGGGCAGAAACGGTGCAGTACATGCGCCCGGAAATTATTGGCATCGTGTTCGGTGCTTTTTTTACCGGCCTGGCAAAAAAGGAATTCGCCTCAAAAGGCGGCTCGTCGCCTTATACCCGGTTCTTGCTCGGGGTTTGCGTCATGGTGGGGGCGCTTGTTTTCTTGGGCTGCCCTCTTCGCATGGTGCTCCGCATCGCAGGCGGCGACATGAATGCAGTCGTCGGGCTTTTGGGCTTCGCCTTGGGGATCCTTACCGGAATTTTCTTTTTGAACAAAGGGTTTTCACTGAAACGGAGCTATGACCAGCCTGCCGTCGAAGGTTTCGGGCTGCCAGCAGCAAATGCATTGCTGCTGATTCTGCTGGTTGCCTCCCCTGCCCTCCTGTTTTTCAGCGCAAACGGCCCTGGCTCGATGCATGCCCCGCTGCTGATGTCCCTTGCAGGAGGCTTGATAGTCGGCGCTGCTGCCCAGCGTTCGCGCCTGTGCTTCATCGGTGGCGTCCGTGACGCCGTCATGTTCAAGGATTTTCACATGCTGATGCCCTTTGCAGTTGTTTTCGCAACGGTTCTTATTGGCAACTTGGCAACAGCTAAATTCGCGTTCGGGTTTGAGGGTCAGCCCCTTGCCCACACCGAATGGGTCTGGAACGTGCTGGGCCTTTATTTGGTAGGCTTTGGTTCAGTCCTGCTCGGCGGGTGCCCGCTCCGGCAGCTGGTTTTGGCGAGCTGCGGCAACAGCGACGCAGCAGTCACCGTGCTGGGGTTCTTTGCCGGCTCAGCGATTTGCCACAACTTCGGTTTGGCGTCGTCAGGTGCGGGCACTTCTGCAGGCGGCCGTGTTGCCTTTGTGGTCTGCATGGCATTTGCATTCGCCACCGCTACCGCAAACACTCGGATATTACATAAGGCACGGGAGGTGCTGACATGAGGAAAACTATTGATGCCTGTGGGCTTTCATGCCCTGAGCCGGTGCTGTTGCTAAAACAGGACATTGACGATGCGGAGGAAATCGAACTGCATGTAGACAACCAGGCGAGCGTCAACAATTGCTGCCGCTTCGCCCGGTCAAAGGGGTTTTGCGTGTCGGTGGGCGGCGGGGGCGGAAAATACACCCTGACGCTGACGAAGGGATGACGCATATGGAATTGCTGGCGACATTTTACACCCATTACGGCGCGATGCGTTTTCACAAACGTTGCGCTAAAGAAGGCATGCTCTCCAAAATGGCCCCCGTTCCCCGGGTGCTTTCCGCCTCCTGCGGAGTATGCGTCCGTTTTGAGGCTGCCTGCGCCCCAAATGCAGAGGAACATGAGGACATGGAACGCTGCTACACTGTTGCAGCAAGCGGTGCGTACGCGCCTGTGGAGGGATAGAAAGATGGACACTCGAAAACTGAACAAATTCACGTCTTGTGGCGGGTGCACCGCCAAGCTGCCGCAGGGGATGCTAAGGGAGGCGGTCTCGCACATCCCGCATTTCAGCGACCCCAACCTGCTAGTCGGTTTTGACACGTCGGACGATGGCGCTGTATACAAACTGACTGACGACTTGGCTATTATTAATACCTTGGATTTTTTCCCGCCAATGGTAAACGACCCTTACCTATTTGGAAAAATCGCAGCTGCCAACGCCCTGAGCGATATTTACGCAATGGGCGGAGAGGTGGTCTCCGCACTGAACATCGTCTGTTTCCCTGAAGACGAGGATCCGGCTATCCTAGCCGAAATCCTGCGTGGCGGCGCCGAAAAGGTGCTCGAGGCCGGAGGCGTACTGTGCGGCGGCCACTCGATAAACGACAAGGAGCCAAAATACGGGCTTTCAGTGACGGGCACAGTGCATCCTGACAAAATCATGCACAACAACCGCTGTATGATCGGCGACCGGATTATCCTGACAAAGCCCCTTGGCGTGGGGATGATCACGGCCTCCTACAAGGCAGGCGCGGCAACAGAAGAAAGCTACAGGCAGGCGACGGGCAGCATGGAAAAGCTGAACAAGTACGCCTTTGAAACCGCAAAGCAATACCGCATACACAGCTGCACAGACGTAACCGGGTTTGGCTTCCTAGGGCATTTAAACGAAATGGCCACGGCGGAATACTCCATCCACGTGGAAGCCGGAAAAGTATTGTACTTCAAGGAAGCTGAGAGGCTGGCTGCCGAATACCTGATGACCGGCGGAGGCGCCAAAAATCGGAGGTTTCTGCAGGATAAAGTAGATTTGCAAGGGCTTACCATGCCGATGGAAGAAATACTGTTTGACCCTCAGACTTCAGGCGGTTTGCTCCTCAGCGTCCACAAAGACGACGCAGACGCATTGCTTGCAGATCTGAACTCCCATGAGCGGTCCTGCTGCATGGTGGGCGAAGTAATCCAGCGGGAGGCTGGCAGCATCATAGTTACGGCATGAAAAACTGCCGGGCGTGGTCGGCAAACGCCTGCTGGACGGGCGGCAGCCACACCTCTTTGTTGTGTATCAGGTAAATTTGGCGCCGGAACAACGGATCGCCCATTTCGACTGCCTCAATCAGCCCCGCATCAACATACATCTTAGCGGCAACTTTGGAAACCAGCGACGCGCCCATCCCGCAAGACACAGCAAGGAGAATGCTGTGGGCATCGGAAAAATAAGCTGGTACGCGTAGGCTGGCTGTGTCGACGCCGATTTTTGCCAGCAAGGTTTCGATTTCCTTGCGAGTGCCGGAGCCTGCTTCCCTCATGACAAATGGCGTCCTCAGCATGAATTCCGAAAAGTTTTCCCTGATTGATTCGCTTCTTTGCCGAACGCCTTTCGGAACTGCCAGAACCAGTTCGTCGTCAAACACAGGATAGCATACAAAGCGGCTGGCGTCGGGTGCGGTGCCAACCATGCCAAAATCGTAGCGGAAGCTGCTCATGCGCTGGACTGCCCTCTGGCTGTCCGCTTGTTCTAAGCGAAAAACAATATTGGGCCACTGTTTTTGAAAAGACGCGATTATTTCAGGCAGCAAGTGCTGCGCCGGTATCGTGGAGGACACGATGTCGATGGTGCCGCTTGCGCCTCGGTCCTCGCCTTTTAGGCCTTGAACGGCTTGATCCCGCAGAGAAAGGATTTTTTGCGCATAGGCTAAAAAAACAAGCCCTGTTTTAGTCAGCGAAACCTCTTTGGTGTTGCGGGCGAAAAGCTGCGTACCCAATGCTTTTTCCAATGCGCTTATCTGTGCGCTGACAGAAGGCTGAGATATGAACAACTCTTCAGCCGCTTTTGAAAAACTAAGGTTTCTGGCTACACAGGCAAATATTTCCAGCTGTTTTATTTCCATGCCCTCACCTGTCTTTTGTTATCCTGCTCAAAGCATAAAGGAATTCGTCTACTTCCGCTTCCGTGTTGAGGTGCCCCAGCGAACAGCGCACCAAGCCGCGAGGAAACGTGCCCAAGGCTTTGTGTGCCCCAGGCGCACAGTGCAGCCCGCACCTCGTCATGATGCCGTACTCTTCGTCCAGCCGGGCGGCAACGGCCGCATTGTCCATTGCAGGGAAGTCCAGCGCCGCAATGGCGCATTTTTCTGCCTGATTCACAGGTCCAATGAGGCGTACGCCGGGAATGCCGGAAAGCCCGTCTGTCAAGCTTTCCAAAAGTTTCATTTCCTGTGCAAAAATAGCCCCAATGCCAGTATCCATTATATAGTTCAGCGCAACAGAGAGCGCCGCTATGCCAGGGAGGTTCAAAGTCCCCGCTTCTAGCCGATCGGGAAGCTCAGCGGGCATATCCGCAATATGGGAGTGGCTCCCGGTTCCGCCTGTAACAAGCGGCACCATCCCGTTAGCTATTTGCTGGGACAGCACTAGGCCACCGAGCCCTTGGATGGAGAGCAGCCCCTTGTGCCCTGCAAACGCCAAGATGTCAATGTTGTCCCGCTGCATAGATATGGGGAGAACTCCGGCAGTCTGTGCGCTGTCGACCAGGAGCAGCGCACCATGTTTGCGGCAGATTTCACCCACTTTGCGGATCGGCAGTATTGTGCCGCAGACGTTTGACGCATGCGGCATGACCACAAGCTTTGTCTGCTCGGTTATCTTCGATTCCATGCTTGCAAGGTCAAGGCTGCCGTCCATCCCGCACCGGGCGACATCAACTTGTACGCCCTGCGCTTTAAGCTGCTCAAGTGGGCGGATGACCGCATTGTGTTCCATTTGTGTAGTGACAACGCGATCCCCGGGTTTCAGCAATCCCTTGAGTGCCATATTCAGCGATTGTGTGATGCCGCTCGTGAACACCACCTGCCTACTGTCTGCACAGCCGAACAAAGCAGCAATTTTTTCCCTTGTGTCAAACACAAGGGATGACATCTCGTATGCCCCGGCGTAGCTGCCGCGGTTGACGTTGAAGCAGCCCTGTTCCAAGATGTCCTTGACTGCCTGCGGCACCCCGGGCGCTTTGGGGTGCGAAGTGCTTCCGTTGTCAAAATAGATCATAGCGTTTCTCATCTTTCCTGTTGACGAACAACAAAACCTATACTATAATTGTTACAGATGAGGAGCCAACAGACGGCAACCTCAGCTTAGGTTAATGAATAACCCGCCGCGTGGAGCTAGGCGGGTTACTTCTTTACTTCAACAAATATAGCATACGTCGTTATCAATAACAGCGCCGTTAATACTAAAGTTTCCATAAATGGCAACAACTCCTCTCATCGGAAATTCCGGCAAGAGTTTCATGATCAACCTCCCTTCCAACCCTTCCGGTCTTCAAGAGGCTGCCGCCTATATCGTCTATAAAGATGGCCTTGGCAATATACTTTGTGCCACTCCCCATCTGTATTGCCTATTATATCATGTTATGGTATATATTGTCAATATGTTTTGAGTGCTGCTTCCTCTTTTTTTATTCGGATGCAATTACCACCCTTCTGTCCGCGTTCACCCAATCGACGTCACAGTCAAGGGCTTCTGCCACAAACCTCAGCGGCACCATCGTCCGGTCATTCACGATCGCCGGTTCTGCGTCAAAGTACAGCTCCACCCCATCGAGGTAAACTGTAACTGGCGGGGTGCGTTTCATCTCGCTGAAACTGTCTGGAATTTTAAAATAGCCGATGCTAGAGCCCGTATCATTGCCTTCGCCTCTTTTTTCAACGATAACATAGCCCTCGCCTGTCAGTATTCGCTGCCGAAATCGAGCCATTGAATGTCTACGCCAATACCGTTGGCAGGCGCAGGCGCAAGAGCCGATGCATGCATTCCGCCCACAGGGATGCCCACAAGGCATACGACAGCTAAACAGCAAATAATTTTTCCTACAGAACTGGATTTGCTTGTCATTGACAAACCTCCCCTCCTCCAACACAGCTAATTGTATCATTTTTGAACCGCGTTGAAAATACATTTAAATTCGTCGATGTCAAACTATATCTTATCACTAAGGTGCAGGTGCACTCGAATAGATTTCAGCCAGCATGCCTGCTATGCCTTGGCTGTCTGGGTTTAGGTCTGCACCCTTAACGGGTATCTGGTAAGTTCTGATGTTTTCTGTGTCGATGCCGATCGCTTTAGTCGCCAGATAAAGGGCTTCCTTGATGGTGATGTCTGACTGTATGTTGTCGAAAACGGTTCTTGCGATGCTTGGCAAGTTCAAACCGATGCTCTTTTTTGCCGCGCTTTTGATGAATTCATGCTGGGCTTTGATGCGCCCAATATCTGCGTCCGGATACCCCTTGTAGCCTTCGTTCCCCCTCCGAAACCTTAAAAACCCAACCGCCGTTTTGCCGTCGAGGACCTAGTGCCCAGGCTTAATGTCAACATGCAGGGGTGGCCTGTCCCATTGGTCGTCGTACTTCATGTGGAAAGGTATGTCCATCGGGACGCCGCCAATCTCGTCCACGATAGCCGCAACCCCTTCGTAGCTAACCAATACGTACTTGTTTATTGGGATGTTCATCAGTATTTCCGATACGGCTTTAGCCGTGTTGACCGGGTCTCCCCTGTATGCCGCGTTGATCTTGTGATGAGCCTTGTCGGCATACCCCGGCCCCCTGTAATAATACGTGTCTCTTGGGACAGAGATAATGTCAATGAACTTGTTGTCAACGTCAAAGCTGACAAGCATGATGGTGTCCGTCAAATTGTTCCTGTCTGCCCCGATAGCCAGTATGTTGATCCTGTTCGTATTTGTGAAAGCGTCAAAAAGCGGGCTGTCCGCTGGGATGAGCTCTGTGAAATCCACCTCCTCTTCCAGCACGGGGCTGCCATCTTCTCCTGGTGTGTTGTCCAGTATTTCGGCGACCTTGCCAGTCATAGCGAAGACAGGCACAAGGACGATCGTCACAGTCAGGAACACCGACAAAAACGTCCTGCCGAACATGATCGCTTTGCTCTTGCTCTTGTCGTGAAACATTTTGTGTGCCCCCTCTATTCGTGCGCAAAATGCTGCTCAACTAGGCGTTTCAACTCTGTATCATTAACGACTAGGAAAGACGGGGGCGATCCGAGCTCGACGGGCAGCGTAAAGATTTCGATGTCCTCGCTGTTCAAACTGCTCAAGAAATTTATGTCTTCAACTATCCTGCCGATGGGGTAATCAGTTGCAATGTTTTTTGAAAGCTCTTTGTACAGCCCGGGTATTTCCGCCAAGTGCTTGGCATTGAGTTTTTGATCGACGAGCTCTGCCATGAAGCTCTGCAGCATCCTCACCCTGTCAAGGTCGGCTTCGGGGTAGCCCGTGCGAAAGCGGATCAGCTGCTCCGCCTTGGCGCCGTCCAATACCTGCAGCCCCTCTTTCAAGGATATGTGCAGGCCTTGCAGCGGGTCGGCATATGTCATGTCCATGGGGACGTCAAACTCCACGCCGCCCAGGATGTCCACAATGTTTCTGAACCCTTCGAAATTTACCCTTGCGTAATAATCGACTGGTATTCCGAAGCTGCTGCGGACTGCTTCGACCATCACTTGGTCGCCTGTGCCGGCAGCAAGCGAAGACATTTTTACGTCGTTTCCGTCAACCTGTATGAGGGTGTCCCTTGGAATCGACAATACTGACAGGTTGTTGCCCGTTCTGTTGAGGGAGAGCAGCACTATGGCGTCTGCGGCGTTGTTGCTGTCAACGCCCACAAACAGCACGTTAGTCGTGTTCGCCCGGTTCCCGGCAGGCTGGCTCAAATCCCGCACTTGAGCCTTGTCGCTCAAAATTCCGCTTGCGAAAACAGAACCCGTCAATATGATGCATGCGGCAACCGCTGAAACAAGCACTGTTATTTTGCCTTTTTTTGTTGCGTTTCTAATCATCTTAAACCTCTTTTCAACTTGTTTTTTGTCGTTCGCCATAGCCGTGGTCAGCAGCTGTTTTCTTGCTGTGTTTACAGCTAAAAGCGTTAAAATTGTATTCATGTAGCCGTTTTGCTCGTTTTCGCTCATCTTCGCTGCAACTGACAGGTCGCAGGAAGCTTCGCACTCCTCGTCAATCTGCCTCGAAACGATGTAGACGAACGGGTTAAACCAATGGGCAGCCCTAACAAGCATAGCAAACCACTTGTACAAAAGGTCGTGCCGCCTGTAATGGGCAACTTCGTGCAGAAGTATGTAGTTCAGGTTTTCCGCAGCTATATCCACATCGGGAAGCAGCAGCATGGGCCTAAGCACCCCCACTAAAAGAGGGGCGCCAACCATGTTTGTCTTTCTCACGGCGATTCTGCCTTCAGCCATTCCCAGGCATGGAAAAACGACTGAATTTTTGCGGACGGCACTGCAAAACGCCAAGTACCGCACAGTGTTCAGCCCGAACATCAGCGCCAGCCCCAATAGCCATGCATAGCAAGCCATGCCGTACGCCCGAGGCGGCACACTACTGAGAATGTTTAGTACTTGCCCACCGGGCAGCAAGCTTTCGCCAAAATCCACAGCCGGCGGCATCTGCTGCAAGCCTGTCTCGCCGGCTGCCGCTGCTTCCAATGCAGGCTGCCAAGCCTCAACCGGTGCGCTGGGCTTTAGAGCAGCATCAGCATGCGGCAACTGTATGGTGACAGGCAGCATCATGACGACAAGCACAATCCCCCATGCATAGTACTGCCACGTCGAACCGAAACACCGCTTTGTCACGGGCTTAAGCGCAAGCAGCAGCATCGTGAGGATTCCCCCGATTGCCGATGTTACAAGCATTGACTTGAATATTAATGAAAGCATGATTCTCCCCCCTTAAAGATTAAACATTGTTTTGATTTCCTCAATGTCGTTTGCAGATAAGTCCCCTGTCTTGAACAAGGAAACCGCCAAATTCTTCACAGAACCGCCATACAGCTTCGCTACAAAGCTTTTTGTCTGCATCTGCTTGTACTCGTCCTCGCTGACGGTTGGGGAATAGTAAAAAAAACGTCCCCTCTTTTCGTACGTGACCGCGCCTTTTTCAACCATCCTACCTAGCAAGGTGGAGACGGTCGAATAGGTCCACCCTATGTTGGCCAGAACGCCGCATACTTCCTGCGCGTTCATCGGCTCGCCGTTTGCCCACAGGGCTTTTGCGATTTCCAGTTCGGCTTCGCTGATTTCGCTTGTTTTTCTAGGCATAGCATATTCTCCGTGTTAAATCTACATTTGTGGCTCCACGTTCTTATTTTACATATGTAGTTTGAGCTTGTCAAGAGGTTTTTTCATATGAAGCGAATTTTTAGAGTGCAACGTACTTTTTATTTTTCCCGCGCCCATTAACCCTAATAAAGCCAGCATTTTCCATCTGGCTGATCAGTGCGTATAAACGAGTTTTTTTGATGTTCAGGATATGCTGCAGCTCTGTATCGGTAATGTCTTGATTTGACGCAATGCAGTCAAGCAAAAGTCTCATTTGCGGAGTAATGGCGGCAGTAAGTTCATTGCTTGCGTTCATGTTGGGAAGCGTTAACTTGAATGAATTTGGCGTAACTGCAATCTCCGGTTTTGCAGGGCAGCCATCGTACAAAGCGAATATTCTGCGTATTCCCGTGCCA
>WRJK01000067.1 GCA_009782285.1 Clostridiales bacterium
CGACAACCGCAACAACATGGTCAAGGCCGTCTGCGGCGAAAGCACCGTCCTTGCCAAGTACAACGGCGATGGGCTCAGGGTCGAGAAAACAATTGACGGAAACGCTTGCATGTACCTCTACGAGTATGATAAGATGGTACTCGAGCGGACGGCAGCGGCACCCAGACGGCTATTACGACGCCTTCGGCGCCATTACGGAACAAACCGCAAACGTCAGCAACCCGTTCAAATACAGCGGGTATGAGTATGGCGAAGAGATTGAGCTGTTCTACCTCAAGTCCAGGCACTACGACCCGTCCACGGCCAGGTTCATGCAGGAGGACGCGTACAGTGGCAGCATGGCGGAACATAATCATCGACGCTTCGCCGGCTGGCGTAGTAACGCTCGCTTCAATCCTTTCGTCCGGTGGGCTGTTTGCGCTGTACGACGCGCCTATGGGCGGCAAGCTGGACAACACCTTGTGGATAGACAGCATTCCCCCCAGATACACCGGCCAAGACGTGATGCTGCGGGAGATAGTTGAGAAAAATGAGGGGCAAATCACAAAAGTGAACTGCAACAGCAAGGGCAGTGTCGTGTCAATAGAATTCCTGCTGAAAGGCATCCCCAAGACTTATGTTGTAGGCAATGAAATCAGAATCGTCAACGGCAAGGCGCTGGTGAAAGCCAGCAGGCTGATGGCTGAATTCAGTTTGACTGAAACGCAGGCCACGCACCAGCCCGGGAACAGGTTTGCAAGGGAAGAGGACGCGGCGATGGCTTTCGGGCTGATGTATCTGGAAAAGGCAAGGCGGGAACAGCAGGA
Source organism: Clostridiales bacterium (assembly GCA_009782285.1). Lineage (GTDB taxonomy): Bacteria > Bacillota > Clostridia > Peptostreptococcales > Anaerovoracaceae > WRJK01. The sequence continues at coordinate 807 of WRJK01000067.1, forward strand.
GTACGGCGCTAGCATCGACAAATGGCACCCAACTGGAGAACTCAGTTTTTCAATTGGAGACATGAATTATGCAAACGCTCAACTCAACTTAGAGCGGGCTATTCGCGGAATTATTATTTGGTCAATAGAAGGGGCGAAGTAAAATTCATTATGCCAAATGATAATAATACGAAATACACAAAACCAGACAAAAAATTTAAAATTAAGTAAGTAAGTAAGTAAGTAAGTAAATATGTATGTATGTATGTAAGCAAGCAAGGAGGTGATCATTTTGAAAATGAAGCTCATTGTTATAGTGGTGTTGATGACACTTGCATCAGGAATTGCTGTCGGTTGCATAAACCAAACAAAAAAAACCTGGTTGCAACGCATGAGGCAGCGGTGCAGATAGCGAAGGATGTATTAAGTGCTCGCTTTCCAGATAAAAACATGTCTGACAATTACGAATTTGTTGTTTTTGAGGATTATGAATTAATTGATTGGGTGGATGAAAGGGATTTTAATTTTAAAAAATATGAAAAGGACGGTGTGTGGGTGGTACATGCTTCACCAATCGCATTAACTGATAGCGAGCGACTCTTTACTTTTGGCGGTGGCTATTCAGTCTATATAAGAAAAACCGACGGAAAGGTGCTTAAAGTTCAATCCGAAGAATGAAAGGGCATCAAAGTTTGAGGAAACCAATCGCTGAATTTGTACACCTATTGCGCGGGGAACCCCATAAAGTACTGGGACCCAAGCGGGCACTCGTTTCTTTCGTTAATATTAATAGTGTCAACAGTGAAAACTGTGGCGTCCGCTGCCGTGACGTCAGTCAAAAAGGCTTCAAGCTCGTCTTCAGGCAGCAAGTCCCCGTCAGGATCGCTGACAGACGCAGAGTATTTAGCACTAGCCAACCAGTGGGGGATTTCAACTGCAAACGATTCGCCGTACAAGGACATCGTCGACACGCTGCGAGGCAATGGCGGCTTCACTTCGGTCACTAACGTCCCGGTTAGCGGCGGGGCACTGAGCTACAACCAGAAGACTGGGGCGTACACTGTCACTTCCGGAGGTATAACTGTCAGCGGTGTGTCTGACGCTCCGATTATTCAAAAATCGACAAGCGACATGTTGGGCGGCCTCTATTCAGGGACAATTACAATCGCCCCGCAGATTATTAAGGTGCGAGAGTCCCTTAAGAGTCAATTGGCTACATCACCGCATGTCATATTGAGCTACATCCTTGAGAAAAGCGAGTTAATCACTTCATTTTCTTATACATGGACTTATTTTGGCCCTGTTACGTGGAACTATCAATACACTGTCAAGATTGGCAATAAAACAGTAGTTTACTCAAACGCTGAAATCCAGAGGATAGGCGACCATTATGTGATTAACAGTGCCTATCTTATGAGAGATTTCGGCTTGAGCGAGACGCAGGCAACTCATCAATACGACACGGATTTTTTCAAGTCTGCTGACGATGCCGCTTTAGCGTGGGCTTTGACGTATTATAGAAAATCAAACAATCCGAACGATCGCAGAGAATATGGTTCAGCATTATATAGCAAAGACGACGGTTTCACATTTACAAACCCTATAATTGCTGCAAGAGAGACCCCAAATCAGTTAAAAGATGAAGACATTGCAAATGTGTCAGAGGGACTTAATAGGGTAGCGTTTATACACTCGCACCCTAATTTTCCTCCTCCTTTTGAAAACGAGAAATTTTCAGGGTATACAACGATTCCTGGTCAGGGAAATGTGCTAATGGGCGATTTGAAATGGGTTCAAGATAATAATACCACACTATATGTTGTCACACCGTCAGGGAAAATAAAGGAAGCAACAAAAGCTGATGGGCTAATAGTAAATTTGATCAAAGAACATTGTATAAACAAGATGTTAAATGGAAGTAAGGAGGCACTATGATGAAAAAAATATATATTTCAATCATTGCAATTTTATTATTAGTGAATATATTTCAGTTTTCTTGGAATCAATTCGCATATAACTTGTCCACAGACGCTGTCCAAACAGAAGAAGTTGCGCTCGAAGTTGGTAAAGCTATTATAGTGGGGACGTTTGGAGTTGCTGCATTGGAACGAGAATTTCTGGTAGGGGAAAATAATAATTCATGGATTGTAGCTGCACCTCTCCCTGATGGTCTTGGATGGAGCTATGAAGTTATTATTAGAAAGCATGATGGAAAAATTCTTTATATTCGTGCAGTATAGCAATATTTGATGTTTGCATGCCCCGCCTCTATTAATGATGGATAGCGGGGTTTTTCACATCACGCGCTGGTATAAATAACAATTGAATCCGAATATTTACATCACCCTCCCTCGGAGAGCCCACAGGCACTTTGCACTTGCGAAAGTGTCAGAGCGGGTCATATTTTATCCCAGCAGCTGGTTTAACCGAGGAAATAATGGGATAACGTGTGACGCCATAGTGTTTGTAAAACAAACTCCTCGGATAACATTTCGTGATAAGCATGACATTTTTCTTTCGTTTCATACTATGATATAGGTAAGACCCCTATGCCGACCAAGATGCCGAGCTTGATCAAACGGGCGTTAGAATTATGCCACATTTTTTGAAGTGACCTGATTGGTTATCCGAGCGGATTTCACCTAAGCTGTTTTTATTACTTGCTTTTCGGATTCTGCTCGGATAATATTATTGTTAGGATAACAAGTCAAAAAGGAACATGATTTTGCGGAGCGTTCGCTTTATTATTGGGCGCGTGATTACTCTACCGCGCTCGGTGAGGGCGGCGAATATGCCGAACTTCCGCAAGTAATCATCATCAGCATTGTGAATTTTAAGCTGTTCGATTGCGCGGAGTTTTACTCGGAGTATCAAGCGTTGGAAGTAACGCGCCACACGCCGCTAACGGACAGAATGAGCCTACGGTATTTTGAACTCCCCAAACTGCCCGAATTGGTAAACGCGGATGACATATTACTGGTTTGGTTAAAACTGTTTGACGCAGAAACGGAAGAAGATTTAGCAAAACTTGAAGCATTGGAGGTATCGGATATGCAACAGGCAATTGAAGCGTACCGTTATGTATCAGCGACAGAGGAGTTTCGCGCATTGGAGCGTATGCGTTCCGATGCCCGTCGCAATGAAGCGTCCGCGCTTGGTAACGCTCGGCGCGAGGAACGCGAAAAATGGCAAGGCGTTGTTGCAGACAAAGATGCGGCACTTGCAGACAAAGACGCGGAAATAGCGCGGCTCCGCGCTATGCTCGACGGAAAATAACTATCGGACACAGACATTCGCTAAATGCTTGGTCAACTTGTTCTTGCGGCGGTCGAGGTCTTTAATCTTGGTGGCAACTTCATACTGCACGGCCTCGTGGCTAACAGCGGCCATCAAGTGACAATTATGGTACGATGTACGGTTTTCTTTGCCGTCAGCGGCTGCCGTGGCTTTTAAACAATTGGTCAAGAAGCCTGTCCACCAAATCTTCCTTGTATTCAGTGCTATCCCATAAAAAAGCGTCCAGAAACTGCCTGCCCAGTCGGCTTCCAGACACGAGCGAGCGCCAATTTGCGCTGCTGCCGAGCATGGCTCTGAGGTTTTCTTTCGACATGGTCAAGTTCGCTGGATAGTTGGCGTCGTAGGAACACGACATGCTTCGGGTGAGGTTTTTGACAAAGGAATGCGCAAGGGAAGACCCGTCAATATATCCCATTTTGTTGTCCAATGTGCCGGATCGCATCATTTCCCCGATCATGTTCATAAAGCCTGCCACACTGCCATCGCCCCCGTATTTTTCAGTGATCGCAGCTTCGATTTCGCTAAAAGCCATTCCGGCGTAGCCCATCATTTCATTGTACGCGCCTCTCTGGGTAACACTTGGGTTTTCCCTAAAAAACGACTTGAAGGTGCTGTCCAGCTCCGTTACAAACTGATTGTTTATGTCACCCCACTCCAAACAAGTTTCCACAAAACACGCGATGGCATGAATATTGCCGTTGAAAGCGTTGTTGTACCGGTCAAATATTTCTTTGTACACTTGGGCGAGGGTCATCCCTGCGTAGTTGGAATTTTCTGCCGCTTTGCGCAAATCCGCAAGCTGGGCTAACGTTGCCGGGTCTTTGCTGAACGTCGGAGGCCAATTGTATTCAATCTTTTTTATTTCCTCCATGGGTTGCACAGAAACTATTTTTGCGGTTTCCGGTGTGGATGCCACCACGGTCTTGGTTACAATGAACGCGTCGATGCTCGCTGCCTTTCTCAGGACAGTTTTTGATGCTAAAGCGTCCCGAAAACCTTTTCTGTCGCCTGCCTCTGCCCTGTGTTGTTTGATTGGATGAACCAAACCTAGTGGGTTTGTTCCGCTTATGTTCATTTATTGTTCGCCTCCTCCGACTCGAGCGGTGCATTCCTGCATGTACTTTGTTTCTCTTTCGCAATCTTTCATCGTATTATACCACATCATGTCATAATCTTCAACCAATATGTCACTGGCTCACTGGCTTATCGTACCAACTTACTATCCCGTTCGGGAAATCGTATACGATAACTTCAATTGATTCGATCAGAAGAGGGGCTGCCAAACAAATGGCAGCCCCACTGATGGGCAAAATTATATCTTGCTATTTTGTGTAGTGTATGAACAGGTCAAGGAGGTCTAGCATGTCGATCATGCCGTCACCGTTCACGTCGCACATGCTGGCCGTGACCCCTTTGCCTTTTGAATCGTTGACCTTAACCAAAGTGCCCCATCCATCGGAATCCTTGTTGAAGCCGCAATAAAGGAGCATGACGCCAATGTCAAGTGCATCGACCTTGTTGTCTTTGTTCAGATCGTATTTCGAGTATGTCCGCTGATCGATGTTCGTCACTCCCTCCGTAAACACAATAAAACTTCACTGTTTATGGACATATATTATCGACATACATTAGCAACTGTGATATAATTCGAAGTATTCATATTTCCGTATTTTTTCCATAACAGAAAGGAGGCGATACAAAAAAGACAAGACCTTGGTTAACCACGTTCCAAAAAAACGCGGCTGAAAACGGAGGGCCCCGCCTCCATAAGAAACTGGGGGAAATTATATCAAGGAGTGTTAAGAACATGAAACGAACCATTGTAGTCCTTTTGTCACTGCTGCTCGTGCTCGGAACCATTCCAGCCCAAGCGCTGACAGAAACGCAACAAGACGATGCAAATGAATTTGCTGCTTTTCAGGCGGCTGCAGAGCCGATCTGCGAAGTGCGTCCGATCAAGGTCCCGGTAGCGGGACACTTCCCTGACAGTCTGTTCAAGTATCCCTACAAGGCCAACAAGTACAACAACACCAGCTCAAACGCCTCGGTGGGCAACGGCTTTGCACAGACGCTCACTTGGGAACCGGCGATTGAAAAGACTTTCCTGCCCGACACCGAATACACGGTGACGCTGACGCTGGAACCCAACGCCGGCTGGCAAAACTGCGGCATGCCCGGCACCACAAGGAGCTTTGCCGCCAACAACATCACTCCGGCCCAGATCGCCGGACTGCCCGAAGAATCCGACCCCGGCGTGAAGTCGGTCGCTTGGGAGTACCAAGGCGTCAACCTGATCATCAACATCACGTTTAACGCCACAGGTGCCGTCAGCGAGGCACCAGACCTTATCTTCTATGAGGACTTCTCAAAGGGTGTCCACGAAGACAAAACCATTGGCGAGGGCTACTTCATGATGGCCCAGGAAGCCAACCGACAAGGCATGAGCAACTGGCGCGACGCCAATACGTCGGTCAGAAAAAGAGCGGACGGGGGCAACGAGCTTGTGCTTGGCTACCGCAAAGACCCCACCGCGACAACAAGTTCAGACGCGTACATCAAGAACAACTTTGTTTCAGCCAGCGGAGTACGCACCCGAGGCAGGACCGCTGCCCAAGGCGGCGGTGCTTATGGCATTGATGATATCATCTATGAGAACGCATACGGCTATTACGAAGCCAATGTCAAGTTCCCTGCAGCCAATGTGGTGTGGGGCGCGTTCTGGCTGTTCAGCCCGGCAACGGCAGCCTCCCTCCCGATATCGGAAGGCGGCAGCAAATACGCCACCGAGATAGATGTCATTGAGAGCATCGGCTACATGTCCGGAAACGCTAACATTGCAGCAAACTTCAACGCAGCCTATCACACTTACAGAGCCTCCGCCGACAGGGATCAAACCAACGGTCCCCGCAGAGGCCCCAGCCCCAACCGCGATCTTATCTGGCCCGGCGAGACGGGTTGGGCCACAGCTTCACGCATCGGCGCCTCCGAGGAAGTCTACATCCCAAGCAGCCGAAGCAGGACCGGCGTCAATATTTACGACGGCCAATTCCACAAAATCGCCATAGAATGGTCGCCCACGGATTACATCTTCTCAGTGGACGGCGTTGTTTTTGGAAGCTGGAAGGATATGAGTTCGCATTACCGCAGTAATGGCGGTGCCTACAGTGACTGGCCATGGATCAACCAAAACGAAGGCGTCATGCAAAACCCGGCCTACATCAAGCTGACCGTTGAGGCCGCTGACTGGGCCGACGAGACCAGCGGCCCCTCGTCCTGGGGGAGCGATCCAAACAATCCTTGGGCACCCAACAGGCGCCTTGGCGTGACCCCTAACGCCGGCGAGATGGTAGTCGACTACGTGTACGTGCTCAACGGGCCGAAGCCGGCCGGCTACGAGCCGCCTCAGCCGCAGAAAACCGAGCTTCCTGTATTGTTCGAGAACGGACAGTGGGCAGACGTGCTCGGTGACATCACAGTGCAAACACCCGGGCTTACCTCTGAGTGGGCCTATGAAGACGGAATGATCCGCCTCTATAACGGCGTCCCCACCAGCAGAGACGTAGAGTTTAGGTTTGTATTTGACAACCTCCTGGACATCAGGGGCTATAGCGCGGTCATTATGGAACTGGAAGAAGCACCTACTTCATGGTTCCGCAGCATGTTGCGTTTCCGCATCGACGAAGATACGAAAAACTGGGACAGCAGCAGCCATACCAACGTCATCAGGATGACTGGCGGCGTGGACCGCCAAAGGCTGCGCGGCGTTGGAGCATTGCCAAATTACGGCACTTCGGTGCGGATCAAGAAAATCTATCTTGAAGGCGATGGTGTCATCACAACGCAAAATGCGATCAACATCCCGTATATTACAGACATCCTGCCTCCTAGGACCGGAAACACGCCTGTAAAAGCCATAACCTCTTCCGGCCAGTACACCGGCACAGTGGAATGGAGCCCCGACCACGCTGTATTCGAAGCGGATACTGAATACACGGCAACCATCACGCTTACGCCAAAAATCGGCTGGACTTTAACCGGCGTGGCTGCTAATTACTTTAGAATCTACAATCCCGTTGGATCAGGCTCTGGAGCCACCGGCACAGGATACGGAACCACCCATGCCGCAGGTTCGGGCGTCATCACGAAAACGTTCCCGAAGACCAAGGAGCCGCTGCCCTATCCTGACCCCACGCAATTCATCGCACTGTCCTTTGACGATGTTTACTTGACGGACACTGAAAAGCTCGTTGACGCGCTTGACAAATATGGCATCAAGGGTACCTTCTTCGCCAACGGCATCAACATCGAAAGGGCAAAGACAAACCCCGACAAAAAACGTGCACTCGACAAATTAGTTGCCGGAGGCCATGAATTCGGCAACCATGCGTATCAGCATGAACGCTACACCAACAGTGCCGACGAAAATGTCACGAGGGACAACTTCAGCAGAAATCAGGCGGTTATCCTGGAACTAACCGGACAAACGCCGAGGTGGAGCCGCATACCGTATGCCAGCCAGGGAACCATGTCCCTGCGGGTAGTCGGTGAGTTTGGCTTAACCAACCTGCGTGGTTTTGCAACAAACGACTGGGATTTGCAGTATTCGTCCTCTTGGCTGGTCAATACCATGCTTGCTCAAACCGGCAACAATGCCGTAAGGGACGGCCAGATCTACGTGTGCCATGACCAAATCGGCCAGACCAACACTGCACAGGCGATTCCGGAGTACTACCACGAGCTCAGGAGCAGGGGCGTAGGCTTTAAGACGATGTCCGATTTGCGGGCGCACAGGGACTTCACCGCTACCCCCGGCGTCAATTACGCAAACTTTTTCCAAAACAGTTCGCAAACAGGAACCATCACCTTAAACACCCAGCCGACTGCACCCGCAGCAAACCTAGTCGAAGGCGATGTCAGCGGCAACTTATCTGTCGCGGCTACAGGCACGTCGCTGTCCTATCAGTGGTACGTGACGACTACGGTAGACAACCCGGTCTGGACGCCCGTCGCCGGAGCTACCGGAGCGACCTTAGCCTTGCCGGCGGACTTGACAGCAGGCACACACTACTTCTATTGTAAAGTAAATGCGTCAAACGCCCCTTCGAAGACTTCGGACGTGGTGGCTGTGGCCATACAACCGCCGCCCCCCACGATTCCCGTGCTGTTCGAACATGGGCAGTGGGCTGAAGCGCTTGGCGAGATCACTGTGCAGACCCCGCGCTCCATAGACGGGCACTACATGTGGTCGTACGACAAAGGAATGATCCGCCTCACCAACGACGTGAGCGGCGCGATCTCCACCGGCGGCCAAAACAGCATACCGTTCAGGTGGCAGTTCCAGAACACCATAGACATCCGGGGCTACTCCGCAGTCGTGTTCGAGCTTGACTCGGTGCCCACCCAGCCCTTCCTCAGGCAGCTGCGCTTCCGCATCGACGAGGACAACACCACAAGCGGCACCATAAACTCCACCACGGTGAGGATGACCTCGTTCACCGACGCCCAAAGGCTTAGGGGCGTCGGCGCCCTGCCGTCAAACGGCGACGTGGTCAGGATCAAGAAGATATACCTTGAGGGCACCGGCGTGCTTGCCGCGCCCGCAGCGATCAACCGCCGCGAGATCAGGGACGTCATCCCGCCAAGGACCGGGAACGTGCCGGTGAGGGAGATCGTTACTTCTCCGCAGTACACGGGGACGGTGGAATGGAGCCCCGACCACGACGTGTTCCAGGAGAACACGGTTTACACGGCGACCATCACGCTGACGCCCAGGGAAGGCTGGACGCTCTCCGGCGTGGCGGCCAACTGGTTCCAGCTGTTCATCCCCAAGGGGACCGGGACGACTGCAGCCGCAGGCTCGGGCACGACCCACGCCGCAGGCTCCGGGATAGTCACGAAGACCTTCCCCGCCACCACCCCGGTCATCCCCTACCCGGACCCGACCCAGTTCGTGGTGCTCAGCTTTGACGACACCATCAGCCCCGAGACCAACGACCTGCTGGACGTGCTGGACTCCCTCGGCATCAAGGCCAACTTCTTCACGATAGGCATGAACCTTGAGAAGTCGAACCGGTTCCCGGAATACGCAAGGGTGGTCAGCCGTCTGAAGAACGACGGCCACGAGCCCGGCAACCACACGTGGCAGCACGAGCGCTGGACAAGGGCCACGCAGGCCGTGAGGCTGGCCGACTGGACTGCGAACAACAACTACATGGTCGAGCTGTTCGGAAAAGCGCCGACGTGGATACGCTTCCCGTACAACGACCAGAACGCCTCCGCCGTGTCGGACGCAAGCGCGCTGAACCTGGCGAACCTGTGGGGCTTCGACACGAACGACTGGGACATCCAGCACTCGGCGTCGTACCTGATCAACAGGTTCCTCACCCAGACGAGCGCCGCCAACATGGCGAGGGACGGCCAGGTCTACGTTGACCACGACCACTACGACAACCAGAACAGCACCAGGTGGGCCCTACCCGAAATCGCGCACTACTTCAGGAGCATGGGCATCGACTTCATGACCGCCTCCGAGCTCAGCAAGCGCAACAACTTCACCATCGTGCCGGGCACCACCTACAACAACTTCTTCCTGCCGTCGCGCATCACCATCGGCACCCAGCCGGCGGAAGGCACAACGGTGACGGAAGGCCTCGTAAGCGGCAGCCTGACCGTTTCCGCGACCGTCTCCCCGGCTGCGGCCCCGAGCTACCAGTGGTTCTGCAGGGACAGCTCCGCTGACGCCTGGACAGCCGTGGAAGGCGGCACTGGCGCGACTCTGGAGCTGCCGGCAGGCTTGACCATGGGCACCTGGTACTTCTACGCAGTGGCCAGCGCGCCAAACGCGGCCCCCGTGACCTCCAACGTGGTCGCGGTGGTTTGCGACCGCGTCAACCTGAGCCTCCGCACAAGCCCGGTCACCTACATCAGCAGCGACGCGGAGTACACCCTCTCCCTGGCGAAGGCGCAGAACGTCCTCGCCGTCGAGGTGGAATTCGAGATAGACGGCAGCATGCTGGCCGGGAAGGGCATTGAAGGCCTCAACGGCTTCGAGCCCATGAACAACATCCTCTGGCTCCATGCGGGCGGCGACAAGTGGAAGGGCACCGTTACCCTCGCCCTCCCGTCGGGGTCGGCCGCCGGCCTGACCTCGGAAGCCCCCGTGGACATCGCGAAGTTCATCTTCGCCCCGAAGGGGTTCGGCAACGCCACCATGGCGCTGACCGGCGCCAGGGCGGTCGACGTCTTCGGCGACACGACCAAGTACCTGGTGACGGGCATCGGCGAGTGCGCGGCGACGACAATCGTTGCAAGGTCCAAGTACGACCTGAACCGCGACGGCGTGGTTGACGCCCTCGACCTTGGCATCATGCTCCTGTACTGCGGCTTCGACGCTGATTCCGCCGACTGGGACGCCTTGGTCAAGGTCAACGACGCATGGGGCAACCCGGTAACGGCAAGCGTGTGCGACGTGAACGGCGACGGCCTCATCGACATGCTCGACCTGCTCGACCTGTTCATACACTACACAAAATGACAAGGCGGCTTTGCCTGACAATTAAACCTTACTGACGTGATGAAAACAGCCTTCTGTGATGAATGGAGTAAAAGTCACAGGAGGCTGTTTTTTAAGAAAGCAAAATCAAAATCAATCTAAGGAGTGTAAAAACATGAAACGAACCATCGCAATTATCCTGTCACTGCTGCTTGTTCTGGGAACCGTCCCGGCCCTAGCGCTGACAGAAACGCCAACGGCCGATGCAGAGGAATTTGCGACTTTGCAGGCAGAAGCGACCGAAGCGGACGAGTCTGTTGCCGAATCGCCCTACGCGGAAATTTGGGATCTGCTCATTCCGGACCCAACATCAACCCTTGACAACGAAAGAATCGTCAAAGCAAAATACCTGCTTGCCAAAAATGGATACGGCCAAGGCTACAACCCAGCCGTCGCCACCAGCCCCAACCTCGCCTTCGGCCCTGTTGTAGGCACCGGCAACCTCACAGGCGACACGATATGGGGCCAATTCAGAGTCGGCGCCGAGTATGCGGACGACCCGGAAATGAAGACGCTGATCGACGCACTGTACAAAGCCGAGGCGCTTTTGTGGGCGTTTAACTGCTCTGACATCTACACTGGAGACCCTGCGGCGCCTGTTACAAGGAGAAGCGCCTCATTGCTCAGCAATTACAATACGAGATACGGAAGGATTTCGAGCACTTCAGGCCTTAACCGGCCGGAATTGCTGAATTTGCCGGAAGTAGTTGCGGCTCGCGCCCTATATACCACGATGAATGCCTACTCTTCATCAATGAACTTCGGCGCGATGGACACCGCAGAAGGCAACGCCGGCACAGCGGTGCGGAACATGATCACCAGCATGGATCCAAACGACAACGCGCAGGTTGCTGCGGCAAGGGCCGCATTCGACGCTCTGGCACCCTACGGCAAAGCGCGCGTAACGAATTATGAAACGCTGAAGAAAGCCGAAGGGATCGGCGGTAAAATACCGGCAAACCTTAAAAACGTGAGCCAGCGCGCCCCGAGCAACGGCCAAGGCTACACCACGGCGCAATGGGTCGCCGCAGCCGACAAAATCAAAAGCTGGCTCCCGAACGTCCCGGTTGACCACATATGGATAGCCGGCATGCTTGACGGCTACAACAGCTGGAACGGCATAGCCGGGGTCAGGATAAACGTCGACTTTGCCACCATTGCAACCGACGGCAAATATGCCCCTCCCGGGTACGAACCGTTGACGCAGGCTGAATGGCGGGACAAGCACATCAGCTTCGGCATGGCGGGCACCGGCCGCCCCACCCATCTTGAGTTCCTCGACGCCTTTGACAAGAGCGGAGTTGGCGTGTACCTTCAGATTGAAAACGGCTACGCGGACACGATAACGCTGATGGATATTTACAGGGACATATTTGAAATCGACAAGCACCCGTCCGTGAAAGGCTTCGCCGTAGACGTCGAATGGTATTTCGGCTTTTTTGACGACACCGGCATCCCCGTCCCCAATGATGTGGCGCAGAAGTGGAACGAACACCTCTACAAGACATGGGGTCCGGGTTATCGGATGATACTGAAGCACTACAACATCAACGCGATGCCGTACACATACCGCGGCGGCGAAGCGGGCAAGAGCGAAAAGATTATTTTCTGCACCGACAGCCAAGGAACCGGCAGCACAATAGACAGCATAACCACAGGTTTCCACACTTGGGCAGCCCAATTCCCGGACAACCCGGTAAACCGTCAGACAGGCTATGCCGTTGACAGGAACTGGTTCTGGGGCCTTCAGGCACCTACTGTAAAGTCGCTGGCTGTAAGGCTGGCAGACTGCGCAGCAGCCTCTCCCAATCAGGAAATCCACGTGACGGTGACACAGGCATTGTTCAACGACCCGGCTGTATTCTGGATGGGTACGGACGCACAGGCGGCGACTGCCTTGAACACCACGCTGAACATGCTGAGCCCGACAACGACCGTCTCCGGCCATCCGGGGTACCGTTACAGCCGAGGGACCGCTACGCTGGCAGACGCCATGTTCGTCTTTAACGCGCGCACTGCATACAATGCGCTGCCGGACGCGTCAGCCGTAACCGCAGCCAACCTTGCCAATCTGGTGCAGTACGAGCCGGTAGCCGTTGATGTTCGCATAAAAGCGCTTCCGGCATTGGCTGTTTTAGCGAACGCAACTGACGGCGACACAGTTAGCGCCATCTGGGACACATACCAGGCGCTGACAGCAGGCCAGCAAGCTGAAGTCAAGGAATTTGCCGCTTTGCAGGCAGCAAAAGCCAAAATAGACGAATTGAACGCCCCATCGCCCTATGCGGAGATATGGGCGCAGATTCTGCCCATGCCAACATCGACCCTCGACAATGAGCGGATCGTAAAGGCGAAATATCTGCTCAGAAGAGCCAGGATAGGAAGAGTCGGCAGCACCAGCAGCCTTGGCGCCAACGCCGTCAACCTTCCTTACGGCCCCTTCGTACCCGAAGGCGTTTACGCCACTGACCCGGATATTCTGGCGATCAGGGACGCCCTGTATGAAGCTGAAGCGCGGTTGTGGGCATACAACCTAATGGACCTTTACTCGGGAGACCCGGCAAAGCCTATCGACAGAAGGCAGTCGTCTCTGCTCAGCGGGTTCAACACCAGGTACGGAAGGATCAGCAGCGCTCTTGGCAGGCCCGATTTGCAGCAGCTGCCCATAGTAGTTGAAGCACGGGCGCTCTATGAGACGATGAACGCCTACAGGACGTCGGCAGGCTACGCTACGATGGACACAAACGAAGCAAACGCAGCGTCTCCTGTTGTAACGCTCATCAACAACATGAATTGGGACAACCCTGAAAGCGTCGCGGCAGCCAGAACCGCCTATGATGCGCTGGCGCCCCGAGGCAAAGCCCGCGTCACCAATTACGACTTGCTTAAAAAAGCAGAAGGCACATACGGCCAAATACCTGCGAACATAACAAGCGTAGGCGGCCGCGCACCCAGCAACGGCAACGGTTATTCCATTGCCCAGTGGCAGAACCTCGCCGACCAGCTTGAAGGAATGTTCCCCAGCGTCCCAACTGAACACATATGGATCGCGGGAATGCTCAGCGGCGGAATTACAAGCGGCACCGGAGGTGTCAGGGTAAACGTTGATTTCAACAGCATCGCCACCGACGGCAAATATGCGCCTCCGGGTTACGCGCCCCTGACCCTTGCCGAATGGAGGGATCAGCACATCGACTTTGCCATGTCCGGCACCGGCCGCCCGACTCACGAAGAATTCCTCACCTATTATGATTCAGTCGGTACAAAGGTATGGCTGCAGGTCGAGAACGGCTACGCGGACATGATCACGTTAATCGATATTTACAAAGATATTTTCAAGGTTAACCAGCATCCCAGCGTACTGGGCTTCGCTGTTGACGTAGAATGGTATTTCGGCGTCGAGGAAGACATGGGCATACCCGTTCCGAACGCCAAGGCCAAGGAATGGAACGAGCACATCTACAAGACATGGGGCCCTGCGTATGGACTCCTTTTGAAGCATTACACCACATCGTACCTGCCGTACACGTACCGCGGCGGCGAACCCGGCCTCAGCAACAGGGTTGTGTTCTGCAACGACAGCCAAGGTTCCACAACGGTAGCCAGCTACATGCAGGGGTTCCAAGACTTTGCGGCTATGTATCCGGACAACAAAATTGTTGATCAGGTAGGCTATGCCCCTGACAGGGCTTGGTTCATGGCTTTAACCGATCCGGTCGTGAAGTCAAAGAGCGTAATGCTGGCCGAATCTGCGCTGGCAAGCCCAACCCAAGAGAAGGGCATCGTATGGGTACAAGGGACGTTCAACGATCCGCTTACATTCTACCTCGGCACAGATGCTCAGGCTGCCAGTGCCGTAAACTCCACGCTGGGTTACTTGGTGAACGACAACCTGACGTCCTGGACCAGCAACGACTCTCCCGGGTATCGGCTCCGCCGCACCTTGGCGGGCCAAACCAGCTCAGCCGGCACGTTGGCTGATGCTATGTTCGTACAAGCCATGCGCAAGTCGGTGAATGCCCTGCCGAATGGGGAAAGCAACAGTTCCCTCACCGCAGCCAGGGTTGATGCACTTAAGGGCTTCGAGCCGGTCGCTGTCGACATTCGTGTCAGGGCCCTTCCGGCTACAGCGAACTTGGCTATTAAAAAGGACAGCGAAACCGTCTACGCCATTTGGGACACGTACCAAGCGCTGACGGCAGCTCAGAAGGCTGAAGTGAAAGAATTTGCTGCCCTGCAGGCAGCAAAAGCCAAAATGGACGAGCTGTGCACACCGGTGCTCCCCGTGCTGTTCGAGAACGGGCAGTGGGCAACACCTCTTGGCGAGATCACTGTGCAGACCCCGCGCTCCATAAACGGGCACTACATGTGGTCGTACGACAAAGGCATGATCCGCCTCACCAACGACGTGAGCGGCGCGATCTCCACCGGCGGCCAAAACAGCATACCGTTCAGGTGGCAGTTCCAAAACACCATAGACATCCGGGGCTACTCCGCAGTCGTGTTCGAGCTTGACTCGGTGCCCACCCAGCCCTTCCTCAGGCAGCTGCGCTTCCGCATCGACGAGGACAACACCACAAGCGGCACCATA
>WRJK01000068.1 GCA_009782285.1 Clostridiales bacterium
GGTTCTGGCGGTTTTTTGATAACAGCGATGAGAAAGATGACGCAAAAAGCAAAAGCACTAGCTGCAACCAGCAGTTTAGAACAAGACGACATATTGAAGATTATTGAAAAGAACTCTTTGTTCGGAATCGATGCAGGAAGCGATCCTGCAATGTATCGGATTGCCCGCATGAATATGTACTTGCACGGCGACGGCGGAAGCAAAATTTTCTATGCAGATTCACTGGACAAGCGCCTGCTGAAGATTGGCACAGGGTCTATTGAGGATGACAGGCAATTAGCAGAGATAAGGAACATTATTAATACTGACAAGAAGCAATTCGATGTGATTTTGTCAAACCCGCCTTTTTCACTTAAGTATACTCGTGATGACATTGAGCAGTCCGAAATACTAAACCAATATGAACTATCAGTTGACAGAGCGGCGGGAAAAATAAACAGCAAATTGCTAAGCAGTGCAATGTTTATTGAAAGATATAGCGATTTAGTGACAGAAACCGGAGTGATTATAGCGATAATAGACGATTCCATCCTGTCAGGAGGCTCTTTCTCGCATGTGCGGGATTACATAAGGGATAAGTTTATCATTCAAGCAATAATATCTCTGCCAGGAGACGCGTTCAAGAGGTCGTCTGCGCGAGTCAAGACGTCTATTGCAATACTGCGAAAAAGAAAAAACAACGAAATGCAAAAGGACGTGTTTATGGTATCGGCACGATATTTGGGATTGGAGCATAAGGTTGCGAAAAGGATAGGCGTCAGTCCAGATAAGCTTAACGATTTAAAAACGAAAGAGCATAATTCTGTGATAGACATGTACAGGAAATACCTTAATGGCATTGTTGGAAGCTGGTTGGTTCCCAGTGCAGCCATATCTGACAGGCTTGATGTAAAATTTTGCATTAACGACAGGGGCAGGAAGAAGAAATTTTGGCAGGAGCAAGGGTACCAAACAACTAAAATCGGCAACGAGCTCAACGTTCAACGAAACAGAGGGACAATACTTGAAGACGATGCCGAATATCAGTTGTTGAAAGTGACATACGATGGAGATGTTCTGGAAGGCGACATATTGACAAGTGAAACAAGCTCCTATTCAAAATTGTCAAAATTGAATGAATGGGACATATTGGTTTCAAATATGGGTGTTGGAAGGGGAGCTGTTGGCATTGTACCACCATACCACGCAAGCAAATATGTGTCAAACGAATACACAATTCTTCGCGCCCGGTCTAAAGTGGAAGCTGTTTTCTATGTTAACTTGCTAAGGACTAAAGAAATACTTGCCGACATGCTTTCTTCAACGACAGGGATGAATCGAGGAAGGATCAAGTGGGATGTAATTTCCAATATTGACGTACCAAAGTGCAATCCAACAGATAAGGATGTGGAATTGTTAGTGTTGGAACTCGAGTCTTTTTGGGAAGCATACATTAAACTTGCAAACAATAAAAAACGGCACGATGCTGAACTTGCAAAAAAATATGACGTTGACGGTTATGATGCTCACGAACGGTGGCTAGGATTCAAGCCACCCGAATAAATAAATTAAGAAAGCCGAATAGCGGTATGTCGTATGCTTGACTATGGAGCCGGTATGGTACATAATATAATATACAGGCGACCTTTCAAAATTTTTGAAAGGTTGGGACGTGGATTGGAACGCTGCATCCTGCACCACAGCTGAAGAATTTGCCGTTGGCGGTGCAGAGCCGTTTGCATGCACGGAAAACGAAACCGTTCCTGACGGTAGGCTTGAAGTTGCGGACAGACTTAAAGAACTGAAGCTGTTTTTAGGAACGACTGTCGGCTACCAATTGAACGATCCGTTAACCCGTGCACAGGCTGCGGCAATTATAGTCAGGCTTTTGGGCGAGGAAGCGAATGCATTGCAAGAGAATTATTCAAACAACCCGTTTTCCGACGTGCAGGACAAACACTGGGCCAAGAACTATATCCTTTACTGTTTTGAAAACGGCATAACCAAAGGAACCAGCGCAACAACATACTTGCCCGAGCGCACAATATCGTCAGAAGAGTTTTTAGCGTTGGCGATGCGCCTGATGGGTTACGAAAGCGAGCCTTCCACTGCTTTGAGCGACTGCGTGAAAACCACGTTGTTTGGCTCTGACTATGCCGACAGGTTGGAGGGTTCGAAAGAGTTTGTCCGTGGCGACGCGGTTGATATTATGGACAAGGCGCTCACGACGCCTCTCAACGCTCCTGAACCGACGCTTCTGGCAGAAGCACTGATTGAAAATGAAGTCTTCACTCGCGAGCAGGCAGTGGAGGCACGATTGCTTCCCTCCGAAGAAGACAACGCTTTGGAGCAAATAAACTTTATAGCGAGCGGCAAGTTGAGTCAATAGAGGCTCATATCGGGAGGCGTTATCTTGTCTTATACCGCTTCAACTATTTACCGATTCACATCATTCACATCTTAAGCACGAAAAAGCAGGAATTCTTGAGCAGCCAATGCGCACAGGGGTGCTGTTTAATTCCCAGTTCAAAGAAAGGAACAAAAATGCGTAGAATAATAATTGCGATCCCAAAGGGGAAAAGGATGCTTAGCAAGGCTTACGAAGTTTTCAAAAAAGCAGGGTTTACATCTAAGGAGTTAGAAAAAGAGATCGGGCTAAAAGAACACAAACAACTGGAATTCGTCAGTGACGACGGTACGGTTGTGTTTCTGCTGGTCAGCATCGAAGACATTCCGCAATACGTGGACAAGAACTGGGCAGACATAGGGATATCGGCGTTTGACTGCTACCGCGAGTACGAACTGGCAAGCGAAACGTTGCAGCATTCGCTGCGAGGCGACAATTTCAGGTCAGACCTGCTTCCCGACCTAAAGCTCTGCGGAGAGTCGCGTTTTTGCGTTGCAGGGCGGTCGGAGGACAGGGCGTTTTATGAAAAATGCAAGAACAGCGACGAGAAAATCCTAGAAGTCGCCACGCAGCATCCAAACATCACTGCCAAGTATTTTGCAAAAAAAGGCATTGTTGCCGATGTTATTACAGTTGCCGGCTCCTCCGAGCTGATGCCGAAGCATGGCGGCGTGGACGTTATATTCGACATAGTGGAAACAGGCCGTGCGCTGGCCGAAAACGAGCTTGTCATATTCGATGAAGCCATGCCGATTCAAACGAAGGTACTTGTAAGCAAGGCTGCTTTGAAGTATGATGAAAACATAGGGAAAATGATTGGAGTTTTAAAAAATGCGATTGAATAGAGACTTGGCACACATTCGAAACCGAAAGGCGGAAGTTGATGAAGGCGTTGTTAAAACTGTGCTTGCGATCCTTGCTGACGTTAAGGCAAATGGCGAGAGCGCAGCCCGGAAATATGCAAAAGAACTCGACGGGTTTGCGGGCGACAATTTGTTTGTAGACTCAGAGGAAATCAAAACTTCGATTCGCAACGTTGGCGAGGACTTCATGCGCATCCTTCAAAGAGCCTGTGGGCAGATTACCGAATACCATGCTAACCAGCTTGAAAAATCGTGGGTTATGCATAAAACCGGCGGCGTGATTATGGGGCAGTTGGTTCGCCCACTAAACCGTGTCGCCCTTTATGTGCCGGGCGGAACAGCGGCATACCCCTCGACCGTGCTGATGAACGCCATCCCAGCCAGGCTTGCGGGGGTCAAAGAAATTGCAGTTTTTACGCCGGTAAAGAGCGGCGGTAAAGTTGCCGATGTTATTCTGGCTGCGGCGGCTTGCTGCGGCATCGAAAACATCTGCAAAATTGGAGGAGCTCAGGCTGTCGGCATTGCTGCTTACGGCATAGAAGGCATTCGAAAGTTCGACAAGATTGTCGGACCGGGCAACGCATACGTGGCGGCTGCGAAACGCGCGGTTTACGGCGAGCTTGACATCGACATGGTTGCCGGGCCAAGCGAAGTCTTGATAATTGCGGACGAAACCGCAAACCCAAAATACATCGCAGCTGACATGATGAGTCAAGCCGAACATGACAAGATGGCAAGCGCAATTCTAATTGCAACAAGCGAAAAAATAATTGAGGAAACCGAAAAAGAGCTGGAAAGGCAGCTTGCGTATTTGAAACGCGGTGAAATAATCAGGGAAAGCCTCGCAAATTACGGAGCGGCAGTTTTAGCAGGCAATTTGGAGAAAGCTTTTGGGATAGCGAACGATATCGCCCCTGAGCACTTGGAAATACTGACGAAAAACCCCCTTGAGAAATTGCCTTTGGTTGAAAACGCCGGTTCGGTGTTCCTTGGTGAAAACACGCCGGAACCCTTGGGTGACTACATGAGCGGCACAAATCACGTTTTGCCCACAGGCGGCACAGCAAAATTCTATTCGCCTTTGGGAGTGTACGATTTTGTAAAATACAGCGCATACAGTTACTACCCCCGTGAGGCCTTGGCGGATTTCAAAGACGACGTTGTAAAGTTCGCTGAACTGGAGGGGTTGGACGCCCATGGGAATTCCATTAAAGTCAGGTTCGAAAGATGAATTATTTAACGGAAAAAGCGAAAAAGCTAACACCTTACACAGCCGGGATGCAGCCACGGGAGCAAGGCTGGGTCAAGCTGAACACTAACGAAAACCCATATCCGCCGTCACCGAGAGTTGCAGAGGTTTTGCAAGCCGCCAACGCGGAGAAGCTGCGGCTGTACCCCGACACGTCTTCTGCGGCGCTGCGAGAGGCCATTGCGGCGAAATTGAACGTAAAACCTGAAAACATCTTTTGCGGTAACGGTTCGGACGAGGTTTTGGCGCTTGCTTTCCAAGCGTTCCTGTCTGGTAAAGGAAATGTATTGACACCCGACATATCCTACGGTTTTTATCCGGTCTGGGGCGAAATGTATGGTGTCGGATTGAAATTGATGCCTTTGGGAGACAGTTTCAATGTCAACCCCAATGACTATGAAAACAGCAACGGAGTGGTTTTGGCCAACCCCAACGCACCGACAGGGCATGCCCTGCCCTTGAGCCGGATTGAAAAAATCATACAAAACAACGCGAACGGCGTGGTGATCGTCGATGAAGCATATGTTGATTTTGCAGATTGCGGAAGCGCGGCCAGCATAGCCACCAAATATGGGAATCTGCTGGTTGTCCGTACTTTTTCAAAATCATACTCCCTGGCAGGCCTGCGTGTGGGGTATGCAGTCGGCAGCGAAGAGTTGATTTGCGGCCTTGACAGGGTGAAAAATGCGTTCAATTCGTATCCTGTCAACATGTTTTCGCAGCTTTGTGCAACGGCGGCGGTAAATGATGAAGAGTATTTCAATGGGAGATGCAAAGCGATAATCGAAACTCGAAGGTGGGTCGAAAATGAGCTTCGCTGCACATCGTCTCAAGCAAATTTCATCTTTTGGAAAGTTGACAACGGGAAAGCCATGTTCGACTTCTTGCTAAAGAACAAAATCTTGGTGAGGCATTGGGACAAACCTCGAATAAGCAATTATTTGAGGGTGACAATAGGCACACCAGCAGAAATGGAGGTGTTTGTGCAGTGCGCAAAGAAATTCTAGAGCGCAACACTAACGAAACAAAAGTAAAAGCGGTGATCAACCTTGACGAAAAGGCTGAAAACAGAATTGATACTGGCATAGGTTTTTTCGACCATATGCTAAACCTGTTTGCCTTTCGCGCAGGGATAACGCTGAAAATTGCTTGTACCGGCGATCTTGATGTGGACGGGCACCATACAGTCGAAGACGTTGGGATTTGCCTGGGGCAAGTTATTTCGAAGGCGCTCGGCGATAAAAACGGAATAGCGCGTTACGGTTCTGCCAGGCTGCCGATGGACGAATGCTTGGCACAAGTGGATATAGACATCTCAAACCGGCCATACTTGGTGTTCAACGCCGTGTTTAGCGACAGGCAGATTGGCGAAAGCGACAAGTACAGAGTAGGAGGTTTTGAAGTCGAGCTCGTTGAAGAGTTTTTCAGGGCAGTTGCCGTAAATGCAGGGATGACTTTACACATTAACCTTTTGTACGGCAAAAATACGCACCACAAGATCGAGGCGATATTCAAAGCGTTTGGCGCTGCGCTGGGGCAAGCCATAAAGACTGCTGGCGATGCAGTACCGTCCACGAAAGGAGTCATGTGATGGGGACCATAATTCCAGCCATCGACATTATGGGCGGCAAGGCAGTACGGTTGCTTAAAGGCGACTACAACAGCAAAACCATATACGGGGATCCGATCGAAATTGCGCAAAAATTCATGGAAATGGGAGCAAAGCGCCTGCATGTCGTCGATTTGGACGGTGCTAGGGGCACCGAGGCGTCCAGCTATGAAATAGTCGCCCGAATTTGCGAAGGCGCCGATATTCCTGTTCAGATCGGCGGCGGCATCCGAAGCAGGGAATCCGTTGAAAAATATCTGCAAATCGCAGACAGGGTAATCCTTGGAACCATTGCCGTTAAAAATCCAAGGTTTGTAGGTGAATGCATCAGGGAATACGGCGCGGACAGGATTGTTGTCGGTGCAGATGTTTTACGAGATGAAATAGCGATCAGCGGCTGGGCGGAAAACAGCGGCAAGAACTATCTGGAATTTGTGAAGGATATGAAAAGCCTTGGCGTTGAAACAATAATAGCAACCGACATTTCCAAGGACGGGACGCTGACTTCGCCCAACTGGGAAATGTATGAGAAGATTAAAGGTGTAAAAGTGATTGTGTCCGGAGGAGTCGCCTGCAACGAAGACTGCCTGAAAGCAATAAAATATCATGGCGTCATCGTCGGGAAAGCGTATTATGAAGGGAAGGTGGATTTGGAATGGCTGCTGAAAAACGTATAATTCCTTGTTTAGACATTAAGGACGGAAAAGTCGTAAAGGGCGTAAACTTCGTTGATCTGGTCGACGTGGGCGACCCTGTCGAAATTGCATGCCGCTATGAGGAGCAAGGCGCCGATGAGGTTGTTTTTCTGGACATAACGGCGACTCATGAAGGCAGGGACACAATATACAGCCTCGTAGAACATGCTGCGAAAAGGCTGTCCATACCGCTGACACTTGGTGGAGGGATCCGCAATGCGTCAGATTTCCGCAAAGCTTTGGATTGCGGCGCATTCAAGGTGTCGATCAATTCAGCTGCTGCGGCAAACCCTGACTTAATTAAAGAAATAAGCGAGGGATTTGGGAAACACCGCTTGGTGGTGGCTATCGACGGGAAGAAAACAGGAGACGGTTACAGGGTTTTTACCAAAGGCGGCAGGGAGGATGCAGGGTTTGATCTTGTCGAATACGCGAAAAAATGCGAGGAGCTTGGAGCGGGGGAGATACTGCTCACGTCCATGGATGGCGACGGTACCCAGGACGGCTATGACGTGGCAATGACCAAGGCGGTATGCGAGGCAGTGAACATTCCGGTCGTTGCAAGCGGTGGGTGCGGCAAAGTCTCCGACATCATCGATGTTTTCAAGCAGACAGATTGCGACGCTGCGCTGGCGGCGAGCTTGTTCCACTATGGTATGGCTACCGTAAGCGAGGTGAAACGGGAAATGGAAAGGAACGGCATACCATGCAGAAAATCGAGGGGTTGATGCCGGCAGTAGTGCAGGATTATTACAGCGGCAGGGTGTTGATGCTGGCTTACGTCAATCAGGAAAGCTACGAATACATGCTGAAGAACGGCGAAACGTGCTTTTGGTCGCGCTCCAGAAACGAACTGTGGCACAAGGGCGAGACCTCCGGGAACACGCAAGCAATAAAACACATGGCGTATGATTGCGACGACGACACCCTTTTAATCCAAGTCGAACAGAGGGGCGAGGGCGCTTGCCACACAGGCGCATACAGCTGCTTTGGGGACGAAGCCGGCGAATTCAATGTGATAAACAGCATCTATGCGCAGATCGTGGACAGGAAGGCGAACCCAAAGGAAAAATCCTACACCAACTACCTGCTTGACGAGGGCATTGATAAAATCTGCAAGAAAATCGGTGAGGAAGCGGCAGAGACTATCATTGCAGCAAAAAACAACGACAAGTTGAGCCTGACAGGTGAGATTTCCGATCTGGCGTACCACCTGCTCGTACTGATGCTATCGCAAGGGATTGCGCCGGGGGACATAAGGGCGGAATTGTTGGAAAGGCACAATACTCAGGGAAATTTAAAAATCAAAAATGAAAAGGGTGTTTTCTAAGCGCAGGTTGTGTGGTAAAATGTTCGTGGCAGAAACAAAAAGCAATGAAAGGACATTTGCCATGAGGATTTTAAATAGAAAAAACACCACAGCCATGGCTGTGGGCGCTATTGTCGTAGCACTGGCGGTTTTGCTTTCCGGGCTGGTGCCCACAGCGGCCGACAGGTTTTCCGCAGTGCCGGAAAGCTTTGCAGCAGCCGCAGAAAAGGAATTCCGAGGCGTCTGGGTGCCTACCGTGCTCAACATCAACTACCCGCTTCAGAGGACTACTGATGCCGAGGCACTGAAAAAATACGCATTGGACATCTTGGATCAATCTCAAGACATGGGCTTCAACGCGGTTTTCCTGCAGGTCCGCCCCACAGCGGACTCCTTTTACAGATCTGAAATATTCCCTTGGTCCAAATACCTGACGGGGACACAGGGGCTTGAACCTACCCAAGGCTTCGACCCCTTGGCATTTTTCGTTGATGAAGCGCACAAGCGTGGCATTGAGCTCCACGCTTGGGTCAACCCGTACAGGATAACCAACGAAAAGGACGACGCAGGAAACTTGAGCGCAGGCCATCCGGCAAGGCAGCATCCGGAATGGACAGTCACGTACACAGACGGGAAGATGTATTGGAACCCAGGCATCCCTGAGGTGCAGCAGCTGATAGCTGACGGCGTCAGGGAGATTGTAAACAATTACAATGTTGACGGCATCCATATCGACGACTATTTTTACCCGGGCAGGGATTTTGATGACAGCCTCGCTTTTTCCCAGTATGGTTCAGCGTACGCTTCCCTTACAGAGTTCAGGTACGCCAACACTGAAAAGACTGTCAAAACCATGTTTGACATTGTGCACGGCAGCGGCAGAGGCATTGTTTTCGGGGTCAGCCCTATGGGTATCTGGGCGAATAAATCAACACACCCTTCAGGTAGTGACACGAACGGCGGCGAGGCATACACCCAGCGGTACGCTGACACGAGGGGTTGGGTGAAGCGCGGCATCGTTGACTACATGGCACCGCAGATTTACTGGAACATCGGTTTTGAAATCGCTGATTACGCAATCCTGCTGGACTGGTGGGCAGACGTAGCTGCAGGGACGGACGTGAAGCTCTATATCGGCCAAGCGGCATACAGGACGACCAGCAGCCAGTCCAACAACCCGTGGAACGTTAATGAGATAAAGTCGCAGGTGGAGCTAAACCGAAGGACTTCCGGCGTAGGCGGCTACATAATGTATTCTTTCGGCTCCTTTACAGAAAACTCAAACTTGTACAGCCTCATAAAATCGCTAAACCAAGACACGCCCCAAGCGGAGCCCCCATCTAGAGGCACAAACCGCCCAACGGCTTTTTCGGATTTGGACGAACACTGGGCAGAGCCTTTTATAACTGAAATGGCGGCAAAAGGAGTTGTAAGAGGTTACCCCGAGGGGGATTTCAAGCCCGACAACCCAATAAAGAGGGCAGACTTCGTGTTGATGCTCATGAACATGCTGCCCCATGAGCCAGGGACGGAACCTGCACTGCCTTTCCTCGACATGGAGAAGGACGCATATTACCGGGAGGCTTTGCGGGATGCAAAAGCGCTGGACATCATCAGAGGGATAGGCGACAACATGTTTTCACCGGAAGACGAGATAACCCGTCAAGACATGATGACAATGTCGTACAGGGCGCTAATAGTCATGGGGTATACGAAACAAGGCGCAGGTGAACTGGTTTTGGCACAATTCCCGGACAGCGGGGTTGTGGCAGACTATGCAAAACTGCCCTTGGAGGAACTGGTCTCCCAAGGGTTTGTGAACGGAATAGACGGAAAACTGGAGCCATTAAAGAGCACCACCAGGGCAGAGACAGCCACGTTGATGTACAGGTTTTCCGAGGCTTTTTTGAACTCATCAGCCCAGACCGCTCCGTAAAAGCCTAGGCTCGGCGTTGTTTGGTGGCGATGTCAATTTTCTCTCTCGCAGAAAGTGTTTTTGGATGCGCATTCCCAAGCGTTAATTCAAAGACGCCTACAGCTTTGCGGTACCACAGGAGCGCATTTGGGTAATCGCTCAGCCTCTCACAAATGCCCGCAATGCCGCAGTAGGTTTCCCCAGTGTCGGGATGATCCTGTCCCAGTGCTTTTTCGCGGATATCCAAAGCCTTGCGATACCATTCCAGTGCTTTTGTGCTGTCGTCGAGTTTGCCGGAAATGCTCGCGAGGGCATTGCAAATTGCGGCTGTATATGGGTGCTCTGCTCCCAGCAGCTTTTCGCTTGCGACAAGAGCTGTCTGGTACCATTCTTGCGCATTTGGCCAATCCTCCAGCCGATTGTAGGCAGCTGCCATACTGCTGCAAGTTGCCGCAGTGTACGGGTGCGCTGTGCCAAGCACTCTTTCAAAGACTTCCTGGGCTTTTTGGCACCACATGAGCGCATTCTGGCAATCGTCCTGATTGCAATAGACTGATGCGATGCAGTTGTAAGTTGCCGCAGTGCACGGGTGCGCTGTGCCAAGCACCTTTTCTCGGATGGCTAAAGCTTTCTGATACCACTCCAACGCTTTTACATAATCACCTTGGCCTTTACAGACGTTTCCGATGTCGTACTCCGAGTCAGCAGTGTACGGGTGCCAATTGCCCAACACCTTCTTAAAGATTGCGAGGGCTTTCAGGTGCCAATCTTGCGCTTTGGGGGAGTCTCCTTGACGGAAATAAACTTTTCCGATATTGTTGTAAGTACGTGCAGTGTCGATATGATCCCTCCCCAGTGCCTTTTCGTAAATTGCAACGGCTTTTCGGTACCATGCCAGAGCTTCTTGGAAATCGCCTTGTCTGCAGTTGAGCTTACCAATGCTGTTGCAGGTTGCAGCGGTATCTGGGTGCCCTACGCCCATTGCGCTTTCTCTGATGACTAGAGCCTTTTGGTACCATTGGAGCGCCTCAGAATAGTTCCCTTCGCAATAATAGACCCTACCGATGCTGCTATAGGTAGCGGCAGTGCCGGGATGCGCTAAGCCCAATATTTTTTCATCTACATCGAGAGTTTTCTGATACCACTGGAGTGCCTTGGAATAGTCAGACTGATTGCAATATACGAGCGCGATGCTGCTGTAAACATTCGCGGTACAAGGGTGGTCCGCCCCTAATGTGTCTTCAAATACACCTGACGCCTTCGAATACCATGCCAGTGCCTCTTGATAGCTGTCTGCTGCAGCGTAGGCATTTCCTATCGCATGGTAGACGGATGCTGTGTCGGGATGATACGAACCGATAACAGTTTCTCGTATCTTCAATACTTTCCATAACAAAACCTGAGCGTCGCTATAGCGGAATTCCCTATGCAGTCGTTCGGCTTGACTCTTCAGTGAAATAGCTGTAGACAGCAGCCGTGGCGCAGGGAGCGAAAAATCGATATTAGTTTCATTTACACCGTTGCTAAGGTCAAACCCGCGAAACCCATCCAAAGCCCTTTCGTCTGGCGTCTTTAAGGATTCGCTTTCAAAACACATTCGGCACCTAACGAAGGAATAAAAAGCAAACGCTTTTTTGATGAGGAAGTCATCGGCTTGCTGAGTTAGGCAAAAGACAATGTTTTTGTTCAGGCGCGAGAGCATGTCCCGGCTGAAATTCAGCCTTTGGATGTCGTTGTTATCCAGCACAGCAAGTTGAAAATTCAAAAAGAAATATACTCTGGCATCAGGGTTTGCGCTGACGAAACTGTCCGTCTCAACAAACGAATAGCGGGCTTGTGTTTTTTTGTAATCATAAACAGCAATGCTCGCACCTGTGTACCGGGCAACGACTTCCTGTTGTACGGCTTCTTCTGCAACGAGCAAAAAGTAACCGTCGTCTGAATAGTTGAATATCCAGCCAATATTATCGTAGTTGCTCGCATTAGCATTGATCATTTTTGTGCATGCCCCTGTTCTATCAAAAATTCTGTAATTAAGGGATGGGTGTTGTGCCAGCGATCCGAGTTGTATTCCAACACGGCATGCGCCTCCAGCATTTCCAAAAGCATCGCCTTGTCCTCAATGTTGCGGCGGTTTCCTTCACAAATATCCGCAAGGAAGGCATAGTTCCTGCGTTCTATGCGGCGAGTAAGGGACGACTTGAGTTCCTTAAGCGAAATTTCAGCATCTTTCATTGAAACGGCAGCTGTTTCCCTGCGTTTGGCGACTTTCGAGGCAGCAACAATGCAAGAAAACAGGTCACGCAGTGAGCCACCAGTTTTAATTATCAACGCATCCAGCACTTTTTCCTCGAAAAGCGAAAGTTTGGCACGCTTTTCAATTATTTTCATCATCACGTCGATACCTTCTTGATAAACAGCGCCTTCAACCGTCTCAAGCTTGATCATCGGCAATATTTTAGGCGCATAATATTTTTCCAAAGAAGCGAAACGCGGATCATAGGAGAGTGCGATTGGAAAGGTGTAAACTACTGGGAAAGGAATTCCTGTTAACGCAGTTGCCTCGTTGCTAAATATCTTGTACATCGTCTCTAAGTCGTTTATTTTGTCCAAGTCCTCAAAGATTAGGACAGGCTGCTTCCCGTCCAGCTTTTCAGTGACGATTTCTGCGATGGCATTCAACATGTCCAGCCATTCGCTTGAGCGGTTAGATATTTTTTGCCTGTATTCAATCCGCTTTTCAGTTGACCAGTATGAAACGAATTTTTCCTCCAGCTTCCGGTTCAATTTGCAGCCTGTCTTTTTTGCGATGCCAAGCAGTGCGTCGCCCATTAAAATCAGAAGATCTGAGAAAGCAGGGTTGAACAGGTCCAAATCCACCGCGCACTTGATGATGGAAACGTTATAGCCGTTCGCAGTCAGCTCAGACGACATTTTATTGAGCTCGGTGCTTTTTCCGCACCCACTGTGGCCCAGCAGCAAAAAAACATTCCTTTCGGAAGGCGTTTGGCAAGCCTCTGAAATATCCCATATAGGGGATTTGTATTCATCGCCAGTACGGATTTCCATGGTTTCATCGCAAAAAAACAGGTCAAGTTCTTCCATTGACAAAGCTTTCAGCCTGAATGCGGCTGGAATATCTGTTACTTGTTCTGCGTACATCATATCGAGCGGCTCCTTTCGTGTTTGTGGGCTGCGCGTTTGTTTGAGCGTTCTCTCCCATCTAAAGTTAACTATAACAAATTTGAGAACTTTGTCAATAACAAAGACAAAGCATTGACGCTAATTGCTTGCTGTGATAATATCAAAGCATTACAACAGCGTTAAGAGGGGGGCTGGCTGCCATGAATCAGAGGTTGCCTGTGGGTGCTGATATTTTTGAGGATATTAGAAGACAAAACTGCTATTACGTAGACAAAACGAAGTTTGTCAAAAACCTGCTGGAAAACCGGGGAACGGTCAACCTTTTCACACGTCCGCGCCGATTTGGCAAAACCTTGAACATGACTATGCTAAAGACTTTTTTTGAGATTGGGACGGACAGCAAAGACATTTTTACCGGTCTGGAAATTGCAAAGGATCAAGATGTCTGCAGCAGCTTCATGAACAGCTCCCCTGTGATTTTCCTGAGCTTGAAGAGCGTACAGGGAAAAACTTTCACAGATGCACTGGCAAGGGTCGCTTCTTTGATCTCTTACGAATGCGACAGGCTTTCGTTCCTTGCAGACAGCCAACATATTAGCCAAGGCAACCAACATAATTTCGCAGTGCTGAAAAATCAGGCAGCAACGCGGCATCAACTCGAAGACAGCTTAAAATTCCTATCTGGCATGCTCAGAAAACACTATGGCAAAAAAGCGATCCTGCTGGTAGACGAATATGACGTACCCTTAGACAAAGCCTTCAGCAACGGCTACTATGACGACATGGTCGATTTCATGCGCATCTTTTTTGGCGAGGCGTTCAAAACCAACGAGGCTCTGGAATTCGCAGTTGTAACAGGCTGCCTCCGGATTTCCAAAGAGAGCATCTTCACCGGCGTAAACAACCTTGCGGTCAATTCAATAACGGACAACGACTTCGGCTACGATGAAAACTTCGGTTTTACTGACGGCGATGTCAGAAAAATGCTGGCAGACTACAATCTTTCGTTTGCGTATGAGGACTTGCACGAATGGTACAACGGCTACACCTTTGGAAGCACTAACATATACTGCCCTTGGGACATTGTGAGCCATGTTGCCAAACTCAAAGGCAACCCTGAGACGAAGCCAAGGTCATATTGGAACAACACCAGCTCAAACCACATGGTGAAGCGCTTCATAGACAAAGCTGACGCCACGACCAGAATTGAAATCGAAAGGCTTATTGCAGGCGGGTCAGTGGAAAGAACCGTAATGGAGACTTTAACCTATGAAGAACTTGACAAGAGCATCGACAACCTCTGGAGCGTCCTGTTCCTTACAGGATACTTGACAAAAACCAAAGCACCTGCTGGTTTTCCGGCAGAGCCCATCGAACTGACCATCCCCAACCTTGAGGTGCGAGAAATCTTTATCGAGAAAATCAAGGACTGGTTTGCAGAGAAAAACAGTGCCGCTAAAACACAAGAGGAGATACAAAGGCTCTACTGCTCTTTTTTAGATGGTGACTGTGCTGCCATTGAAGAGGTTTTGCAGAGCCAGCTTCGCGCAACCATCAGCTACTTTGACAATTACGAGAACTATTACCACGGCTTCCTCGCCGGTCTTTTAATTGGCTGTGGAGAATGGAGCGTCAAATCAAACAGGGAATCCGGCGAGGGGAGGAGCGATCTTCTGCTAACAGCGAACGACGGCTCTGTGGGGATTGTGATTGAAATTAAACGCGCAGGCGCACCGGAAAGCGTCGCCGCTATGTGCGAAGCCGCGCTGAAACAGATCGAAGAAAAAGACTACAAGGAAGCATTCCTTTCAAGCGGGGTTGAGAAGGTTAGGTTGTACGGGATAGCTTTCTGGAAAAAAACCTGTGGAGTGAAGACAACTGAAACCCAGACAATTATCTGAAGTTCAAAGCCGCCCTCACACGAACTCGAACCGGTACACCGACCGCTGTTCGTACTTCTCCCCGGCTTTTAAGATGCAGGGCGGGAACTGTGGGATGTTGACAGAGTCCGGGTAGTGCTGAGGCTCAAGGCACAGTGCGCCGTGCAGAGCAAAGGGCGCACTGATCACGTTGCTACTGTAGAACTGCAGGCACGGGTTCGTAATCTCAAGATGCAGGGAAATGCCGCTTTGCCGGGATGCGAGCACCGCCGCTTCACGCAGCCCTTCGTCCGCTATTACAAAGTTCAAGTCGTAGCCGCCTGCTATCCGCAACAGCTGATCGTCCAAGTCAATCCTGTCACCCACGACAAAATCCGTTTGAAAATCATAAGGTGTGCCACCAACAGGCAGGAGGCACCCGGTCTCTATGTATTCATCATCCATCTCCGTCACAGCCCCGGCGTTGATGCGCAAGGTGTGAGCCATCGCGCCGCTTTTACCGGAACTTGCACCGGCCAAGTTGAAATATGCATGGTTTGTCATGTTGATAGGGGTGTCCTTGTCGCTGACAGCAAGGTAGTCAATCGTCAAAGCGTTGTTTTCGTCGAAGGTGTATGCAACAGTTATGTCCAAGTTGCCGGGGTAGCCTTGGTCGCCGTCAGGCGAGCGCAAGTTGAGCACAAGCGAACCGTCTGAGATTTCATGGTTCCAGATGCGCTTGCTGTAGCTGTTCGCCCCGCCGTGAAGGGAATGCTCGCCGTCGTTCTTCTGGAGGTTGTACAAAACGCCGTCCAGCGTAAAAGCTGCGTCTTTGATCCGGTTGGCGAACCGCCCGATGATTGCGCCGATGTAATTGACATCGTCCTCATAACCTTTGACTGTGTCATATGAAAGGCACACGTCGACAAGGCTGCCGTCCTTGCCGGGTATATGGGAGGTCTTCCAGATAGCGCCGTAATTCAGCACCTCTGTATATGCGCCGCCTGCCCCTTCCAGCCTGAATATGTATA
>WRJK01000069.1 GCA_009782285.1 Clostridiales bacterium
CCCGCCCCTGTTTGGCGAGCCATCTAATATTCTACTACATCCTTTTCACCCTTGTCAACTGTTTTTTTTGCCTGTTTTCCAGTATTTTTTTAAGAATTTTTTTCTCAGATTTTGGGATTTAATTGACATATCTGATTAACATGATATAATTGAAGTGCAATTTTGTGCCATTCTTAATATGGCGTAGTTCTGCACAATTATTTATCATTATTCAAAGGAGGACTTTATTATGGGTAAAAAAATCCCAATGTGGCAGGCTGCATGTGTGATGCTGTTCGCAGTGATAATGCTGATGTATGCGGTAGGCCTGCTTGGAATGTTGCTTGGCGAAGCTTTCGAATGCGAAGCCGACCTTCACGTTCCACTGGTTGTATCTGCTATTTTAGCCGCAATAGTCGGTAAAATCAACGGATACAAATGGGCGTACCTGGAACAGGCTGTGATCAACACCATCAGCAGGACCATGGGCGCCATACTTATTCTTATGTGTGTCGGCTTGCTGGTTGCTTCATGGCTCGCGGCTGGCATCATACCAGCCATGATCTACTATGGGCTTGCAGTGCTCAACCAGAGCATATTCCTGTTTGCCGCCTGCATCATATGCGGCATCGTAGCGCTTTCTACAGGAACTTCCTGGGGGACCGCCGGCACCTTGGGCGTCGCCTTCATTGGTATCGCCAAAGGGCTTGGCATACCCGAACCAGTAGCAGCGGGCGCCATTATTTCCGGCGGCTACTTCGGCGACAAGATATCGCCTATGTCCGACACCACGAACCTAGCACCGGCAGTGGCGGGCACCACGCTGTTTGAACATGTTAGGCATCAGCTCTGGACGGCTATACCGGCTCTTGTCATCGCCCTCATAGGGTATCTGATCATCGGCTTCACCACCCATGGGGCAGGCGTAGCCGACCTCGAAAGCATCACCTCCCTCCGGGAGGGCATAGCAGCCTCGTTCAACTTGAACCCGCTGCTGCTGCTTGCACCTGTCCTAGTTATCGTAGTCATCGCCATGAAGATACCGGCCCTGCCAGGCCTCACCGCCGGCATAGCCCTCGGCATGATTTTCGGAGGGCTGTTCCAAGGCGTACCTCTTGCAGATTGGTTCGATACCCTCCACTATGGCTTTGCATATGAGGCGAATGACGCCATGATTGCTCTGGGCGGGGCTGCGGAAGAGGCCCAGTACGTCTTGGAGGATCTGCTTTCAAGCGACGGTATGGACGGCATGTTCTGGACCATCAACCTCATCCTCTGCGCCATGCTCTTCGGAGGCATCATGGACGGCACCGGGATGCTGGCTTCAGTAGCCAACGGTCTGCTCAAGGTCGCAAAGAACACCGGCGCACTGGTTACCGTTACCGTTCTCAGCGGCATCGTCGTGAACATTCTGGCTGCCGACCAGTACTTGGCCATCATACTGCCAGGCAAGATGTACAAGGAAGCTTTTGAAGACAGAAAACTGGACGCCAAGAACCTTTCAAGGTGCCTTGAAGGCTCCGGCACTGTGACTTCCTCTCTCATCCCGTGGAACACCTGCGGCGCTACCATGTCCAAGTTCCTTGGCGTCAGCTCAGGGCAGTACTTCAGGTATGCGTTCTTCAACTTGATTACGCCGATTCTGAACATTATATACGGCTTCACAAACTTCACCATGGTGAAGATGACCGACGAACACTATGAGAAGATTCTGCTTCAGCGCGAAGAGGACAAGAAAGCAGAACTGGCAGCTTTGGAAGGCTAAAAATTGAATCTGAAAATTTAAGCAAATGATGATTCTTAAACCAGCGAGGTTTTAAACTTCGCTGGTTTTTGCAACTAATTCTTATTCTGAACAATTTTAGGTTGATAACATGATGAAAACATGATATTATCATTTTTGTCCGGCTACAGAAAGGCTTTGATGTGAGCAAATGGGCGAGGCTTCGATGGAGGTAAACGAAAATGATAAATGTTCTCATCGCTGAGGACGACTTGGATGTGCGCACTTCGCTGGCAAGCACATTGGAAAGCGACCCTGAGATATGTGTTGTCGGCGAAGCCTGTGACGGTTTCTCGGTAGTAAAACTTGCCATGTCCCTTCTGCCTGACATAATACTCATGGACATCAGGATGCCGGGCATAGACGGACTGGAAGCCGCAAAAATCATCAGGGCATTAAGCACTGCCAAGAAAAAGGAAATGAGGGTGCTCTTGCTTTCAACCTTCTACGACGACGATTACGTGCAAAAGTCGCGTGAATGCGGCGTTTACGGGTACCTGCTAAAGGGGCAGACCATCAGCAAGCTGGCAAATGCCATTAAAAGCGTCGCCAGCGACCTTATGACATTCGATAGGACAATATACGAAAATCAAAACACACCGGCGCATTATGGCACCAATCAAAAATCTCAATTGGATTTGCTTTCCAGCAACGAAATCATAATCCTCAAACTGATCGTGAGCGGAAAAAAGAATTCGGAGATCGCAGACGAGCTGTACCTGTCAGGCGGCACCGTTAGAAACTACGTAAGCAGCATGCTGTCAAAGTTGGATTGCAAAAGCAGCCGCGAACTCGCGTCTTTAGGCACAAAGGCGGGTCTTTGACGGATTTTAGCCTGGCATTGCGGAACCTTTGCGAATAAAGTGACATATGTCATGTGAAAGTCATGACATATGTCACTTTTATTATGCTGCAAAGTATTTACAATTGTTATTAGATTGCTTTATTTTAATAAATTATTCGCAAGGAGGACTTTTATTATGGGTAGAAAAATCCCAATGTGGCAGGCTGCCTGCGTGATGCTATTCGCTGTGTTAATGCTGATGTACGCGGTAGGCCTGCTCGAAATGCTGTTTGGCGACGCTTGGCACTGCGCCAACCCAGATCTTCATGTTCCGCTGGTCATAGCGGCTGTCGCGGCTGCCATAGTCGGCAAGCTCAACGGGTACAAATGGGAGTATATGGAGCAGGCTGTGGTCAATACCATCAGCAGAACCATGGGTGCCATTCTCATTCTGTTGATCGTCGGCATGCTGATAGGTTCTTGGCTGGCGGCCGGGATCATCCCTGCCATGATCTATTACGGGCTTTCGATGCTCAGCCCGGGAATATTCCTGTTTGCCGCCTGTCTCATATGCGGTATAGTGGCACTCTCCACTGGTACGTCCTGGGGGACCGCAGGCACCTTGGGCGTAGCTTTCATAGGCATTGCCAGAGGGCTGGGGATACCGGAGCCGATGGCGGCAGGCGCCATCATCTCCGGCGGCTACTTCGGCGACAAAATGTCACCGATGTCCGATACTACGAACCTAGCGCCGGCGGTAGCGGGCACCACTCTGTTTGAGCACGTAAGGCACCAGCTCTGGACGGCGGTGCCGGCTCTTGTCATCGCTCTCATTGGATACCTGGTGATCGGGTTCGCCACCCATGGATCCGGCACTGCAGACCTTGACAGCATCTCCGCGCTCCGCGAAGGCATAGCTGCGTCCTTCAACGTAAACCCGGTGCTGCTGCTGGCGCCCCTTTTGGTCATCGTGGTCATCGCCCTGAAGATACCCGCACTGCCCGGCCTCTCTGCCGGCGTGGCGCTTGGGATTGCTTTCGGCGTCGTTTTTCAAGGCGTAGCCATCGGCGACTTGACCGATATTCTCCACTATGGCTATGCATACGAAGCAAACGAAGCCATGGTGGCTTTGGGCGGAGCTGCGGAACAAGCCCAGTACGACTTGGAATACCTGCTGGAGCACGAAGCTATGGAAGGCATGCTGTGGACAGTCAGCCTCATCCTCTGCGCCATGGTCTTCGGGGGCATCATGGACGGCACCGGGATGTTGGCATCCATCGCAAGCGGGCTGCTCAAGGCCGCAAAGAACACCGGTGCACTGGTGCTGGTGACCGTCTGCAGCTGCTTCGTCGTGAACCTCCTCGCTGCAGACCAATACCTTGCCATAATACTCCCCGGCAAGATGTACAGGGAAGCCTTTGAGGACAGAAAACTCGACGGCAAAAACTTGTCCCGGTGCCTTGAAGGCTCCGGCACAGTCACTTCCCCGCTCATACCGTGGAACTCCTGCGGAGCCACCATGTCA
The DNA here is from genome assembly GCA_009782285.1 of Clostridiales bacterium. Classification (GTDB taxonomy): domain Bacteria; phylum Bacillota; class Clostridia; order Peptostreptococcales; family Anaerovoracaceae; genus WRJK01. Next base: position 4,072 of record WRJK01000069.1, read on the forward strand.
AGCTTCCTCGGCGTCAGCTCGGGGCAATACTTCAGGTTTGCGTTCTTCAATCTGGTAACGCCGCTTATTAACATCATATACGGGTACACGAACTTCACAATGGTGAAGATGACCGACGAACGCTATGAAAAGATACTGAAGCAGCGCGAAGAAAGCAGGAAAGAGGAACTGGCAGCTCTTGAGGGCTAAAGCCCCTTGTCTGCATTAAGTACCGCGTTGAGCAGAACCGTCGCTGCAGTGGTGCACTGCTCATCCGAAGTAAATTCCAGTTCACAGTGGGAAAGCCCGCCTTTTGAGGCGACGAATATCATTGTAGCTGGTATCATGTACGCTGCAAACTGCGCATCGTGGCCGGCGCCGGAATGGATGAATTGATACTTCACGCCCATGTCCTTAGCCGCTTCCTCCACATACCCCACAAGTTTCTTGTCCCAGTAGACGGTATCCCTTTTCCATGCCTCCTTGATTTCGCACTTGCAGCCTGCCCATTCCTTTTTCGGCAGTGCCTGCACGATGTCTAGGACCTGTTTTCGCACTTCAGGTTTTTCATGCCTTACATCCAGCGAAAATTCAACGAAATCAGGGATTACCGTGTGCACACATGGGTGGATTAGCAGTTCGCCCGTAGTGTACACGAGTTCCGGACGCCCCAGTTTGCCGATTTCTTCATGCAGGTAACAAAGCGCCTGCGCGGCTGCAAACAGGGCGTCTTTTCTCTTCTGCATAGGGAAAGTGCCTGCATGGGCAGATTGCCCGGTAAAGCTGACCCTGTAGTTGAACATGCCGAGCACACAATCCACCACCCCTATCTCATTCCCCGCGTCTTCCAAGATCGGACCTTGTTCTATGTGCATTTCGAACATGCATTCGTAGCTGTCCGGGTTAAGCCTGTTTGCTTTGTCGCCTTTGTATTTAAAGCTTTCCAATTTTGAACCGAAGGTCGTCGTTTTGTCGATGACGCTTATCGATTGCATCTTGTCTTCATATTCGAAATTCTTCGCAATGTCTTCCGGTAAATAATCGTGGCAGACGATGCCCGAGCACATCATTGCCGGAGGGTACAAGGACCCTTCCTCATTGGTCCATATCATGGCGGTCAGAGGGTGTTTGTGTTGGATATTTTCCGCAACAACGGTTTCCAAGACCTCCATCGCGCCGATGACGCCAAGGATGCCGTCGTAGTTGCCGCCGTTTTTAACTGAATCGCAGTGGGACCCCATAACGATTCTCTTAGCCGCCGGGTCGCTTCCCTGAATCGTCGCATACATGTTTGCGACGTCGTCCGTCTCAATAGTTGCACCAATGGCTTCCATCCTTGCAACAAAACAATCCCTCGCCTGAAGCGCTTCAGGCGACAACGAATACCTTGTTACTCCTCCATGGCCGGCGTCGCCGAATTTTGAAAAGGTGTGGATTTTTTCGCTCATTCTTTCCAAATCGCATTTATACATGGCTTCACTACTCCTTTTTTCAATGATTTCGCCTTGTTTCGGCATTTTAAAAATACCATTAAAAGCAATGAGCGTCAACATCATTTTTAAATTAATTCGAACTTCCCCATTGACAAAACGGGACACTCTGATAGAATTTTCTTGTGGCATTTTTGTAACACCGCAGGCAACGTTACGCAATACTCAAAAAGAATGACCCTCATGAGGTATTACAAATGCAAAAACTTTACAGATGGACTGTTGACCACCCAATGAGAATCATAGTCGCTTTTTCCATGGCCTTTGTTATGTGCGCCCTGCTGGTGCCAATGGTTTCGGTCAACTTTGACATTCACTCGTATCTGCCGGAAAAAAGCCCTTCTTCAGTGTCGATTGACATGATGAACGAGGAATACGCAGGCAGCATTCCAAACGCGCGCGTCATGGTCAAAAACGTGACGGTTCCTGAAGCCTTAGCCTACAAAGACAAGCTGCTTAAAATTGACGGGGTGGCAGACGTTACATGGCTGGACGACGCGGCAGACATATATGTACCCTTTGATGCTTTGGACAGCAAAATTGTGAAAAGCTGGTATGCAGACAATGCCGCCCTTTTTTCCGTATCGGTTGAAACTGAAAGCCGCATCGAAACCGTCGCTGCCATCAGGGACATGATTGGAAACGACAACGCCATGGCCGGCACCGCTGTCACCATGGCGGGTGCAACAACCGACACTATTAAGGAAATCGAAAGAATAGCGGTGATTGCCGTCATCTTTGCTTTATTTGTTTTAGTGATGGCCACAACGTCGTGGATCGAGCCTTTTGTCATCCTGTGCGGCTTAGGCGTGGCGATTGTCATCAACACCGGCACGAACCTCATGTTCGGAGAAGTCTCATTTGTCACCAGTGCTGCCGGGAGCATACTGCAGCTTGCCGTTTCACTGGATTACTCGGTGTTCCTGCTCCACCGCTTTGTCGAGTGCAGGGGAAAGAACTTGAACGCAAAGGATGCCATGGTGGACGCGCTGACGAAATCGTCCTCCTCTATCGTTTCAAGCGGGCTTACTACAGTTATTGGATTCCTTGCGCTGTGCCTTATGCGGTACGGCATCGGGCCAGATTTAGGGGTTGCTTTAGCCAAGGGCATTGGGATAAGCTTGTTAACGGTATTTTTGTTCTTTCCGTCGCTTATTATGGTAACAATAAAACTCATCGACAAGACCCAGCACCGTCGGTTTACGCCAAGCATGAGGGGTTTTGGGAAATTTGTGACCAAGCTGATGCTGCCTATGGCGTGCTTGTTCGCTTTGGTGATTGTGCCCTCATTCCTCGCTTCGTTCAACAACGATTTCTATTACGGCGCGTCGAAAATTTTCGGGCCGGCAACGCAGCTTGGGCAAGACGCTGCCGCTATTGAGGATGTCTACGGGAAAAACGACACCTACGTGCTGATGGTGCCAAAAGGCAGCACAGCCACCGAGCAGGCACTGTCTCAAAAACTCGGTGCGCTCCCCCAAGTGAACAGCATCATCTCATTCGTCGACACTGTGGGGGCGGAAATCCCCCTTGAATACCTTGACAGCGACGTGCTGTCAAAGCTCGTCTCAAAGCGCTACAGCCGAATGGTCATATCAGTGGGTGCCGATTTTGACGGGGAGGAAACCTTCTCCCTTGTCAAGGCTGTCCGGCGGCTTGCGGGAGACTTCTACGGGGAGGACTTTTACTTGGCGGGCGAGGGGGTCAGCACGTACGACCTTATGGACACTGTCACGAGCGACATGGTCAAGGTCAACTTGGTCGCAGTCGGCGCAGTGTTCCTAGTACTGCTGCTTATGATGAGGTCCTTGTTTCTGCCTGCCCTCTTGGTTCTGGGCATCGAAACGGCAATTTGGATAAACCTGTCCATTCCGTACTTTGCAGGCACGCCGATTTTCTACGTGGCATATTTGATCATTAGCGCCATACAGCTTGGTGCAACTGTCGACTATGCTATTTTGTTCACAAACCGCTACAACGAGTACCGATGCGTCTTGAACCGAAAGCCTGCCTTGGTCGAAACCGTTTCAGCGGTCACAGTTTCAATACTGACATCGGGCACAGGCCTCACCGCAGTCGGGATGCTGCTCGGCAAGTATTCGACCCACAGCCTTATTTCGCAGCTTGGTTACTTTATTGGGAAGGGCACACTCTGTTCGCTAGCCGTCGTCTTCTTTGTCCTGCCTGGCTTGTTGTACTGCTTTGACGGCATTATTCGGAGGTATGATTATGATTTTCTTAAAACGTAAGCGAATTCTATCCAAAGCACTGGTGGCACTGCTTCTGCTGCTCCTTGCCCTTCCACTTGCTACTGTTGCAGCCGCTGTCATAAGCGGTGGTGCGGTAAAGCAGGAAATGGTCTACGTCAACCTCAATGCCGACGGGACGGTGGGGAAAATTTACGTTGTCAACGTCTTTGACATTGCAGAAGGCGGGCGCATCGTTGACTTTGGCGATTATGCTGCGCTCAGGAACATGACGACAAATGATGATATCCTCTATGAAAACCAGACTGTCACAATCGACTCCAAGGCTGGAAAGCTCTATTACGAGGGGGAACTGAACAGCAACGTCATTCCTTGGGACTTAAGGATTCAATACCTCTTGAACGGTGTCGAATACGAGGCAAGAGAGCTTGCCGGAAAAAACGGGGCTTTGGAAATTGAAATGTCTGTGCGCCAAAACCTTTCATGCAACAGCGTGTTTTTTGATAACTACGCGCTGCAAGCCGTATTCACATTTGACACCAACCGCTGCACAGACATCATTTCTGAAAGCGCTGCCACGGCCAATGTGGGGAGGAAGCGCCAGCTTACCTATACCATACTTCCCGGAAGGGAAACGGACATTGTCATCAAAGCAAATGTCATAGATTTTGAGATGGACGCCATAGCGATCAACGGGCTGCCGCTGTCCCTTGACATCGACATAGACCTCGACAGCAACCCCGATCTCCAAAAGGAAATTGAAGATCTGCAGGACGCTGCAATCCAGATGGACGACGGCGCGGGCGAATTGGCAGACGGCATTGCAGCGCTTCTGGCCGGCGTAAAGGAATTGGACGAGGGCGCTGCTGATTTGATGTCCGGGGCAGGCGAGCTGGCAGACAGTTCAAGCGAGCTGGACGCTGGCGCCAAGGATTTGCATAGCGGCGTTTTGGAAATGAAAGACGGTACAGCCGATTTGGTGTCCGGAGCGAGCGAACTGTCAAGCAATATCAACGGCAAGCTCTACGACGGCGCAAAAGAATTCGACAAAGCCGTTAAAAAGGCTGTGGACGGGGCTCAGGAAATCGCAGACAGCGCAAACGAACTCGTGGAAGGTGCTGTCACCCTTTCAAACGGTTCTTCGGATTTGCATCAGGGGCTAAAAGAATTGACTTTAGAAAACGACTCGCTGATTGCTGGGGCATACAGTGTTTTCACCCAGCTTACGAAGCAGGCTGAAGCACAGCTGAACCTGAGTTTGGCAGAATTCGGTATGCCAAGTGTCGCTCTAACGCCTGAAAACTACAGCGCGGTAATCACATGGCTCTTGAACGAGTTGAGCGGAGGGGCGTATTCCGAAGCTTTGGCTATGGTGGAGGCAGGCATCCGCGCAGAGATTACGGAAATGGCTATGGTGCAGGTCGAGGCTTTCATCCGTGCAGACTCTGCATACATGGGGGAAATCAACGTGTACGTCGAGGCTGTGTACGGCACTGAAATACAAACTGCTGCGGTATACTACGTTGCTTTTGAACTTGCGCAGCTGTTGAGCCCCGACAACCCGGAAGGCTTTCTTTCAACGCCCGCAGGCCAGGCCGCAGTCGCTGAGTATCTTGCCACATTGGACGGCATGACAAAACTTGCAGCAGTGCGCGAAACCATCAAGGTGCAGTACGTCGACACCGTCGTCGCGAGCAAAACCGCCGAAATAGTGGCCTCTCCTGAAAAGCAGCAGGAAATTGACTACCTTGTTGCTGCGCAGCTTGCTTCTGACGATGTCCAGTCGCTGATAATAAGCATAGTCAACACCATGCTCGGCGGAGATGCATCCTATCAAGGCATATTGGCTTTGAAAAAAGGCCTTGACGACTACAACCTCTTCTACAGAGGGCTAAAGGAATACACATCCAACGTCGATAATGCGGCTTATGGCGCTTCGGCATTATCAAGAGGCATTGATTCACTCTATTCGGGTGCTGATAAGCTGGGCGAAGGCGCTGAAACCCTTTATGACGGCCTTGTCGTGCTAAAGAAAGGCAGCGAAGAGCTGCTTGACGGTGTCAAAGAACTGCGCGACGGCAGTGCTGAGCTTTTGGACGGGGCCATCGGGCTTCACAACGGGGTTGTTGAACTTTATGACGGGGTGTTGAAACTTGGCGATGGCACAGTTGCACTTCTTGAAGGGGTTGCCGAGCTTCAGGACGGGACGATTACACTTAGCAACGGTACTCATGACCTTAGCGACGGCATAGCGGAGCTGCTTGAGGGCGCATCCCGGTTGCGCGACGGCACAAAGGAGTTCCGCAGTAAGGCAGCAGGCATGAACGACACGCTGAAAGATAAGATCAAGGCTGCTATTGACGACCTGCTGCGTGGGGATTTCAACCCCATTTCTTTCGTGTCTGGAAGGAATACAAATGTGGACTACGTTCAGTTTGTGATGAAAACGTCGGCTGTGGAAAAACAGGTCCCTTCCGTTCAAGAGCCTGTACAGCCTGAAAAACTCAATTTATGGCAGAAATTGCTCAGGTTGTTCGGATTGCACTAAACCGGTTGCGCGGCAAAAGTTGCCGGCTGCTACTGATCCACTGGGATCCCCAATTGCCTGTCAACCTTTTCGTCTTTGCCGAGGAAGTAGTCCTCTATTATCTGCCACCTTGTTTCGTTGTCCCGTTCTTCGCCCATGAACCTGTTCATGATGCTTACCGCTCGTTTGTGCCGAGCTTCTATGCCGCTTAATATGCCGTTACGATAGCCGTCGCCGGATTCCACCAGACGGCGAAGTTTCAATGGGTCGTTGACCCTTACTAAAATCGCAGGGTTTTTCCCGCCTGACAATTCATACGAAGCAATGTCGAACAATTGCATAAGCGATGCAAGCAGCTGCTGGAAATACTGCTTGCCTGCTGTTTTGGGGATGCTCAGGTAAACAACGTAGCTGCTGCCGCTGACATTGGGCTTTGAATCTCTGAGGTAACGCAGTAAATTGCGGGAGATGTAAGCATATCTGTTTGTCCTTATTGCATAGGTTGATTCGGGTGCCTGTGTACCGCTGTCGTCTTTCCTGCGCATTATGAACTTCCAGTCTTCCGACGGGATTGAGCTGACATCGACATAATTGTAGCAAAACAAATCCAAGAGCATCCTCGCATATTCAGGCCGGATGTTCACTTCTGAATTTTCTGCAAGTGCTTCATAAAATTCAATGAACTTGAATTCTTTTCCGCCGAACTGCTGCTTCAAATTATTGAACGCGGTTTGCAGTGCGCCTGTGAGAGCAGTGAGTCGGGCAACAGCGTCTTCGTATCCATGGTCGTAATTGATGGTGAGCTTGATGTTTGGAATGACAGCTTCAGGCAAATGGCAAAACAGTTCCCTTGAAAAGAATTTGTATTTAAATTGAGCAAACGTCGTGTCGCGGAATTTCGTCTCCCACAGCTTTTCGAGTTCTATCTCATAAACGTCCCCAATCTTCGTAACTGTTGAAGTGCTGTACCTGTGGCCGGTCTGCGCAACAGGCAGGCAGTCAAGCATAAGTGTACAGTACTCGCCATAATCGGACAAAAACTGTTTTGCGACAGGCTTTGGCACAATAACGTACTGTTTTGCAAACAAGTTCCTGGTACGCACAGCTATCACGTGGAAACGGTATTTTTCGAGCAGATCCGAGCGCAGCAGCATCAATGCGCTTTTTACTTTATGGTCGACGTCAGAATGGTCGAACAGGTACCCGAAAACGTCAGGGGAAAAGAGCAGGTTGCGGTTCTTTTTTTCTGAATACAGCGCATACAGTTTCTTCATGATTGCCCGCAACTGGTAATGGCGAAGCCCCGAAAGCCCCCATAAAGCCTTTGCGTAGCTCATGTCCGTTTTCAGGTAGTCCGTGACGGCTTGCCCGCTGTCAAGTTTTCTCGCAGCCCTGCCGATTTCCTGCACGTAATCAGCAAGGGACCCGGTGGGCGCAAAATGATAAACATTTGCAACATCTGAAATGTTTATACCCATGCCAAACGCTTTTGTTGCCAGCATTACGATCGACTCGGAATTTCGGAACTTCAAATACGCTTCGTTTTTCTCAAGCGACGTAAGGCTTCCCCCGTAGTACTTTTCGACAGAAGCCAAATCCATAGGGTAATTGACCTTTAATTCCAGCAGCACGTCCTCGATTTGCGATTTGTATGGGAAATAAACAATAGTTTTTTGCTTATCCCTGATGAAACCATGGATTGCATCTGTTGTCAGTTTGACCTTTTCGCCTATATCCGTTTTTTGATTCCTGCCCGGACGCCTTATGTCGAAGCTGATGTTGTCCCTTCGCACGTAGCCAATGTAGATGTGGTCTGAATAGCAAGTCAAATTGAGGCTGCTCTGCAGATCGCCAACCACGTCGTCCTTGCCGCCAAAAACCGCAGTGGCTGTCAAACAAAGTATCGGAAAGGGCTGCGCGTCGTATTTGTGTTTCACATCGCCGCGCCGCATCCTTTCAACATGGTCGCCGAGAAACCAGTAATCGACTCGAAAGTCTCTTCCCCAAGTCGTCACAAGGTGCGCCTCGTCAATGACCATGAGCCCGATTTTGCGTCCACTAACCAAGTAACTGACATCATACGAAACAAGCAGTTCAGGCGCAAGGTAGACTATCGAATACTCGCCGTTTTTGATGCCCTCAATACGGGATTGGCGTTCTTCGTAGGTAATTGCAGAATTGAGGTACGTCGCGCAGGCGACTCCGCGCTCCTGAAGTTCGTTCACTTGGTCGATCATCAGGGCTACCAGCGGGGAAACGACGATTGTCAGTGCTCTGTAGGCCTCATGCAGGTGGATACCGGGTATTTGAAACAGCAGCGATTTCCCTGCTCCGGTAGGAGCCGTCACGATGATGTCGGAATATTTCGGCTTTTCGGCGTTCATTGCGTTCTCGCATTGCTGTATTATGTCTGATATTATCAAGCCTTGTGAAACAGCAGCAGTCTCCGCGCTTACAGCTGGATTCTTGTAAAAAACCCTATCTAAAAACAAGGCCTCTTTGCCCCAATGCCTTCGGAGCACATCAAGGTACTTGCCGCCGTCCAATTGCTGGCGCTCCTCCGCAAGGGAGACGGAAAAAGACACTCCGAAGCAACTGCCCAATCTGTTAAGAACACTGATTCTTTCGCTGATCAAAGCAGAATCGTCGTCAAAAACAACGAAATCGGCATCTGCCAGCAGCCCTGTTTGAAGCTGCCAAGCAACAATCGGCAACGAGGATATTTCTATCTCCTCGCGCTTACCTGAGCCGGCAGAAAACTCAGCACCGGCGTAAAAAGCTTTCTCTTCGATTTCCACAACTGTATCGATTTTGAAGTGTCGGTTTACATAAGACAGGAACGGAACACCGGATTCAATCCGGAAATCGGAATAAAACTGCCTCGCAGGAGGGTCTGTGACGTCAGGCGCTTCATCTTCAAGCTGCTCCATAATATCGCTAACATCCACTTCGGGGAAAAGCGGCAACGGGTAATAGCCGTCAAATATGTTGTTGTTGACAATTTTAATGCCTCCGTCAACAACAGAAAGGTCGTCAAGCCCGTTTGTCAGCAGAATAAACTCCTCATAGAAACACCACGTCATGCGCTTAAGCGAGCAAGCCGCCGAAATGACAGCCGTCGGTTCGGCCGCAGCAAAGCGCGGGTATTCGCCGTCCCATTCGCCCAGCAGATACGGAACGCCATTGTCAAGGAGTGCTTGGTATACAGCTAGCGGAAACCCCTTGAAAACCAGCAAAGCGCAGTCAGCGCGATCCAAGCCGTCCCGGGCAAGGAATTCAGCCACTAAGCCACTGTATGCGCCTGATCCGCTACTGTTGCCAATGCTGGTATTGTCTTCCACATCTCCTCCATTCATTCAAGCTCTTCGCTCATGTCTGCGAATTCGATCTTTATCTTCCAGCCCTCATGCACTGACAGGTTTTTCTCCAGCTGCGCCCATGTGTAAGCTTTTCCGTCAATAATCACCTCATAGGCTTCGTGGATGCTGTTGTATTCAACATACCCAACAGCTTTCAGGTCTTCGATGCTTGCATCGTCACCCATGTACTTTTTCGACAGCACCTTCTCCAGCCGACTGACCAATTTAACCCACATGCCTTCAAAACTGTCGTCAATCTCGCCGTATACCGCCTCTTTGTAGCGCGTCGTGCCGACAACCTCAGTGGCATGGATCGACTTGCAGTGCGGAAAAATCATGCTTTCGATTGAAAATGCATGCGCCTCTTCACAAGCGTCGAAAAGAACGATCTGCGTCGGAACGGCATCCGGCATCTCGGCACCGGTCAGTGCTGCCATGTGTTTGTTGTGGCAGTCAAGGCAATAGCTGGCTTCTTGTGCTCCGCTAATGTGAATTTTTGCGTCGTTTCCGCAGATGCTGCATTTGTCCGGCCAAGGCTCTCTGTCCCCTTTCGCCGATCCCGCATATGCGCCGCTTCTGACTTTGTAAGGTATTTCATTTTCCTCGCACCACTTCCGTGCCACTTCAACGAACGCCTCGTCTTTGAATTTGTACCACTCTTTTTCCAGCCCCACACGGGGCAGCGTATCCTTGAAACGCCGGAACGCACCTTTTCCCTCAAGTGCAACCAACAGCAATTCGCTCTTGCGTTCGTCTTGCAAGGCGTCCGCAAACTCTGCCATCATGTCATATTCGCGGATGTCGTACCGGGACGGCAAGGCGATGTATTTTTCGTCCTCGAATTCATCCTGGTCTATTTCGTTTGAAAAGTTCTCGCTGTAATACGTGAATTCCCCGGTTTCGGTGTTGTAGAATGTGGTGCTGTCATCGAATGCCATGTCAAGTTCTTCTGCAACATCCTCTAAATATACATATTTGTCGTTGTGTTTGTCTCCTTCTGGCATTTTTTCGTTCTCCTCGCAGTTAATGGTTGATTAAATTATAACAGAATTACCGTAGCAAATCCATCATATTTTTGATTCTCAAAATTTGGTTGATTCTAGGGCAAAATTAATATATAATTTTTCTCAAGATCATATCATTGTATTGTATGTCAGGAGGAGTGTAATATTGTTAAGTACAAATTCATTATGCCAAGTGAACGGAATTATGAATTTACAGTATAGCGGATAAAACAGAAAGATTGATATCATAATCGAACCTCGCCATTTCTCCATATCGCCGCAATATCTCCAAATCTCCCTAACTCTCCATTTTGTCGTTGACAAATGGAGAGTTAAGTGCTATAATTAGAAAGTAACAAACACGGAGGTGCTTTATGATTGAAAAACAAGACGCGGAATTCAAACGCGAATACAATGAAAAAGTCAATAAATCAATGCTTGCTTTCTTGAATACGGAGGGTGGCACACTCTATCTTGGTCTGTCCGACGACGGCACTGTTTATGGGTTGGACGGCGATATTGACGAGTGGTACAGAAAAACCGTCAACAGTTTTCGTGATTCGGTCACGCCCGATCCTACGGCGTATTTTACCGTTGAACCTGAACAGCGCGAGGACAAATGGATTCTGAAAATCATGGTTGAACGCGGCACGGCGATACCCTATTGCTTTGCAAAGCACGGTCTTGTGCCTGAGGGCGTGTGGACTCGTGTCGGCAGCAATACGGTCATGGCTACACGCGAACACATCCGTCAGATGATTAAGGACAACGGCATGGGGCAGTTTATCTTGGAACTCTCCATCGAGCAAAACCTTACCTTTGATTATGCTGAAAAAGTGTTTACTGATAAAGATGTGGCATTCAATGACAATCAAAAACGAACACTGGGATTGATTCGTCCCGACGGACGTTTTTCCAACCTCGCCCTCATCCTATCCGACCAGTGTCCGTACACAACAAAGGCGGCGATATTTGAAGGGTTGAATAAGGAAAAATTCAAAGACCGCAAAGAATTCACAGGCTCTCTGTTTAAACAGATAGATGATGTTTTGGCATACCTCCATGTCTATAACCGTGTGCGTGGAACTTTTGAGGGTGCATACCGTATCGATCACCCGGACTACCCCGATTTGGCTTTCCGCGAAGCGTATATCAATGCGCTGATCCACAGGGATTATTATATTGAGGGCAGTGTCCTTGTCAGTATGTTTGACGACCGTGTGGAGTTTA
>WRJK01000070.1 GCA_009782285.1 Clostridiales bacterium
GCTTCAGCGCTCGATATTTCTGATGTGGAGGCCGCCGCCGCGCTTGTCCCGTTCGGGATCGTTTGCCTGCAATCCGCCGCCGTCCTCCACGAACTGACCACGCTGAACCCACTCGCCGTGGCCATAGCCATACCCTCCAACCGCACCCGCGTAGCCCTGCCGGAGTATCCGCCCATTGAACTGGTCTCATCTGCCATGCAGACTTTTGAGCTTGGGGCGGTAAAAATGGGCGGTATCCACGTCTACGGCCGCGAGCGTACCGTCTGCGACTTTTTCCGAAAGCGCAAACAGCTTGGCAACGACCTCGCGCTGGAGGTTCTGCAATCGTACATGCGTGGGCCACGCAACCTTCAAACGCTCTTTGATTACGCAGGCGCGCTGCGTATCAAAGGAGTAATAAAACCGTATGTGGAGGCGCTGTTATGACGAGCCCCGCCAGCGTAAAGGCAAAACTGAGACGGCTTGCCGCCGCCGAAAACAAACCCTTTGACTATCTGATGATGCACTATTTCGTTGAGCGTGTGCTGTACCGGCTTTCGGTGTCCGAATACGCCTGTAATTTCATCCTCAAAGGCGGCCTGCTGCTGTATACGATACTGGAGAACGACGCCCGCGCCACACGGGACGTGGATTTTTTAGCGCACCGTCTGAACAACGCGCCGGAGGAACTCGCAAACGTGTTCCGCGACATCTGCGCGATAGAAGCCGACGACGCGATACGCTTTGACCTCGCTGCCGTCGCTGCCGAGCGGATAAAAGAAGGCGCTGACTATGAGGGCGTCCGCGTCAAGGTCACAGGTTATTTGGACAAGAGCCGCCATGTCCTGCAATTCGACGTGGGGTTTGGCGATGTGATCGTCCCAAAGCCTGTCACAATGGAATACCCCTCGCTGTTGGATATGGAGCGCCCGAAGATTCAGGCGTACTCCCGCGAATCGGTCATCGCGGAGAAGTTCGAGGCGATGATCGCGCTGGCCGAAGCCAACAGCCGCATGAAAGATTTTTACGATGTGTACATATTAAGCCGCATGTTTGATTTTGAGGGCCTTGTGCTGTACGAAGCGATCCGGCAAACAATGGAGCGGAGGGCGACACCGCTTTCCATCGCGCCCGCCGTGTTCACTGAAGGTTTCGCAAACGCAAAGGACAAGCAGACCGTATGGCAGGCGTTCCAAAAGCGGATTCGTGTCGCAGAGGACGTCAGTTTGCCGGAAGTGCTGGAGCGAATATACGCTTTTTTACACCCGGTTTATACCGCCGTATTATCCGAAAACGAGTGGATGAAGCGGTGGGACAGCGCTGGCGCGTATTGGGAATAATCTCACCGCCCGCCGCTTCACCCCATGTACCGCTTTGGGATATTTTGGATACTTTCTATCTTGTTTTCTTCGTATTTAAGAGGTATAATACTTACATTGATACAACTGGCTTGGGGGTTTTTCGGGCATGAGCTTGCGCAGCTCCTTGTTCGTGATCCCTTTCAGCGTAAATTTCCCGTCGGCCACCGAAACGAGCAGCCTTTCGTCTTCCTTGCTGAAAAATTGAAGCCCCGGTACCTGCGGTTGTTGTCCTCAGCCGGCTCCGTGACTTTGCCGAGTTTCTTCAACCCGTCCGTGGGGTCGTATCACCAAGTTCAACAATAATATTTCGGTCAGGAAACAGCTCTTTAAGACGCAACGACCAAAAATACTGTATGGCTTTCCCATATTCAACAATTATATCATCAACATGTACGGATTCGTCTCTTGCTTGAAGAAAAAAGTCTGCTAATGACCAGCTATTTACCCATTGCTCAATTTTTTTTCTGTCTTTTCCGTATTGCTCTTCGAGGATTTCCACACCTCCGTTATAAAACTCCGAAATAAAAATGTATTCATTCACCTCGACAATTTCTGGGCAAAATACGCTGGCAACCGCTATAAATGATTCAATGCCACAAGTATTGAACGCGTGATTCATCAATGAGTTTCCTCTGATCTTTTTAAATTGTCCTAAAATTTTGTTACTAACAACACTATTGTATTTTTTCATTTCAATATTTTATGACATAGTTAGCAACTATATCATAACTCCTTTCAGTCACTGACCCCCGCTTCAAGTGGAGGTTTGAGATAAGCCCCTCCGGGGCCGGTTGCTTGGGCGGAATGCTTACGTACAAATGTACGTGGTCTTAGCGGACTGTCTCTTCGATCAGCATCACGCCTTTCAGTAAAGCGACGCTTAATGGCGCAAGTATGATCAAAGGCGTTGAGAAAAGTGGCAAAACAAAATCCTTTGCCAATACAGTAGCGATAAAGCCAATTATAATAAAGCCTGCGAGTGAAGTGAAAAAGTTAACTGTAAATTTTAATGAGTGTTTTGCAATTGAATTCAACTGTCTTCCTCCTTGTATTGTAATAAGTAATTTGGTGGGCTGGTAATTTGTTTTGATCTTCGCACATCGCCTCCAATAGGGCAGTTGGGAAGATGATTGAGTTTAGCAATCCGACCTTCCCAACTGCATCCCTCAGCATTGGCTATTTTACACAACAGCAAATACCATTATGTTAGACGCCTTCAAATATTGTACTTCGACGGCGTAACCGTCCTAGTGCCATCGTGTTTCCATATGCTGAAATTATATCGTGGCATAGTATAAATCGTCCAAAGAAAAAGCATTCGGATTTACTATGTCATCTGATGTGTTCCATTCAATTTGTGATACGCTTTTTCTCAATGTTTCAAGATCAACGTGCCATTCTTCTTTATCGTAGCATTCAACAATTGATATTATGAATCTATCATATAGTGTTTGTGGGATTTCATTTGAAAATATTCTTTTTGCAAAAATTATCCCGATCTTTGAATTAATCATATACACTTTTCCAAATTCATGATGAATAAATCTAGCCCATTCTTCTCCGGCACCATCATCCCAATCTAATTCTAGAGAGGAGGTGTTCTGTTCAATTTCTTTCAGTAGGTCAACAAAGTCTTTTTGTGTAGTGAAAACCATTTTGTTTTTCGCTTCAATTAACACTTTTAATAAATCGTTCATTCTTGCTTGTCTCCTTCACAAATTAATTATCGTAGTTTCAGTTATTTTTGGTGAAAGTGCTTCCATATTTGTGGCAAATCCTAATCAGATATGCAGTCATTAAGGATTACCAGGGCTTCCGTGGACAGAATTAGTCTTTTTTCTATAAACATTGATATAACTTGTTAGTTCACCATTTCCAGTAACCCCAATATTTCCATTTGTTATTGGCACCTTTGCTTTATATGCAAAATCAGCAGGGTTACCTGAGCTCGGTTTCCATAAATTGTATTCATCTGCGTATGCAGCGGCATCTAAAACAACTTTATCTGCATCCACATCAAATAAAAATTGGCTTTTGCCTGATGTTGTCGAACCGATGGTATGCTTTGTCATCTCCAAAGAATCAATGATGTATTTGCCGTTGGTGATCTGGCCTTTCGAATTGGTATAAACCTTGGGAGGTTCAAACGCCATCTGCTGCAAATCAAGCCCCAGCTTTATGCTCCGGGCAAAGTTGGCGTAGCTGACGCTTTTCCCGTTCAGGGCGATCGTAGCAGGCGCGTTGCTCATTTTCGTGGCTTGAGCCACCGTACCGCTCTGCTTTATGAAGACTTTTAGCCCTGACGCGCTGTTTGCTGCCGCTTTCCCTGCTGATAGCGCGTCCCCGAACAGGGGAACCGCAGAGATGAACGAAAGCGCGGCCATCCCGGTTTTTCCCTCGGCAAGGTAGAGGATTCCGTTCGCGACGTCAAAAACCACGCCGACCCCCGGTATGAACCCGGCGACGTCCAGTATCAGGTGCACGCCTTTTATCAGGCACCCGTGCTGCTCAAAGTAGTCGGACACGTTGCTTGCCGCAGTCCCGCGGTTTATCGACGAGCTGGCTTTGGGGACGCTTATGACTTGGGTTTCGACAGCTTCCCTGTACACTGGCCCGCCGTCGCACCCAGTCGGGTCCGTGAACAGAACGGGGTTGTTCAGGCAGTACGTGTACTGCACCATGGCCTGCGGGTCCTTCACGCTGCCCTTGACAGGGTCGACGGCCATGAACCTCCTGTTTTCCGCGTCGTACATCCTAGCCTTGGCGTAGTAGAGGCCCAGAACCATGTCGTAGGGGTGGCCGGTGTACTCCTGGACCAGGTCCAGCTCGCGCACGCCCATCTTCAGCACCGCCTTGGCGGTCAGCGCCCCCCAGCTGTCGTAGCTCACGTAGCTGGCCGCCTTGCCTGCGCCGTCGGTCAGGTAGCCGGACGTCCCTTGGCGGTCCTTGTGGACGTAGAGCTTGACCATGTTGCTGATCACAACGCTCTGGCTCGGGTGGGTGGCAGAGAACACCGCCTCGCCTGAGGCTTCGTCGTAGGCGTGCTGCGTCACGGAGCCGGCGGTCACCGACATCTCGTAGGCTGCGGCCTCCACCTTCTCAAGCCCGTAGACGTAGCGGTAGGTGAGGCTGCCGGAAACGCCCTCCGACTCCATTATAACCCTTTTCAGCGGGCTTGCATAGTCCAGCACGAAGTCTTTGTGGACGAAGGCCTGCTTCGAGCTTATGGACGGCGCGGCTGCGCCCTGCGTGCCCCCTGTGGTGTGCCCGTTCCCGGTTGGGTTCTGGTGCCCCTGCCCGGTCGTGTGCTGGTGCCTGTCGCAGACGGCGACCCCGCCGACCTGGTCCGTGGGCGGCGCGTTCACGCCCGTGTAGCCGTAGGCGTTCTTGGCTGTGATCCACTCGTTGGCCACCAGGTCGCCGAACCCGTTGTAGACGTAGTGGGACTCCTCGCCGTCGGCGTTGGTGCCCTTCACCATCCTGTTCGTGGCGTCGTAGGCGTACTGTTCAACTACGTAGCTGTGGTTCTTGTTCTTCTCGTAGACGCTTTCCGTGAAGTTGCCCCGCAGGTCGAAGGAGTTGGCGTAGCTGTCCTTGCCGTCCTTGAGCTTGCCCACCTGCTGGTTCAGGGCGTTGTAGCTGTAGTCCGTCCACTTGTTGTGCACCCTCTCGCGCACAAGGTTCCCCAAGCTGTCGTACACGTACTCGTGGTCCTTGTACCCGCCTTGCCCCTCGGTCAGCGTGAGCCTGTTCAGCGCGTCGTAGGTGTGGGTCAAGTCGAAGCTGTCCTGACCTCCGGAAGCGTTCCTTGTTTCGCCGGTCACGTTCCCGTTCGCGTCGTAGCCGTACAGGTTGTCGATCGCCTTGTTGAGCATTTTGGACGGGTCCCGCGCATACTGCCTAGTGAGCCAGCCGTTGGCGTTGTACTCGTACGCCTCGTCCCAGCCGTTGGGGTACTCCATGGCGGTGAGCCTCGCGGCGTCCCACTCGTAGGTTGTGGTTTGGTTCTCGGCGTCGGTGAGCGAGGTCATCCTGTCCATCAGGTCGTAAGCGTAGGCGACAGCGCTGCCGTCAGGGTAGGCGATCAGGGACTGGTTGCCCGCCGCGTCGTACTGGTAGGACGTGACGTTCATGCCGTGGTCGGTTGCTTCCGTTATCCTGCCCAGCTTGTCCAGCACGAATTCGGTGGTGCCGTTCCAGTCAACCATCTCCACAAGCTCCCCAGCCATGTTGTAGCCGAAAGTGGCACTCTTGCCGTTGCCGCTGTCGTAGTTGACTGCTTCCAGCAGGTTCCTCGGGTCGTAGCTGTGCAGGGTCACGAAGCCGTCCTCGTCGGTGGTCTGCATCAAATTGCCGTTTTGGTCGTAGACGTGGATTTTTGAATTGCCTGCGGCGTTTACCTGCTTGGTGAGCAGGCCGTTCTTGTCGTACTGGTACAGCGTGACCTGCTGCTCGTCCACGCCGCCAGGCGCGTACTTCCTCCAAAGCTCGGCGCTGACCAGCCGGTTCATGGCGTCGTAGCCGAAAAAGGAGCTGTGGTTCAGGGCGTCAACAGTCTGGACAACGTTTCCGTTCTGGTCGTAGAAGTACTTCGTCGCTTTCCCTTTCCTGTCCGTGACCTGCGTGATCCTTGAATTTGCGTCGTATTCGAAGAACTCGCTTTTCCCCATTGCGTCTTTCTTCTCGACGACCCTGCCGAGCTTGTCGTGGAAGTACAGCGTGGTTCCGCCGTTCGGGTCCGTCTCGGAAACCAGCCAGCCGTTCATGTTGTACGAATAGGACGTCACGGCGGTTTTGACTGCGGCGTTAGGGTCGCTTGTCACGAGCCTGGTCACGCTGGCCAAGTTGCCGGAGGGGGTGTAGGCGTAGCTGGTGACGGCGCCCCTTGCGTTGGTTTCTGTCAGCAGCCTTCCCCTCGTGTCGTACGTGAACGTGGTGCTTTCGCCGAGGGCGTTCGTCACCTTGGCCAGCTGGCCTTTCAGGTCGTAGCTGTATTTCGTAACCGCCCCTTCTTCGTTTACGAGCTTTACAAGCCTCCCGTCTTCGTCGTACTCCTTGAAGCTTGGGTGCCCCAGCTCGTTCCTGACCTCGACGGCCCGGTTCAGCCCGTCGTAGAAGAACTCCTTGAAGTTGCCCCTGCCGTCGGTTTCCTTCTTTACGTTGCCGTTCTTGTCGTACTCGGTCCTGAACACGTTGTTTTCCGGGTCGGTGCGCTTGACCAGCCGGTTCAGCAGGTCGTAGCTGTACACCGTGAAGCCGCCGTCCGCGTTCGTGGCTTTTACGACGTTGCCGGCTTCGTCGTAGGCCGTCTCCGTTTCGCCGCCCCTCGGGTCGGTGGTTTTGACGGCGCGGTTGTTTTCGTCGTAAGAATAAACGGTCTCGAACTGCATGGGGTCTTTTACGCTGACGAGGTTGCCGCACTCGTCGTAGCCGTACTCGGTGGTGCCGCCCTCCGGGTTTGTGACGGTTGCCACTTGGCCGGTGCCGGTGTACGTGTACTCCGTGGCGTAGCCCATACAGTCGGTCACGGACTTGAGCCATCCGTTGTCGTAGTACTCGTAGCCCATGGTGCCGATTTCTTCGTTCGTTGCCGACACTAGCCATCCGTTGGCGTTGAATTCGAAAAGCAGCTGTGTGCCGTCAGGGTTGTGCTGCTCCACCATGCGGCCGAGGGCGTCGTAGACGTACAGCGTGGTGTTCCCTGCCGGATCTGTGCCGGAGGTGGGCCTGCCGTCCCCGTCGTACCCTGTCTGGTTTTCCGCAAGCAGGGGCGAGGTGGTTTTCACGAGCCTGCCGAGGGCGTCGTGCTCGTAGAGCCACTCGTAGCCTTCAGCGTCCACAGTCCTCTCTTTCCGGTTCTCTGCGTCGTAGAAGTGCTGCGTCACGTTCCCTTCGGGGTCGGTGGCTGAGGTCAGGTTGCCGTTCGCGTCGTATCCGAATATGGTTTCGCCCCTTGCCGAGCCGACCCCGCCGGCGTCAGTCACCTTGACGAGCCTGCCCATGGCGTCGTACTCGTATTCGGTCACGGCGCCCCGGGCGTTGGTTTCCCTGACGGCCCTGCCCATGGAGTCGTACTCCTTTTCGACGACGTTGCCAAGCGGGTCCTCCGTCTCGCGCAGCTGCCCGTTCTCGTCGTAGCGGTACTTGGTGGCGTGGCCTCTGGGGTTCGTCACAGAAGTCAGCTTCCCGAGCGGGTCGTAGCCGTACAGGGTCGTGTTGTTTTCAGCGTCGGTTACAGTGACGGCGTACCCGTTCTCGTCGTGGCTGTACGACGTGGTGTTCCCTTCAGGGTCGGTGGTGGACACCATCTGGTTCATCGCGTTGTACCCGTAGGCCGTGGCGAAGCCCATCTTGTCGAATGCGCGTTCGATGAAGCCGTTCCCGTTGATGTACCATTAAATGGCAAAAAAACCCTCAAGCAGCTTGAAGGTTTTTGCATCATGAGGTAGAGGATTACAGTGGGAAAAACCGGGAGGGTTTTCTGAAGAAAAAACTGCTACACTACAACGTCGAATATCTGCCGTTCGCCGAAGCCGACCCACTCGGCGCGGGGGGTTTTGCTTGCCGGTTTTCGGAAGTCGAATGTAAGCAGGTAGCCGGCTGAGGCGTTCTTGCTGCCCATGTAGCCAAGGAGCTGTTCGTACGCCTCCTTGTGCTTGGACTCGCCGCGCCACAGCTTGAGTTCAAGGATGAACTGGTCCCGCCCGAAGTCCACGACCACGTCCATGCGGCGCAAATCGGTGAACTGGCTCTCTATGTGGTAGAAGCCCTGGCCGTTGATGAGCGGGGTAAGGTACAACAGGAACAGCAGGCGCCCGTGGTTTTCCAGGAACTCGTAGTCGCGTTCGCTGAATATTCTGGCGTAGTGTTCGGCAAACTTGCGCAGGCACAGCTCCATGTCGAACCTGCCGCCATTAACTATGTCGTCCTGCAGGACGCCTTTAACATGCTTGTTCGAACTGGAGCGCGACTCTTTTGACACGAAGTAGTCGGCCATCACCAATTCGAAGACCCTGTTCGAAACGGCCATTTTGCCTCCGGCGCTCTTTATGAATCCGAACATTGCGCCTAAATCCATGACGGGGTCGTTTGCGACGAATTTTTTTGCGTCGCCCTTTATCAGGATGCTGTACATCAGGTCGTGCAGATCTCTGTTGCTTTCCAGGTTCTTGACTATGTCGTCGGACAGGGTGGTTTTTTTCGCTGCAAGTATTTTCACTGCGCTGCGTACGCCTTCAGCTGTCCAGTCTCGACCTAGTTTCTCGTCAACACATTGGCAGATCCTTGACACCAAGAAGGGGTAGCCGTCTGTATAGCTGTGGATTTCACTCGATATAGCGGGTATGTCCATGCCCGTGCTGTGGTCGGCTTCGTACTGCGAGAGCATGGTGGCTATCTCAGCAGGGTTAAACGACATGTCAACCTCGAAATCCACGGCGATGTTCCACGGCATGTCATGCACTCCCGCTAATATTACGCTGTGGAATGTATTGGACTCTTCGTCTTCCCTCACAAGGTACTTGTTCCGCAGCATCCCGATGAAGTGCAGGAAAACCCGGTTGTTGCTCGCCTGGTCGACTTCGTCGATCAACAGCACGATTTTCCTGTCCTTGCACAATTTGTCCAGATGAAAGCTGAGCAGGTCAAAATCCGTGACGCCTTCGTCAAGCCACTGATTGGCGAATTCCTTGTCCCTGCTATCAAGAAATTTGCTGACGTGCAGAAGAAACCTTTGGCAGAACGAGGCAGAGCTTTCAAACATGGTGTCGCCGACGCCCTCGAAGCTCAGGCTGATGCAGGTGTACTCGTCTGCCAGCGTTTGCCGGATCATCCTAAGAGTAGTACTACATGTCCCAAGAAAATTTCCATAGATTTTTTTTCAAAAAACAGTTGCCAAATATTAACAAATGGTATATAATGATATTACAAGCTAAAAAAAGGAAATATAACTAATGAATAACAATATTGCAAATTTATATGAAACTACTGGGAGGATGCGGGACGAGATAAGCATGAGGCCGGGGGAGCTTACGGACGAAGAAGCGCTGTCCATGATTGAAAGCTCTGTTTTTAAAAACGAAAATTTCACGTTCTATTCCCGAGCGGAAAAGAGCGAGCTGATAAGCAGGGTTTTTTACGCGCTGCGAAAGGACCTGGACGTGCTGCAGCCCTATGCCGACGACGACGAGGTTTCAGAAATCATGGTGAACGGAAAAGACGACATCTTCATCGAGCGGCGTGGAAAAATCGAAAAGGCGGTTACCTGTTTCGACAAAACCGAAGACCTTGAAGAAGTCATCAGGAGGATATGCGCAAAGGTCCACAGGGAGATAAACGAACTCAACCCTATCGTTGACGCAAGGCTGGCAGACGGTTCCAGGGTCAGCGCGGTCTACAAAAATGTCGCGATAAACGGCCCGATACTGACGATACGAAAATTTCCGAAAAAGGAAATCACCATGGACATGCTCATCAGAAACGGCAGCTTGACAGACGAGGCAGCGGTTTTCCTGGAAAAGCTCACCATCGCCGGCTACAACATCTTCGTCAGCGGCGGCACGTCTTCAGGGAAAACTACGTTCCTGAACGTCCTGTCCAACTACATACCGAAAGACGAAAGGGTAATCGTCATCGAGGACTCGGCTGAACTGCAGATAAGGGAGATAAAAAACATAGTCCGCATGGAATGCAGGAACGCCAACGTGCAGGGCAAGGGGAAGGTGGACATGAAACAGCTGATCAAGACCAGCCTGCGGATGCGCCCCGACAGGATAATCGTCGGGGAAGTCAGGGGCGAGGAAGTGCTGGACATGATACAGGCGATGAACACGGGCCATGACGGGAGCCTGAGCACCGGGCACGGCAATTCCATCGAGGGCATGCTGAGGAGGCTGGAGTCGATGTTCCTGCAGGCGGCGAGCTTTCCGATCGAGGCAATCAGGGCGCAAATAGCAGAAGGCATCGACCTGATAGTGCATATGGGGAGGCTTTCGAACAAATCAAGGAAAGTGCTGGAAATCGCTGAAATCAAAGGCTTTGACGGAAGTAAGATATTGGTTAATACACTGTTTAAGTTTAATATTGACACCGGGCTCGTAAGAAGCCGGAACGAACTTCAAAACAGGGAAAAATTAGAATTAAGGGGGATTGCGCTATGATCGCAGCTTCATACGACAAATACAAATTGACGGCAAAGGAGGCGAGGGACTGCATAATTATTTCTTACATCGCCCTTTTCTTCGGTGCCTATCTGTTTTACCACAGCATCATCATTTCCGCTGCGGCAGGGGTTTTTATCCCGATCTGCATGAAATACTACGCAGGCATGCTGGCGGAAAAGAGGAAAGACCTGCTGACTGTGCAGTTCCGGGACTTTCTCTATTCGCTCTCTGCGTCCTTCGCGGCGGGCAGGCACATGAGGGACGGCCTTGTTGAAGCCAAGGGGAACCTCAGCCTGATGTACGGTGAAAGCACGCCGATGCTTGTGGAGATTTCGGACATGCTGAACAAGATAGACGGAAGCAGGGCACCGGTGGAAGAGGTTTTCAAGGACTTTGCGGACCGGAGCGGGGTAGCAGACATACAGAGTTTTTTTGACACCTATTTTATCTGCAGGATGACCGGCGGGGACCTTAACAGGGTAATATCAAGGACCTCCGCCATGCTGATAGACAAAATCGGGATAGAGAAGGAAATCAGGACCCTCGTGTCGCAAAAATGCTTTGAGGGGAAGATAATCAGCCTGATGCCTATCATAGTGATACTGTTTTTGAACTTGGTGTCGCCCGTGTACATCGAGCCGCTGTACACTACGGTCATGGGCAGGCTGATCATGACGGCGGCGCTGGGAGGCATTGCGTACGCTTACTACCTGACGTCCAAGCTGACAGAGATAGAGGTGTAACATGAAAAAAATAATTGACCAAATGACAGGCGACAGGAAGCATTTCGAGCAGTCCTATTTGAAACTTTATGGGAAACAAGACTGCACAGGCGAAATACAAAGCATTAAGAAAAGCCTCTTCAAGAAATACGTCTGCCTTGCGGCAGCCGTGGCCGTCCTTGCCTTGGCGCTTGCGGTCCATGGGATCGCCTCGCAGGGCAGCGGAACTGCGCTGGCAGTCGGGGACGAAATATCGATAACAAGGCCCCAAGAGGGCGAAAGCGCGCTGAAAATACCCCTGAGGCTGGAAGCTTTATGGGGCGAGAGCGAAAAAATGACAAGGAACGTCACGATCTTCGTAAGGCCTTCCGAAACAGAGGGCGAGGGTGATATTGTTGAAATAATAGAGGAAGACGAGCTTGCCGGCATCGAGGCCGAAATAAGGAAGCTGGTAAAGACGATCAACAACAGCAGCAGCGGGGAAAAAGTGCTCCTGCCTGCTGAACTGGGAAGCGGCATCAAGCTTTCCTGGAACGAACCGAAAAACACGAGGTTCAATTTGCTGCTGCCTTTGTCCTTGCTTGCGGTTTTCATAGTATACCGCAGCAGGTACTCAAAGGTCAGAAAACTGGAAGCCGACGCAAAAGAGTCGGTCATAAGAGAACTCCCTGAATTTATTAATAAATTAGTGCTGTTGTTAAACGCGGGGCTTGTCCTGACAAGCGCGTTCGACAGGATACTGGAGAGGCATGCGAGCAGAGGAAAGGAGGTGGTGCCGTATTTTTACTCGCAGCTGCTGCAAATAAACCGGGGCATGCGCGAAACAAACAGCCCGCTTGGCACAGGGCTGAAGGAATTCGCGGGGAGAAGCGGCGTCAGGGAGTTTATGAGGGTCGCGAACATCATTGCAGACAACATCGACAAAGGCGCGGAGCTGGTCGAGAAGCTCAAAGGCGAAAGCGAGCTTCTGTGGCTGACGAAAAGGAAGCTGGCAGAGGAGAAGGGCAGGCTTGCAGAGACAAAGCTCACCTTCCCGCTGGTCATTTTGCTCCTCGTGCTGATAATGGTGACAATTGCCCCAGCACTTATGGAAATGTAGAAAAATGAAAGGAAAAGGAGAATAGTAAAATGAAAAACAGTAAAAAAGGAATGGAAATGGTACAGGTTGCTATTTTGGTCGCGATAGCCATAGGGCTAGGCCTGCTGTTCAAAGACAACATCACGGGCTTCATCGAAGACACGTTCATGGGCCTCTCGAGCAGCAGTTTCCAGTAGGCGGCATGAACAACAAGAAGGGCAGCGCAATCGCTGAAGCGGCAATAGTTTTCCCTATGGTGATTGTGGTCGTGCTGACAGTGGTGTACATCTTGATTGCGATGTACACGGACGCATCGACGGCGGCGAGGGACCATCTGGCCCTTCGCCACGAGTCGGGCACGAAAACAGAAACTGTTGACAGGGCAGGCGAGTACAGGCAAAACGTCCCGGAGGACAAGTTCGGGGCAAGGCCGTTCATGAAAAATGCCGAAATATCACAAGGGTCGAAGTTTCTGGACAAGCTTCTCTTGACTGAGGGCAGCAGGGTTTACGTCGTCGACGAGGCAAAGTATGTAAGGAGGTCCGACTTTTTCTTGGACTTGGCTACAGACTTGGCCACAGACTTTGTGAACAGCATGGGAAAGGAAACAGTGAACAGCAATGAAAAAGACTAGGAACAAAAAGGGGAGCATAGCGGTCTTCCTGACGTCCATACTGGCAACGATGATAATAGTCAGCATGGTGTTCGTGCAAGCGGCAAGCAGCATCTGCGGGGCGTCCTACGCCGACGCGGTGCTGGAGCTTGCGGGGCGTTCGGTTTTGTCGGAGTTTGACAAAAGGCTTAAGGACGAGTATGGCTTGTTTGCGTTTTACGGGCTTGAGGACATGGTGGCGTCGAACGTCAAAACCTACGCGTCCGCCAGCTTCGACAAGGCGTACCCCAACGAATCGCTATGGGGCGGCGGCAGCGACGACGGGACAGTGGACTTGCTGAAGCTGAAGCTGCAGTCGGCCAAGGTCAACATGGCAGCGTATTCCTTGGCTGACGTGGACGTATTTGAAAAGCAGATAGAAGAATACATGGAATTCATGCTTTTGGAAAAAGGCATCGATTTTATTAAAGACATGTGGAAAAAAAGAGGCGGCAAGCCGGCCGGCGCTTTAGGCGGGGACGATCAGGACGAGCAGGACGCAAAGAGCGTACAGAGCGAACAGAAAGCGCTGATGAACAAAGTGGAAATATCCAGCCTGCCGTCCCACGGCAACACAAGGAACGGCCTAGGCATCTTTCAGAGTCTGGCGTCTTTGGAAAAATTCGGTTCCGTGGGCGACATTTTTAAAGAGGGCGCAACGGCAATAAAGGTGGACGAATACATTATGAGCAACTTCAAGTACTACATAGGCGGCGACAAGGCGAGGGACACCTTCTTCAACAACGAAGTGGAGTACATCCTGTTCGGAAAGATGAACGACAAGAGCAACCTCGACAACCTGAAGCTTGATTTTCTTGTGATGAGAACCGCGCTCAACGAGAATTTCATACATACGGATCCAGAACTGCAGAAGATCATAATTGCTACGGCGGAAACGCTGGGCGTGGCAGGCATAGTTTTAGAAACCGTCGTAACGTCCATTTGGGCGCTAGCGGAAGCGGAAAACGACTGGCGCCTCCTGCTTGAAGGGAGAAAGGTGCCGCTTGTCAAAACTAACAAAAGCTGGGCCCTGAGCCTGAAGTCAGTGGCAAGATTTAAGAAGATAAAAAACGACGACGGGGAAGTCGAGGGAGTGAACGCTACTGCGAAGAAAATAAGCAAATGCGTCTACCCCCCTGCCAACACAGGGCTTTCCTACGAGGGCTATCTTCGGATATTCTTGTTCATCGAGAACAGGGAGTACAAGCTTATGAGGGTGATGGACTTGATCCAGTTGAATTTAAGGGGGTCCTATTACGGGGATTTTCTGATTAAAGACCATTACACGGGGTTTTCGCTGGAAGCGGTAGTCTCGGGAAAGAAGTTTGAATATGAGCAAAAATACTAAAAAAGGCTTTCTGTCCGTTGAAGCTTCAATATTCGTCCCCATGTTCGTCATCGCGGTGCTGACCTTCGGTTACCTCATAAAGGTGGCGGCAGCTTCCGAAAACATCATGCACGTGATGGTAGACGAGGCGAGAAGGCTCTCAATGTACTCGTACAACATCCCAATAGCGCCCCTGTTCGAAGGCAGGGTCGAGGGGAGGCTGCTTGAAGAAGCTAAGGATTTGCATGAGGCAAAAGTCGATTCAATGAATTACCTTTACAAATACAAAGGCAAGGATGACCTCATCGGGTTTCGGGTGAACAGCAGGGTGAAAATCAAGCTGCCGATAATTTTCTACGATGGCGTCGACCTGACGGACACCCTGTTTTTCCGGGCTTTCACAGGCAGGGAATTCACGCCGGAAGACATGGGCTTTGCCGACATGGACGATGAAGACCCGCGCCTCGTTTGGGTTTTTCCGGTAGCGGGGGAGCGGTACCATGAAGAAGGCTGCGGCTACATAAACGTCGCAGCAAGACAGGGGGTGCTCAACGCAAGCATAAAGAAAACGTACAAGCCGTGTACGCTGTGCCAGGCAAAGGGAGTGTCAACCGGGGGCGTAATATACTATTTCAGCAACAGCGGCGAGGTGTACCACACAGGGACGTGCTTCATCGTGACAAGGTACGTACTGTCCATGGACGAGGTGGATGCTGTAAAAAAGGGGTACACGCCGTGCAGCAAATGTACATAACCATACGGTTCAGTGGGAGTCGCAACCTCTCGCTGAACTAAATTTTACAAGGGAGGACTTAAAAAATTATGACAGAAGAGGGGAAAAACACGTTCACGATCGAATATGAACGGGGAATGATAAAGGAATTTGAAAAGAGGGTTCTGGCGGAAGGCGGATGCAAGGCTTTTTTGCCGATGGGCTTTGTCAGCTTTGGCGAAACCGAAACGGTGAACTACGATTGCAGCGGGTACCAGCCAATTGCCAACGTTAGCTTTAAAAGCAGCAAGGAGATGGTCGACTTATTGGAGAAATGCGTTTTTTCCCTAGTCGATTCGTCTGGGTATTTGATAAACCCCAGAAAACTGGATTTGAACACGGGGACGGTTTTCTACTCAAACAGCAGGAAAGAAGTGAAGCTGGCATACGTCCCAAAGTGCGAACCGTCCGAAAAAGTGACGCAGGCGCTAAAGGAGCTCATTTGCCATATGGAAGGCAACGTGAGGGAAAAAGAGATGGCTGATTATTTGAGGGCCACAGCGTCGTTCATCGAATACAGCAACGGAAGCCTCTATGACGTGGCAGGCTATCTCGGCGAGCTGAGGCAGGAGATACACGCATGCGGGTAGCATGGAAAAAGCCGGGCAGCGGGCCCGGCTTTTAGTTATGGCATTGCAGGCGTGATTAATCGTTGTAGTTCCTACGGGACGATTTTTTCTTGTCGCGGCAATCCTTGCATCTCTTCGGTTCGTTGTCGAAACCCTTTTCCTTGTAGAATTCCTGCTCGCCTACCGTAAATACAAACTCATGTCCGCAGTCCTG
>WRJK01000071.1 GCA_009782285.1 Clostridiales bacterium
ATAGACTGGGCATGGGCGAAAACTAATGCGTCATAACCTTTTTGTACCCTGTCCCAACGTTTATCCCGATCCATGGTGAAGTACCGCCCGGCTACGGTAGCTATCCGGCCGACGCCTATTTCTTTCGCTTTATCTTCGAGTTCGTTTATATAGCCCAGGCCGCTTTTCGGCGGCGTATCCCTGCCGTCCAGCAAAGCATGGATATATACGTCAGAAAGACCGTGCTTCTTCGCCAATTCGAGTAAAGCATACAAATGGGTCATCTCGCTGTGTACCCCGCCGTCGGAAACGAGCCCGATCAGATGAAGGGGCCTGCCTTCGCTTTTCGCTTTCTTGCAAGCCTGATTGAGGACGGGGTTTTCGTAAAGGCTGCCGTCGCGTACGGCAAGGTTGATGCGGGTCAGCTCCTGATATACGATACGGCCGGCCCCGATATTTAAGTGGCCGACCTCCGAGTTTCCCATCTGGCCTTCCGGCAGGCCGACTGCCAGCCCTGAAGCCAGGATTGAGGTGTGCGGGTACGTCTTGAATATTCTGTCCAAGCCTGGCGTTTCTGCCTGCGCTATGGCGTTGCCGCGAGTTTCTGGGTTGATGCCGAAGCCGTCCATTATCAGAAGCATAGTCGGTTTTGGAAAGTTTTTCATACATGTGACCTCCGGTTCTTTGATATCATTATTATACCAAATTTTTGGCAGGAATGCCATTAAAACCACGCTATTTGAAGGTCACGGTTTGGAGGCAATATTTCCTGCATGTCTGGAAGAGGCAGGTAGTATATATGCTTTGCCTCGCGATGTCAACACAAATTCAAACAAGCGTTCTTTGGCGAGGAAAAAGTTCCCGTTGTAATTCGTGTTAAAATGCACTATAATATCCCGTGGAAGGTGGTAAAGATGGGTAAAAAAACATTTTTAAGAGGTGCAGCGGTTTTGGGCGCAACGGGGCTCGTCGTTCAGGTGCTGGGCGCGTTTTTCAGGATACCGCTGGCAAACATTATAAGCGAGGAAGGCATGGGCTATTACCAGACAGTCTACCCAGTGTACGTGTTCCTGTTGATTTTTTCAACAAACGGTGCGCCTGCAGCCATTTCAAAGATGACGTCGGAGAGGCTGACTGTCGGGCTGGCGGGCGAGGCTCACCGAGTATTCAAATTGTCTTTCATAGTCATGCTCGCTTTCGGGGCTGTCGCGTCGTCAGTCTTTTTCTTTGGAGCGAGGCAGATCATCGATATAATGAATGTCCATGAAAAATCGTATTACGCCATGATCGCAATTTCGCCGGCACTGCTTCTCATACCAGTCATGTCTGTGTTTCGAGGGTATTTCCAGGGCATGCAGGAAATGGGGCCTACTGCGCTTTCGCAGCTTGTCGAGCAGTCAGTCAGGGTCGGAACGGGGTTGGCTCTCGCCTTTGCCCTTCTGCCGATGGGGGTAGAATACTCGGCTGGGGGGGCTTCACTGGGCACGTCCATAGGGCCGGTCGCCGGGATAATCGTAATTGCGATAATATACCGAATCAGGCGAGGCAAAATACTGGAGGTCGTGGACAAGTGCAAAAATAACCAGAGGGAAAAAGCCGGGAGCATTTTGAAGACACTGGCGGTCATAGCCGTGCCGATTACCATTGGGGTGTCGATATACCCAGTCATGAACTTGGCAGACGCGTTTTTGGTTCAGAGGAGGCTTGTTTTTACAGGGCTTGACGAAAACGCCGCAAACGCCCTCTATGGGCAGCTGACAGGGTTTGCAGGGCCGATCATCAACGTTCCAATGGCGTTGGCCCTGAGCATGGCGCTCAGCATGGTTCCTGCGATAGCTGCCGCAAGCAGCTCCAAGGACATTGAGTTTTTGGAATCAAACGTAAAACTTGGGCTGAGGACAGCAATGATCGTAGGTGTGCCTTGCAGTTTTGGGCTTATTATCTTGGCAGAGCCCATTATGAAGCTTATATACCCCATGCAAGTGGAGAGCGCCGCCGGCGCCGCCGGCTCGCTTGCGATACTTTCTTCCGGGATAGTGTTCCTCTGCGTGGCGCAGACCATGGCCGGCGTCTTGCAGGGCATGGGGAAGATGGGCATAGCGGTGCTCAGCATCACTGTTGGCTTTATTGTAAAGTGCGCTGCGACATATTTTTTAGTCGCCGTTCCCAGCCTTGGCATCAAGGGTGCGGCAATTGGCAGTGTCTTGGGGTTTGTAACCGTTGCCGTGATAAGCTTTTCGGCGGTCAGGAGGCTTACGAAAATCCGCTTTGACTTCGCCCTGTCAGTAGCCAAGCCGCTGGCAGCGGGATTGATCATGGGCGTTATTGTAATTACGCTGTACAAAGGGATTGCACTGGCAGTCGGCAGCCGCCTGGCGGCAGCTGTGGCAGTCTGCGCCGGGGCTGGGGCGTATACGGTGGCATTGGTCAAAATCAAAGCCATCGTGGAAAGCGAGATAAAGATGCTCCCAAAAGGGGAGAAGCTAGCCGCGCTGTTGAGAAAAGCCAGGTTGCTGTGATGATGGGCGAAGCGTGGACAAGCAGGCAGCTTGAAGCGATAGAAACTAGGGGCAGGAACATATTGGTTTCCGCTGCGGCGGGGTCAGGGAAGACCACTGTGCTAGTGGAAAGGATCAAGCAGCTCATAATAGGCGAACATGTATCGATTGACGAAATCCTGGTGGCGACTTTCACAAATGCGGCAGCAAGCGACATGAAAGACAAAATAGTGAAAGCCGTCAGGCAGGCTATTCCGGGTGCCTCTGCGGATCAGCAGAAGTTTCTTAAAAACCAGCTGAACATAGTATATAAGGCAAATATTAATACATTCCATTCTTTTGCGATGGAAGTCATCAAGAGGTATTTTTACCTTCTCGACGTGGATCCGGACTTCAAGATATGCGACGACGCCGAAAAAGCCATCATGCAGGCTGACGCAGTGGACGAGCTGTTTGAAGGGAAATTCAACTCTGGGGACGAGGAATTCATCGCGTTTCTCACGGCGTACTGCAGCGCAAAGTCGGAAAAAAAAGCCAAAGCCATGATACTTGACATTTTCGATAAGATACAGGCACTACCCGAGCCCTTCGAGTGGCTTGCAGAAAAAGTAGCAATGCTCAACGGTTCTGATGAAGAGCTGCATGAATACCTGCTGCCGTTTGTTATGAGCGACGTAATTGAAAACTTGGAGTGCGCAGCCAAGGCTTTTCGCAGCGTCCACAGCATTTTGGAGAAAGCCGGGGTAGGCAGCCTAGCTGTGAAATGCGCAAAGGACATTGCGTCGGTAAACGACGTTTTGGCGAACGCCAGCGCGGGAAGGCATGGCGAAACGGCGTTCGGTTTGCGGAACATGAGTTTTGAGGTGTTCAGCGCGGCTGATGAGGAAAAAGAGGCGTACAGCGAGGTGAAAGAGAGGGTGGGCAAAACCAGGGACAGGGGCAAATCTTGCATACGCGAGGTCAGGGACAAATATTTCAGCAACGATTTTTCGGTGGAGGCAGGCATCATCAGGTCTGTTTACACAAAGTCAAAGACGCTGATGCAGCTGATAATAGAGTTCGATGCGCTGTTCAGGGAAAAAAAGCGCGAAAAAGCAATGCTGGATTTCAACGACATCGAGCACCTTGCCCTAGAAATACTAAAAAACCCGGATGCGTCCAGTGAGTACAGGAACAAGTTCAAATACGTGTTTGTTGACGAATACCAAGACAGCAACTTGCTTCAGGAAGCCATGGTTGGCCTTGTCAAGCGCGAAGACAACGTGTTCATGGTAGGCGATGTGAAGCAGAGCATATACAAGTTCCGCCTTGCCGAACCAGAGATTTTCATGAAAAAGTACGAGGCGTTCAGAAACGCGGCAAGCGGAAGAGACGTTAAAATCGACCTCAACACAAACTTCAGGTGCAAAGGGAGCATCATAGACGCGGTTAACGGCATCTGCGGGAAAATAATGCCCTACAGCGAGGAGTCAGCCCTGCACAAGGGCGTCCCTTACGCCGGCTCCCTTGACTACCCGGTTTCGCTGAACATAGTTGAAACAAAGGAAATTGAAGACGATGGCTCTGGCGAGGAAATCAACGAAATGAAGAAAGCCGAACTGGAAGCTGCCGTCGTCGCGAAGCTGATAAAAGGGGTTGTCGGAAGCAGCATCCATGAAGAAGGGATGGGTGAAAGGGGCGTCGAGCTGAAGGACATCGTCATACTCATGAGATCTGTGAAAAGCATGGGGGAAAAGTACTATCAGAAGTTGACGGAAAACGGCATTCCAGCTTTCATCGACGACAGCGACGGGTATTTTGACACCATCGAGATAGAAATATTCATGAACCTGCTTAAAGTGATCGACAATATGAGGCGGGACGTGCCGCTTATCAGCGTGCTGCATTCGAAAATTTTCGGCTTCAGCCCGGCAGAGCTGTCGATGGCTAGGATTGAAAGCAGGGGGACTTCATACTACAAGGCGTTTGAAAAGTACGGCGAATGCGGGGCAGACTTGGATTTAAGGGAGAAGTGCAAAGACGCACGTGAAAAATTAGAGAATTGGCGGAAGCTGTCGCAGGCGATGCCCTTGGACGAACTGATATGGAGGCTCCTGCTTGAAACGGGGTATTACGTATTCGCCGGCGCTTTGCCAGGGGGCGGGCAGCGGCAGGCGAACCTGAGGGCGCTGGCTGGCAAGGCGCTGAAATACATGAATATGCGCCAAGACGCCCTGCACGGCTTCATACGGTACGTGGAGACGCTGAAGGAGAAAGAGGTGCCAACGGGGCAAAGCAAACTGGTCTCCGAAAACGACAACGCAGTCAGGATAAAAACGGTGCACAAAAGCAAGGGACTTGAGTTTCCCGTCGTGATTGTTTCGGGGCTGGGGAAGAGGTTCATGGGCAACAGGGAGAAAAGCGATGTCTGCATGCACAAGGACATTGGCATCGGTTTGGCATATTACGATGAAAAAGGACGGAAACAGAGGAAAACGCTTTTTCAGCATGCGATAGACAGCAGGAACAAAAGGGAAAGCATGGACGAAGAAGCCAGGATACTGTACGTGGCGCTCACAAGAGCAAAAGACAGGCTGATCCTTGTGGGGACCGTTCCCGATGCGCAAAAATCCGATGAGAAATACAGATTCTTCGACTCAGGCAACAGGAGGATGACATCGTGCTTCTTGGACATGGTTGCACCGTATTTCGTGGAAAAACAGTTTGAATATGATACTTTCAACAGAAGCGACGTGTTTCTGCAAAAGGTGAAAAGCAGCACGTTCAAAGAGGAATTCCGGGAAATGCTTGCAGGCGCAGGCAGACCGCCTGCCAGTGAGGAAATTCGGGAGTTTGTGAACGAACGGCTGACTTACGAATACGCGGACAAAAAGGC
Source organism: Clostridiales bacterium (assembly GCA_009782285.1). Classification (GTDB taxonomy): domain Bacteria; phylum Bacillota; class Clostridia; order Peptostreptococcales; family Anaerovoracaceae; genus WRJK01. Next base: position 5,353 of record WRJK01000071.1, read on the forward strand.
GCTGTCTGCAAAATCCAAGTACTCGGTAAGCGAAATCGGGCGCGCCGAATTTCCGCTAGGCATGGAAAAGAGCTTTGCTGTGCCGTTGTTCATCCAAGGAAGAAAGCGGCTGACAGGGGCTGAAAAAGGGGCTGCCCTACACGTCGTAATGGAGAAAATGGATTTTAAGAAGGCCGCGCAGTTGTTCCGGTCGGGCAGGGCATTTGGCCGGGCGTATTTGTCGGAACTGGTGTCGGAGCTGGAAGAAAAAGCTATACTGACCCATGACGAGGCAGAGGCGGTGGGCATCGGGCGGCTTGAGATGTTCATCAAGTCCGACATCGGAAAGCGCGCCGCTGAAGCTGCCGCAGTATGCAAAGAAACGCCGTTCAACATGGTTAAGGACATCGATGGCATCGAGACGATAATCCAAGGGGTCATCGACTGCTATTTCGACGAAGGCGGGGAATACGTGCTCCTTGACTACAAATCGGGCTACGCATCCGGCGCAGAGAGCATCGAGAGCATCAAAAGAATGTACGAAAACCAGCTGTCCCTCTATGCCGAAGCCCTTGAAACGGTGAGAAAGGTCAGGGTCAAGGAGAAATACCTGTACCTGTTCGGCAGGAACGAAGCTGTTCTGCTCTAACTGTGCGCTGCATCATATCTTTCTTATCGTAAATGTGTAGGTTTTCGTGTCGCTGTTCGACTTTACGGTAAAAGCGAGGGCTGTGGCATCCGTTGGCAGCTGCAGGCTGCCTGTGAGCGATCCGGCTGCCGGGGAGGCAGACAGCTGGGAGCATGTTATGACTGCCAAGGGGTCTTCTGCTGTAATCGTTACGCTTATCTGATTTTTGTCGCTCGGCACATAGCGGCTGTTCCCTACGACTTGCGAGTCGAAATCAGGGCTTCCGATGCCGGCGTCTGTTTTCCCTTCCAGCTTGACGGCAACGTTGTAATTGCTTTCGGCCAGATCGTCACCCCCCATCACGCGCAGCCTCACGTTTGCCACAGGGATTTCACGGTTTACGGTCACGGGGACGCTGCTTGAACTGCTTTCTGCCTGTGCGCTGCCATTGAGGTAAATGAACACTGCCGTGTTGTCTGCTTTGTCCAGAGTCAGGTCAACAGTCCCCGTTTCGGCAAAAGGAACGGTTACGGTATAGTCCCTGTTGTTTTTTGTGAATGCAGGGGCGAGGGTGCCTTTCGACACGGTTATGTTTTCCAGCGCAGCCGCTTGGGGAGGCGGCGACTTGGTCGATATTGCGCAGGAATACGCCTGCGAATAGGCGCTGCCTGACTGCAGAGCAATGTAGCACACGTATTTAGTTCCGGCTGTCAGGCCTGTGAATTTCGGCAGCGTGGCTGTTGAAGAAGTCGATGTGACGCTAACGGAAGCTTTGGAGGAGCTTGCGACGCTTGCGCCCGAGCCGTTTTTCCCGTCTTTCACCTGCTGTGCGGTAGGCGCAGGGTCGCCATCCTTGAGAAGCACGGCGTATATTGTGCCTGCAGCGCTTGGCCGTGCTGACACGGTTGCCGTGGTTTCGTCAGATGCCCCTGCAATGCCGGACAAAGCCGGTCCAACCTTGCCTACAGTCCATGTCACATATGCCGAGTCAACGGCGTCGCTACCGGACTTGTACTTGAATTTCCTCGACGCTACGCCAAGGTAGTATTCCTGTCCGTCGGTTAGGTTGTTTTTGGGCGTTATCGTTATCTTGTCCTTTGCCGTGTTTATCGTAGCTGTAAAAGGCACTTTTTTGCCGCTGCTCGAATCCTCCCTGAATACAATCACGGTGTCCGTAAGGTAGTCTTTGTTCACAACGCTCCCGTCATATGCCACTATCGGAGCATAGAATTCGATGACAGGCTCGACGGACTTTGAAACCCCGGTGTCGCCATCGTCCGGGTCAAATGCCACGTCGTCGCCCCGTATGGTGCTCCCGGTCGAGAAGGACACGGTGAAAGCGCTGTTGCCGTTCCCGCTGCTGTCTTTGAACGTGTTCCGCGGCAGAACCAAGTAGTACATGGTATTCTTCTTCAAATCATCTTCCGGCGTGATAGTGACGACTTTTTTCGCGCTGTTGATGCTAGCCGTGAAATCCACGTACTTGCCTGAAGAAGACCCCTCCCGCAGAGACAGGGAATCTTCAATGTCGTAGCTGTCAATGGTGCCGCCGTCGTACATTTTCATGGCAGAATTGAAGGTAATGGTTATCTTCGTAGTGAGGCTGACGTTCCTCGCCCCGTTTTTTGGGCTGAAAGCCACATCTTCGGTGGTTTCCTCGGGGTTTTCATATTGCTGGTTTACGTAAACATATTGAGGCTTCTTATCGTAGGTCACGTTGCTTGCGTTGATGTTCATCCGGGAAATAGCGCCGGCTCCCTTGAACGAGCTTTCGGCGTAAACGTCAGCAGTGCTCACTGAAGCAGACGAGCTGACAGTGATTTCAGCGCCTTTTGCCGTGCCGGATACATATAGGTTTGCAATTGAACCGGAATCCAGTTTGAGCTTTGCGTTTGAACCGGTGACGTTTACCTTCGGAAAAGACCCGCGCAGAGTTATGTCAGCGGATGCTTGGACATTTAAAGTGTCAATACCGCTCCCGTACATGCCACCTGTCAGGCTTGTCATTTGAACTGATCCGGTTTTCGAGGCGGTAAGCACCGGCATTACGGTTTCCCCGCTAACCACAAGGTTTACGGACGAGGAAGGCTTTTCCATGGCGGCGCTGGCCACCCGGCAGTTGGAAACGTTGACGCTGGAAGAGCCGCCGCCGTTCACGTTGAGGATGCCAAGGACAATGCAGTTGCTGATAGTCGCGTTCCCGTTCCCGAGATCTGCATGCACCGTGACGCCGTTGGAGTAGACTGTGTTTGACAAGCTTGTGTTGTTTGTGCTGATTACGGTATTTGAAGAGACTATCGTCTCATTGTCTGTGATCTCGCACATTATCTTCGTTGCCTGTGCCCTAGTCAGCTGATCCCCGGGGTGGAGCTTCCCGTCGTCGTAGGGGCCGAGGTACCCCTTTCCGTTCGCCTTTTGGAACGCAACAAATGCCCAGTCGGGTATGAGCTGCGCGTCGCTGAACGAGCTGAGGTCCCCGGAACTGCCGTAAGTGGGCACCACCCTTGAGATGATGACTGCGGCTTCCTGCCGAGTGATAGGGTTGTCGGGGGAAAACATATTGCCTGAGTAGCCGGATACGTAGCAAGCTGCCACAGCCCGTGCTATGTCTTGGTAGTACCAAGAATCGTATGGCACGTCGGAAAAAGATATGCTCACCGACAACCCGTTCTTCAGCACTTTGTTGACCATGGCAGTGAATTCGGCGCGGGTCACAGCCTTGTCTGGCCGGAACGTCCCGTCGGGGTAACCCTGCACCAATCCGCTGCTGACAGCTTTTTCAATCCAAGTTTCGGCCCAGTGGCCACGGGTGTCAAGGAACGACGCCCCGTGGGATGTATTCGGCAGGGAAACAGGCAAAAGCATCGCTAATGCAAAACACACACACAGCACTTTCGATTTTTTCATTGCTACCACCTCTAAATTCTCTACTTATGATTATACATTATACTAGTAATTTTGTAAACGGGGCGATTTTCGCATTTAAGCTTGCGAAAAGACAAGAAGTTTGATATATTATTGATGGTTATTGTCCACTTATGGATACTAAAACATGTGAAAGGTTCTTAAATGGAGGTGAAAAATGGGAACAAAAAGAAGGAAAAAAATCTTGTCGGCAATAGTCGCATTGTCGTTCGCCCTGACTATGGGGCCTTCGGCTGTTGTTTTTGGCACAGCGGCTGATGAAGGCAAACTTGACCTGTTTGGCACGGGGTATGGCCAAGACGTATCCCCGCTCGTGCTGCAGGCGCTGGACTATACGGAGAACCCTGTTGACATTCCAAACCCGGACAGGGGGCCGTACAGAGGCAGGTGGCAGCGCACCGCAACGCCTTTTGGCACCACTCCAGAGGTTGACCACCGGGTTCCGGTTGACGCGAATGACGCCCTGTACCATGGAGCTACGCTGATCGGGCCCGGAATAATCGGAACAGTCGAGGGCGACGACATCGAGGAAACCGAATTCTACAACGGCACAAGCAGGGTTCCGAACTATGTAGGGGGCACAGGGGTTTCGGCCCTCCCCGGCGTGTCTTTTATGACTTTTGACTTGTGCAACTTTTCGTCGAATGCATTCCTCAGCAGAGAAGCCGGGCTGGCTTATGACCCAAGGTCCGGCGGCGACGGGTTGTTTGTCGGCCCTGGAGGGGAACCTAGGACAGGGGCAACCCAGCCATTGACCCAGTATGCGCTTGACTACATAAGCGGACTGCTTCAAACGGTAAGAGACGGCAACGGCGTCGCTTTTGTGAAGTTTTCCTATGACGGGAACGGCTTCAACTACGTCGAAGGCACCGGCGAGCACCTCATCTTCGGCCCTGAGCCAAACTTCGTGGCTCCGAACAACCCAAATACCATGTGCAACGTGCCCGGCCATACGGACAAAGACTGGATTCAATACCATATTTGGCAGCTAAAGCCGATTTTTGAAGAATACGAAGACGTCATAATGTGCGTCAAAACTGGCATGTTCGGCCCGTGGGGCGAGCAGCATTCGTCGACTGTATCCCGAACCAGGACGGAGTACAAGAAGCTGATAGACGCATACCTGGACGCTGTCCCTGACTCGCGTATACTTTTAACTCATGTGGGTGGGTTCATGGCATGGTACAATTTAACGTACGGAACCAATTACACCTTTACCAACATAGACACAATGCCTGCGCCGGCAAGGGGTACGCCAGAAGCCCGCATTGGTTTTTTCGATGACAGCTATGCAGCCAACTGGGACGAAAACGGCTCGCTCAACGAAACCGGCGGATCATCAGGAACCTACAACCGCTACAGAAACCTAGCTGTGATCAAAAATCAAAACACGATTTATCAGGGGGAAGGCGGGATCGGCAACAATGTCTACGGCACCCTGCCAGGCGCCATAATTGAAGCATTTGAATTCAGGACGACTGTTCTGAACATGAGGCACGGCGCATATCAGCGTTGGAACGACGTGGTTTACAATGAGGAGAACATCGCCAAGTCGGTTACTTTCCCTGCGTCAAGTTCGACGTCTCAGCCGTACACCGGCCCAACGAAAACGGCATACTTCGACCCGGTATACGACGGCAAAACCGGGCTGGAGTACATGCGTGACAGGCTGGGCTACCGGCTGCTGCTGCGGGAGGCTTTCGCGTGCGAATGGGCAGAGCAGAACGGCTTGCTGAATTTCGAAGGGAAGATACAAAACGTCGGTTTCGGCAACGTAGTGAACAAGAAAAACGTGTCGGTGATCCTAGCGGCAAAGGACGGCTCAGGCACTTATGCGGCGCTAACGGGCCTTGACGCTAGGGATTGGCTAAATGCTGAAAACGGGAACACCAGAGCTGACAACACAGCTTCGTGGCGCGACCTGTGCTTCTCAATCGACATGGCTGAATTTGGCGAGGTGCCGCCCGGCGGTTACGACATTTACCTGAAACTCAACGACCCGAAAGAAACCAGTGCCAACAAGCGCTGCGTACAACTTGCCAACCACGGCATTTGGAACGCTGACCTTGGCGCAAATTTGATCGGGCAGACCACAGTTATATTCGACAAAGTCAGAGTCAGCGTAAATACCGACACGGTGAGCTACATAAACAGCGATGTTGTTGTTGCCTTGTCGCTAACGGGCGCGAGGGACGTGCTGGCAGTCGAGCTGGAATTCGAAATCGACGGCAGCATGCTGGCGGGCAAGGGCCTTGTTGGCCTAAGCGGCTTCGAATCGATGAACGGCATACTTTGGGTTTATGAAGGCGATGGGAAATGGAGCGGCACAGTGACTATGGCGCTGCCATCAGGCGCCACCACCGGATTGACGTCAGATGCACCTGTGGACATAGCACGTTTCATATTCACGCCAAAGGGGTTTGGCAACGCCTCCATGGTTCTGACTTCAGCCAAGGTTGTCGGGCTTGACGGTACGGCGGTATACCAAGCGTCAACAATTGAAAACGGCGCCGCAACTACAATAGTCGCCAAGTCGAAATACGACTTGAACAGGGACGGCGCTGTTGACGCCCTAGATCTCGGCATCATGCTGCTGTACTGCGGGTTTGACAGCGATTCCCCCGACTGGGGGGCTTTGGTTAAAGTCAACGACGCTTGGGGCAACGGGGTTACTGCGGTCATGTGCGACGTGAACGGCGACGGACTGATAGACATGCTGGACTTGCTCGACCTCTTTATCCATTACACAAAATAAAATAAGCTGTGGCAAAATCTTTACAAAAACAGGAGGGAAGAAAATGGAAAGGAACAAAATCAAAAGGAACATCAGGCTGACGATTCTGTCGCTCTGCTTAGCGCTGGCAATGGTTTTCCCGTCTGCGGCAATAGCGTCGGCAGATTCTGGGGCTGATTCAGCTAAAGAAACCGCCCGGTTTGAACTTCAGGCTTTGATCAGTGAAGCAAAGGGCATCCCGCAGAGCGAATTGGACGCTTGCCCTGCCAAATACGTTGACCAACTGATTTTCTCGACTGAAAAGGCAGAAGGTTTGGCATCAAACCCAAATGCATCGGCAGGCCAAATGTACGTTTGCGGCCTGGAGCTTCAGGTCGCTCTAGACACCCTGATCATCGACTTTCAGTACTCGACCATACCGGATATGCAGAACCTTGTTGCCAGCGGCAAACTGACATATGAAAAGCTGACACAGATGTTTTTGACGAGGATCGATTTGTACGACCTCAACACCATTCAGCTCAATTCCGTCAGAACGCTCAACCAGGCTGCGCTGGACGATGCCAGAAAATGCGACGCTGCGTTTGCGGCGGACCCGGCCGTTGCCAAGGGCATGTTCGGCATACCAGTGCTGATCAAGGACAACGTCAATGTGCTTGGCATGCCCACCACAGCCGGCTCGGTAGCCCTTGCAGACAATTATGCGCCATACGACGCGCCCCTTGTCACATACCTGAAGGCGTCAGGCGCGATAATTCTCGGCAAAGCCAATTTAACGGAATTCGCAAACTACATTACCAACAACATGCCGGCAGGGTTTTCTTCACTTGGCGGGCAGGTGCGCAACCCCAACAGGCCAATCAGGCTGCTGGGCGACAGCTCAACGCTTTCGCCTAGCGGGTCTTCTGCCGGGTCAGGTGCTGCTGCTGCTGCTGCGCTGGCTGCGATAACCATCGGCACAGAGACGTCCGGCTCCATTTTGAGCCCAAGCGGGAACAACTCAATTGTAGGCATCAAGCCAACGGTTGGCTTGATCAGCCGCTACGGGGTAATTCCAATTTCCTCGACGCAGGACACCGCAGGGCCAATGGGCCGCAGCGTGACCGACGTGGCTGTCCTCCTAAACGCCATAGCCGGCTATGACCCCAACGACTCAGCGACAGACGGGATAGCAGCTGCAGGCGTGACGGGGGTGGACTACACCCAAAGCCTTAAGCTGGGCGATTTGGCCGGAAAACGGATCGGCCTTATCGGCATCCCCGGATCGACCAGCGCCTCATACGGGCCGTTCCAAGCAGCGCTTCAGGCGCTGAGGGACGCAGGCGCTGAAATCGTGACAAAGCCAAACGGTACAGCGTTGACGTACTACAACCCGTCAAACCCAAACAGCAACCCGTCTTCACCGAGCACCGTTGTCCTCGACTATGATTTCAAGAAGGACCTTACCGCGTACCTTGCGACCTTGGACGAGAGCTATCCGATAAAGACGCTGCAGGACATTGTTAATTTCAACAATGCGTATGCGCCGAGCCACCCAGGTTCGTTCCCTTACGGCCAAGTCATAATGATAAGGTGCGCAGCGCTTGACCTTGTAGCGCAGAAGGACAGGTACGAAGCGGACCTGTTAAGGGACAAGGCGTATTCGCAAACCAACGGGATAGACTATGTCCTCAAGGAATACAACCTCGACGGCCTAATTGGCACCGGCGGCAACATCACTGCAATCGGCGCCAAAGCAGGATACCCGACTGTCAGCATTCCGCTCATCAACCCCGGCAGGACTACTGCGCCAACCAACATTACTTTTACCGGCACCGCTTACACCGAAGCGCAGCAGCTTGAGTTCGCCTACGTGGTCGAGCAGGCTACGAAGTACCGCGTGCCCCCGGGCATGGCGGACAAAGCCCGCCTGCAGGTGGCGATAGGCGCCGCACAAGCCCTGTCTGCAAGCGGCCGCGCACCGTTCCAAGCGGCGTACGACTCGTCGCTGAACGCGTACCACGACAATTTCCTGCCACAGATTGGCATCGACAAGGCCGACGCTGCATTGCGCGGAGCTTTCCTGGCTGTATACCCGGCAGACAAAGCGCAGCTGAGCGAAGCAGTCGGGTTCGCGGCTCAGATCAACCCAAGCTTTCTTGACCAAGCCATCAGGGAAGAGTTTCTTGCCCTGTTTGACACTGCTGCTTCCGTGAATGCGGACGGGCTGTCCCTCCCTGGGGAAGTATCCGCAGCATACAATGCCCTTAATGCCGCGATCAACGAATACGCAGTTTTCTTCGGCATTCATGCAGCACCCGTAAGCTACATCGATGGGGACGCCGAGTTTGTTTTGTCTGTTGAAAACACGATCAACCTTCTGACAGTGAACCTGATGTTCGAAATTGACGGCGACATGCTTTCAGGAAAGGGCCTCGTGGGGCAAAGTGGCTTTGAATCAATGAACGGCATCCTCTGGGTTTATGCGGGCGATGGCAAATGGTGCGGCACAGTGACCTTGGCGCTGCCTTCCGGCACCACCACCGGCTTGACGACCAAAACGCCAGTGGACATCGCAAAATTCATTTTTGCGCCAAAGGGGTTTGGAAATGCCGCCGTGACCTTGACTTTTGCCGAGGCTGTCGGGCTTGACGACACGACGACGTACATTCCGTCAATAATAAAGAACGGCACAGCTGTCACGACAATCGCCAGGTCGAAATACGACCTGAACAGGGACGGCACCGTGGACGCACTTGACCTTGGCATCATGCTGCTGTACTGCGGCTTTGACAGCGATTCCCTTGACTGGGGCTCTTTGACAAAAGTCAACGACGCTTGGGGCAACCCGGTAACGGCAAGCATGTGCGACGTGAACGGCGACGGCCTGATAGACATGCTGGACCTGCTGGACCTTTTCATCCATTACACGAAGTAGAGCGAGCTGTGAGAATTTGCACCGCTAATTTTCCACTGGCCAGCGGCAGAAATGCCGATGATGCATAGAATTCTATAAGAATAACCAGCCCGCAGGCGCAGCCTGCGGGCTGTATCTGGAGCGAAAATGAAATTGTTAAACCGGAAGATTATATGGAAATATGGATATGAATCAGTTCAAAATGAAATGACGAGCAGCGGTTTTATGCCCGTTGGGATTTTTTTCAATTAATGCATTGATGCCATCGTCTGTAAATATTGCCCTAGCGGAAGGATTCGGAAACGTCGCCCCCCCTACAGCACTCTTTGAATAGCGTCATGAATAAAGTTAAACTCGTATAATCGGCTTCAATGGCGCTGAACTTCGTTTCGTCTGTTTTATTGAAAAGGTTTTTCAACGTCTCACTATTTGGATACAAATACGGGTCTTTCATTTCTTTACGATATCGCCTTTCATTTTGTATTTTGTATTAAGGGCCTTTTTCATATCCTCTGTCGTTATTTCACCCCGCTTTTCTCTTTCAACTAGTTCGAGAAATTCTTCGCTTGGCGTTAAACCATCAATTTGAATAAGCCCTAACGAATAATCCCATTTCTGCGCGTTTGTCATAATCGGCATTCCTCCAATAATATAATATTAGTTTTACTAATATTATTATATCAAAAAAGCTGGAGAAAAGCGAATTTTTCAAGTGATTTTTATAATTGGAGCCAGTTGCAGTCAACACTTTGCAATTGCCGTCTAGAATATACGGCGTAGTAGTTGAATGACGCAGCACTTTTACTTCGCCAAACGTCATGTCAGTCATAAAAACTCCTCGGGTCCTATTAATAATTGCCGACGACCACATGTCAATAACTTTAGACGTGCCAGTTGCTATGCTCATCTCTTTTTGGAACCGGACACCTTTCGAGCAAACATTTTTCGGAATCGCGACGTTTATTTCCGGTGCAATGCTCATTTCTGATGCTGCCTGAGCATTGAAGTTTACCATGCTGTCGATCACATAGTTGCCCGAATCGACGAACACTGCGCCGGGGCTGACACGAGTGAGCATCCCGTTAATGTGTTTGACCGCTTCTGCCGACCGGTTGTTGACGCAAAGCCATTTCAAGGAGAGCATGTGATTTTTGATGTCGTGCCGCACTGCTTCAATTGCATCCAATGACTGGCGCATGATTTCCAGCTGCTTCACTTGGGCGGCGTTTTGCCGCGCCAA
>WRJK01000072.1 GCA_009782285.1 Clostridiales bacterium
AGGTCAAGCAAGTCGAGTATGTCTATGACCCCGTCCGAATTGACGTCGCACATGCTGGCGGTGACTGGCCTGCCCCTGGAGTCGTTGACCTTGATCAACGAATCCCAGTCTGGGGAATCGCAGTCGAATCCGACATAAAGGAGCATAACTCCAAGGTCAAGCGCATCGACTTTCCCGTCCTTGTTAAGGTCGTACTTGGACCAGACGGTCTGCTCGATGGTCGTCGTGGCTTCTCCATTCCCGATAGCCGACGCAAGAGCTACTACCTGCTCGATTTCTTTGTCAAGACCCACTGCTTTGATACCAGTGAGTTTCATTGTCGCCTCGCCCATAGCCTTGGGTGAGAAGACGAACTTCGCTATGTCGGCTGAGGCTTGCGAAGTGAACCCTGTTGAATCCCCTGCCTTGTACGCGAGGGCAAGAGAGCCTTTCCAGACATCGCCCCCGCCGTAAGTCCAGAAGACGTCGTTCATGGCTGTGAAACCGGAAAGCGCCTCAACGGCTTTCCCTGCAAGAAGGCTGCCGTCGATTTCAAATTCCAGCTCGAGGGTCAAGGCATTGTGCGCCCCGATCAGGGACAAAACGTATTCCACGTCACCTTCGATGCCGCTCACTGCATCGGCTCTGATGTCCAAAACTGCGCCGCTTGATTCGACTGTCAAGAGATCCACATAGATTTCAAGCCCGTTCTTCTTTCCAAGCATGGCGTTTTCCAAAATTGCTCCGTCAGCTGCGTCTACGGAGAGTATGGGGCCATCGCCGAAGCTGCCGTCGGTTTTGACGACTACGTTCAGCTTGCCGTCTTTAACGAATGTGTATAATATGCTTGCGTCCTGCTTAGCTGTGAGCTTCGCCGGATCGTCAATCCCCGAGATAATCAGATGGGCGGCTGATATCTGCCCCTCGTTCTTAACATGGATGTTTGAAAGGGACACGTCATAGCCTTTCGCGGTTTTAACTAGCGTGATGACTTCCACATCGCGGCCCTGCTCTGCCATTTCCCTCTGTTCAATGAATATGTCGTGATTGTCTGTAGTCCCTACCCAAGCTTTGCAGCCTTCAATGCCCATCGCCTTGGCGAACAGCGCCGGCCAGTCTTTCTGGCGGGCGTCGGTCTCCGAATACGGCGCCGTGGGCCGTTTGCCGAACCCTCCGATGCCATTGTCACCCTTGTATTTGTACCCGGATTTGATCACAGGGCCTTTTGAGTACATCATCATGTAGTACTCGGAAGGCCTCCAGTTCCCGTGCCCCGTTCCGTAGCCGCCGTGGTCGTTGCTCATCATGAACACTGTGTCGTCCGCCAGCTTTTCGTCGCTTTCAATTGCCTTAACCAGCTTGTCCAAATCTTCTGCCATCACCTTGCCAGCTTCGTAGAAGGTATCGTTGTACCATCCGGTGCTGTGGCCTATGCCGTCCATGTAGTGGTCGCAGTCGATGAACATAAAGGACGAGTTGTAAAGGAAACCGCCCTCTATCATCTCAACGGCCTTGTGCAAAGTCGCGTTGTTGCCGCCACGGTATGCGTAGGCACCTGTCTCGATGCCGGTTATGCCGTTCTCCATGGAACCCCATTCGATGAAAGTACTCTGATGCCTGCTCGGCTGCGCCTCGCGCAACAGTTCCAGTATTGACTTGTAGGGGCTGGTTTTCGTGGGGTAGTAAAAAGATCCTGCAACCCCGTTGGTTATTTCGAATTCCATATCGTCTGTGGGCTCGTAGCCGTAGAACATGGCAGTCCAGTTCTGCCCGGATATTGGGGGGTCTGAGGTCAGGGCATCGGTGGTATAAGAGCCGGTTTCAGCAAGACCGCCAAGGCCTTCGAACACGGAATAGGTATACCGTTCGGGCTTTCCCGCCCATGTGTAGGTCGAATTGTTTGTGGTGTAGTATCCGTCGCTTGTGAGGTAGTTCCCGCCGCCGTCGATGCCGAGGTAGACTATTCGCTTAACTGGGTAGAACCCGAAAGCCGGATCCTTTGCGATGGATTCCGCAGCCGTGCCTTGAGCCAGTGCCACATCGCCTATGGAAACCAGCCCGTCTCCGTTGTAATCCGCCTCTGGGTTGAAACAGGTCTTAATGGCGGTGCTGTTTTTGCTCACCTCAAAGAAAGCGGGGTTCACGTTTTCCGCAAACGGGACGGTGCTTTCCACAGATATTACGGAATCCGCGTTTCTCGGCGCATTTTCCTTTAACATGAAGCAAAATGTGCCTATTCTGCTCGATGTGGCGATGGGGCTCAAGCTAGCGTTGGTTCTGCCATTGCCTCCGAAGGAGTACGTCACTGAAAGTTTCCCGTTTACTGGATCGTCTACGTATGTTCCCCCGGTTGCGCGGTAACCCGGGACAAACTCAAACACTGCCGGGTCGTAGGAATAAACGGTTTCTATGGATTTAATCGGCTGGGGCGTAGTGCCTGTGTCAAAATGCACGTCCATAAGGAATGGCGTCCCCACAGTGGCCCATTCGGCGCCAACTATCCTGAAATTGAACGGTGTTTGAATTCCAACTGCCATGTCGAGCCAATCCTCAATGTAGCTCCCAGAAGGAATGCCTGCTCTGGCGACAATTCTTACTGTGCCGCTTTTTTTCGCTGTGAAATTGCCGTCGTTGTCGACTTCCACGACACTCGCGTCTGAACTGCTCCAAACAATTGTGCTTCCTGTTGAATTTTTCATAACAGCTATTTTACCTGAAGTGTCAATAGGAATGATGCCTGACCATTCGTCTTTGTCGATGAAAAGCTGGTATTCGCTTGCCGAGTCGCTGACGCGTACAATGAGAACATCGTCAGCTAACCCGGCTTTTTTTGCGGTCAATGTGGCCGTGCCTTGGGCAAGGGCTACGATACTGCCGTTTTCAACGGTAACAACCCCGGGGTTGCCGGACACATAGGTCACTTCCGGGTTGTTCACATAGACTGCTTTTATCGGCAGCTCTTTGCTGCTGCCTTTTTCTATTGCAACTTCGTCAGTTTTCCTGAATATGCGGCCATCGTCTTCATTTATGGTAACCTTGATCGAGGGCATGAATGGGAACACGATGCCGGGCGCAGGGCTCCAAAAGCTCATAGCCGAAACTTTTGTGGATCCGGTCAAACCTTGGCTGTTTGCGACAATTCTTCCCGACTGGTCAACAGTCGCCAGCACGGAATTCCCAGTCTGGAACACACGAGGAGTCCAGTCGCCGGTCAGAGCTTCATCGTACTGATATATGCCCGGCAGGATTGAATCCTCGCAGTCGATTGCGACTTCCACATCTTGGAAATACAGCCTCGGAATATATTGCAGCGAGCTGTAGAGCTCCATGATTTCGTCGTCGCTCAAAGCCTTGTCGAAGAAGAAGAAATCGTCCATTGCGTGGTTCGGCGTGGCGTCGCCGTAGTTGCCGGTGCCGTCGTTGCCTATCTTAACTGTATAATTTGGGTGCGTGAGAGCTTGGCCTGCGAATTTAGAAATGTCGCCCTCGTACTGCCCTGCAACGCCGTCTATTATCTGTTTCCTTCCGTCGATATACATCCTGACGACGCCTTTTTGCCTGTCGATGACGCCTGTGAACATATGCCACCTGCCGTCATTGATTGCCGGGACGTTGTAGTCGACCCTCCCAACGTTGCCTGCGTTCATGTTGAAACGCACGTCGCTGCCCCTGGTGCAGAAGACAAACCCTTGGTTCGCGCCGCTGGTCCATGGCTTGTTGCTGAAGAACGCCGGGTCGCTTTCAGTCCTGTAGTCCTTGATCCAAGTGGAAAAAGTGAAGCTGTAGTCAGCGGGGAGTTCGCTAATGCCGGTGTCCACATGGGAGCTCCTTTGCGTGAAACGGGCAGCTTGGCCGTACATCCCTTCTTCGTAGGTCACGTTGTTTTCGGTCTTTGGAACCAATCCGTTTGTAGCTGTCGCGCTGGGGTCTATTGCCACGCTGTTGCCGTCAAAGGGCAGGTAAAGCACTAAATTCTTTTGGAACAGCGCTAAAAGATCAGTGTCTTCGTCATCGGCTCTAGGCTCTACGATTATTTCCGGCACATTTGCAGGGGTGTTCCAGTAAGCTCCGCCGCTGTACCAAGTGATGTAGGCGTCCCTGTAGCCGTCCCCGGTCATGTCGTCGTTAATTGAGAAATTGATGCCAAACTTTTCCCAGTTTCTTGAATCAATTATTCTGGGTAACGGGATTGCAACCTCCACGGTGTAATGGTCGTTATCCGATACGACCGCGTGCTTGACTGCTGAAACGTCAACCGAGGAACGGAAATTAGTGTCGCAGAGGTTGTTGCGGTCAATAATGTAGTGGGCGGCTGTGTCTGCGTAATAGTCAGCCGATGTGCTGTTTGTCCAATTGATCCAAAGTTCGATTGTGTCGTTGCGTTCGCCAAGGTGCGAAGCATTGTCTGAAAGAGGGCTTGGCTGGCCAACAGCATATGGCGTGCTGTCGTTTATTTCTGCCAAGACATAGAGATACCCCCTGTCCCACATCAGCCTGCAGTCTGCCGACGTGCTGGTGGACGAAGTGCTGGGTATGTGAATAATAGGGGCATCCTCCCAAATCCCTTCAGCAAATCCGTCGACAACGGGAGAGCCATATACGGCTTTTGGCGGGTCGGCAGACGCTTCGGCACCGGCAGCGAATATTCCGGGTGCTGTTCCTATCAGCATTAGAAGCGCCAGCAGCAAGCTGCCAAGACGGCTGGCTCTTTTTTTTGAGTTACAGAATAAATGCACTTTTCTTCCTCCTTGTTCAGGCAATAGTTTTTCAGCTGCAAATAGCAGTGAATTCTGCCCGTTACACGCAACTATACTTGCCAAAAGTAAAAATAATTAGACGGAAATAGTAAATTATTTGTAAAAGTTGTGTGGCAACGCTTTATTGCAAAAAGCGTTTATTTCAAAAAACTGCACACATTTCCATAATAATATAGTATAATCAACATGTAATTATCCTTTTATTTTATGGAGGTGTTTTGATGTCAAAATACACACAAATTGAGCGGAGCGGCTTGTTCGAGCTGACCGACATCGCCCGTGCAGAGCTTACATCTTCAAAGTACTACAATGAAGACCTGGCGCCAACTTCGCTTTCCCAGAGGACTTGGACCACGTACAACATTGCGTCCCTTTGGATCGGCATGTCGATTTGCATCCCTTCATTCACGATGGCGTCGGGCTTGGTAGGCCTTGGCCTGTCGCCTTGGGCCGCTGTGTTCAACGTTACTCTCGGAAACCTCATCGTGCTGATCCCTATGCAGCTCAACTCGCACGCCGGAACTAAGTACGGCATCCCATTCCCAGTCTTTTCCAGGCTGACTTTCGGTTCGATCGGTGCACACATACCGTCGCTTTCAAGGGCTTTGACCGCCTGCGGCTGGTGCGCCATCCAGAGCTGGATTGGCGGCGCGGCAATTGTCGTGTTCGTGGGGGCTTTCATCAAGCCTTTCAAGGAAATGGGCAAAATCAACCTGATGGGCATAGACGTGGGCATGGCGCAGCTGATTGGGTTCTTTGTTTTCCTCGGGATTGTCCTTTGGATATCCTACAGAGGTTCTGAAGGCATAAAATGGATGGAGGCCATCGGCGCACCAGTCCTAGTCGCTTTGTCCATAGCCCTGCTCTTCTGGTCGACCAGCATCGTTTTCAATGAAGGCTATGGCGTCGGGAACATCCTTCAGGCCAGCACAAATGTGGAAGTTGTCGCTGTAAATGGCGGGTACATGTACGTATTCCTTGCAGGGCTCACTGCAAACATTGCGTTCTGGGCTACCATGGCACTCAACATACCTGATTTTTCAAGGTACGCCAAATCTCAGAAAGCCCAGTTCCGGGGCCAGCTTTACGGCATGCCCCTCATGATGTTTTTCTGCGCCTTTGTCGGGGCTTATTTTGCCCAATCGACTTTCCTAGTGTTCGGCGAAGCCACCTTTGACCCCACAGATGTCCTGTACCAGTTGCAAAACCCAGTGATTGCAGTCGTCGTGTCCCTTGGCGTCGCTATCGCCACCCTAACGACGAACATAGCCGCCAACGTAGTCGCCCCGGCCAACGGCTTCTCAAACCTTGTGCCCAGCAAGATTTCATACAAGACGGGCGTCATCATAGCTTGCATCCTAGCAATTCTGTACAGGCCTTGGTGGATATTCGGCGGCCCCGGCGCGTACCTCTTCGGTTGGCTCGGGACCTATGGCACGATACTTGCGCCCATCGCCGCTATTTTCGTAGCTGACTACTACATCGTCAAGAACAGGACCATCGACGTCATGGCTCTGTTCCAAGGCAGCAGCGGCAGGTATTGGTACCAAGGGGGCTTCAACGTGAGGGCCATCGCCGCTTGGATCTTTGCTTTTGTCATCCCTGTGTTTGGCAATCCTGAAACATTCGACATGTTCGGTTCCTTTGGGAGCTGGGTGGCAGCAAACGGCTACCTGTTTTCTTTCTTCGCCGGCTTGGTATTGTACTGGCTGCTGATGCGGAACGAGAAATCCTCGTTGCTTTCAGATGAGGAGCATGAAGCAATGACTGACAGGGCCGCTGTCAATGTTTAGGAGGTGCAGAAATGGATTTATTGATAAACAATGGCACAATCGTCACAGCCGAATCCATCTTCAAAGCGGACATCGCTGTGAAATTCGGCAAAATAACGGCTATAGGCAGTTCGCTGCAGCCTTCAAAGGAAACAAAGGTGACGGACGCAAGAGGGAAGCTGGTCCTCCCCGGCGCCATCGACGCTCACACCCACTTGGCCATGCCTTTTGGCGGCACTATTTCCGCCGACGACTATTTTGCAGGCACGAGAGCCGCAGCCTGCGGCGGGACTACCACTGTGTTCGACTTTGTCCTCCAAGATTTTGGCGAAAACATGGTTGACGCCGTCAAGCGCCGGGACGCAATATGCGCACCTGACGCTGCAGTGGACTACTCGTTTCACATTGGCGTAAAAGACGTGTCCGGTGACCTTCTGGACAGCATCGCTGATTCAGTTAGGTACGGCGTGCCTTCGTTCAAAGTGTTCATGGTCTACGACTTCGGCGTAACCGACGGGGTTTTTTACAAGGTGCTTGCGAAAGCGAAATCCTGCGGTGCCTTGATCGCAGTTCATGCGGAAAACAACGAGATGGTAAACACCCTCGTGGAGAAATACATCAGCGAAGGCAAGACCGACCCGTGGCACCACTACATGTCAAGGCCTGAGTTCGTCGAAGGCGAAGCTGACGAAAGAGCCATCCAATGGGCAAAAAGCCTGAACGTCTCGCTTTACATCGTCCACCTAGCCAATAAGCAGGGCCTCGACGCCGTTACGAAAGCTCGAGACGAGGGCTACCCGATATTTGCGGAGACTTGCCCCCAGTACCTGCATTTCACCAAGGACGTATACAAGAGACCGGACGGGAGGAACTTCGTCTGCTCCCCCCCCATCAAGGGCAAAGAATCACAGGACGCCCTCTGGGACGGGATCAACAGAGGCGACATCTCCACAGTCGCGACAGACCACTGCCCCTTCCAGTCCTACGAAAAGTATTGGGGCAAAGACGATTTCCGGAAGATACCCAACGGTTGCATGGGTGTTGAAAACATGTACCCCTATATGCTGTCCGAGGCGAACAAAGGGCGAATCACCCTCAATAAAGCCGTCGAGCTCTGCTCCACCAACGTTGCGAAGATCTTCGGCTGCGCCCCGCAAAAGGGTCTGCTGCAGCCGGGGTCTGATGCGGACATCGTCATCTACGACCCAAAAAAGGAATTCACGATCACGCAGGAGGCAATGCACTCGGACGTCGACCATACCATCTGGGAGGGCACGAAACTAAAGGGCTACCCGGTTGAAACGTACAGCAGGGGCAAGCTGGTGTATAAAGACGGCGAGTTCCTAGGCAACAGGGGCGACGGAAAGTTCGTCAAATGCAAGCCGATCAAGCTGACGAGGCCGTCCCTCTAGAACGGCATCTTCACATAACCCGCCAAAACTTTATAGAAAAGCTATGTTTTGGCGAGTTATTTTTTTGCTGCATATTCATAACGCCACATATTTCGATTCATTTTTCAATGAAAAAATACTCTTTGACGTATTCAACGGTATGTGATATCATGACAGAACAAACTTATTATTCGCCAAAACTTTATAAAAAAGCTATGTTTTGGCGAGTTATCCTAGGAGGGCGGCATGAAAATCATAGGGCGTGACAAAGAGAAGTCGTTGCTTAAGCAATACGTCGAATCGGGGGTGCCTGAGTTTCTTGTCGTGTACGGGAGGCGGCGAATTGGCAAGACGTTTCTGATACGCGAGTACTTTTGCGGGAAGTTTGATTTCTGTGTAACCGGGCTGGCAGACGGGAATAAGGAAGACCAACTCCATGCATGGGGCATGGCAATCAAGGACAGCTTTGGCGGGTCTGAGAAAAATGCCGCAAATTGGCTCGATGCATTTGCGCAGCTAAGAAACAAACTGGAGAAGCTGGGCAAATCCAAGCGAAAGGTCTTGTTTATAGACGAAGCTCCATGGATGGACACGCCGAAATCCGGATTTCGGACAGCGTTGGAACATTTTTGGAATGGGTGGGCGTCTGGCAGGCCGGATGTTTTTCTTATTATTTGCGGTTCTTCAACCTCATGGGTTGTAAAAAACATATTAAAAGACAAAGGTGGGTTGCACAACAGGGTGACGCGTAGAATGCGTCTGCTTCCATTCACGTTGAAAGAAACAGAGGCTTATTTGAGAGACAAGGAATTCAACCTTGGACGTTACCGCATATGCGAGGCGCACATGATTTTTGGCGGCGTCCCCTATTATCTGAGTTTGCTTGGAAAGGGATTGAGCCTGCCTCAAAATGTGGATGCGCTTTGCTTCGATGATGACGGTTCCCTGCGCGGTGAGTTCCAAGAGGTTTATTCTACACTGTTTAGGAACTCCAACAATTACATTAATGTTGTGACGGCATTGAGCGCAAAAGCGAAAGGGTTGACTAGGGATGATATCATCCGAGAAACCGGGCTGGCGTCGGGCGGGGGATTGACTCAGATCATGGAAGAGCTTGAACTATGCGGATTCATCCGCGCATACCCAAATTATTCGATGGACGACAACCTCTGCCTATATCAGCTTACGGATCCTTTCAGTTTGTTCCATTTGCGTTTCATCAGGGGCAAACGGCCTAAAAATCAACGGTTTTGGACGAGCAATCTTGAAAGCCCTTCTCTGTCGGCGTGGAAAGGCTACGCCTTTGAACAAGTCTGCCTGTCCCATTCCGAACAAATCAAGCAGGCACTCGGCATCGCTGCAATTTTCACTGAAATGTCGTCGTGGCGCAGCAGGCACTCGTCACCAGGCGCGCAAATCGATTTGCTGTTCGATCGAAAAGACGGCGTCATCAACCTATGCGAAATAAAATACAGCAAGGCAGAATACTCAATAACAGGAAACGAAGAAACCGGATTGCGCAACAAAATCGCCGTGTTCGAAGCGGAAACCCACACAAAGAAAGCTGTACACCTCACTATGGTAACGACATACGGGATTGTCAGGAACAGCCATTCCAGCATCGTCCATTCCGAAGCAACACTAGAAGACCTCTTCCTCTAACAACTCCCCACTACAAACTACCAACTCCCCACTACAAACTACCAACTACAAACTCCCCACTACCAACTACCAACTACAAACTACAAACTACCAACTCCCCTCTACCAACTACAAACTCCCCACTACCAACTACCCACTACAACCTACAAACTCCCAACTACAAACTCCCCTCTACAAACTCCCAACTCCCCACTACCAACTACCAACTACAAACTCCCAACTACAAACTACAAACTACAAACTACAAACTACAAACTCCCAACCACCAACTACAAACTACAAACTCCCCTCTACCACCTACAAACTACCAACTCCCCACTACAAACTACCAACTACAAACTCCCCACTACCACCTACCAACTACCAACTACCAACTCCCCTCTACCAACTACAAACTCCCCACTCTCCTCTCAGTCACAGTGTCGAACACGTGTAGCTTTTCGCAATCTATACCAATGGTCATCTTCGAGTCTGCTTGCGGGCCAAAGCGGGACGGTACCCTGCCTATCAGTTTGCTCCCCCCGCAGTTCAAATAAAGGTATATCTCTGAACCCATCATTTCCGACAATTCCAGATCGGCTGTAATCACGCCGAATCCAGGGTTTTCCATGTATTCCGGCTCAAGGTGCAGGTCTTCGGGGCGTATCCCGAGCGTCACCTCTTTGCCTACGTACTCAGCAATGGTATCGCTGGGAACCGACGGAAGCGGGAAAACGGTGCCGCAGCATTTTGCCACATAGCCGCTGCTGTGTTTTTCTATTGCTGCATTCAAGAAGTTCATCTGAGGTGTGCCGATGAAGCCTGCAACGAATATGTTGCACGGCGAATCGTAGAGGTTTTGCGGCGTATCGATCTGCTGTATAACGCCGCCCTTCATTACGACTATCCTGTCGCCCATGGTCATGGCCTCGGTCTGGTCGTGGGTAACGTAGACGAAAGTAGTTGCAAGCTGTTTGTGCAGCTTGGATATTTCTGAGCGCATCGCCGTCCTAAGTTTGGCGTCAAGGTTTGAAAGCGGCTCGTCCAGCAGGAAAACTGCCGGATCCCTGACCATTGCCCTGCCCAGCGCCACCCTCTGGCGTTCGCCCCCAGACAAAGCCTTGGGCTTTCTGTCAAGCAAGCGTTCTATGTCCAAAATGCGGGCTGCCTCATGGACTTTCTGGCTGATTACGTCCTTCGGCACTTTTCTCAGCTTGAGCGCAAAAGCCATGTTCTTGAATACCGTCATGTGCGGGTAAAGGGCGTAGTTCTGGAAGACCATGGCGATGTCCCTGTCTTTCGGCGGCACGTCGTTCACTTTTTTGCCATTTATGAAAAGCTCACCGTCTGTGATGTCCTCGAGCCCTGCAATCATGCGCAGCGTGGTGGATTTCCCGCAGCCAGAGGGTCCGACGAAGATTACGAACTCCTTGTCGACAATTTCCAAGTTGAAATTGTCTATTGCCCTAACGTTCCCTGGGTAAACCTTCGTAACGCCCTTTAATTGTATGCTAGCCATAAAAACCTTCTCCTTTGCAATCTTTCATGCCATTATTTTACGCTTTCGCTCAACATTAGTCAAGGGATACCTTCGAAAACTATTTCCCGAAACCATCATTTGCCCCTTGATTTTGCCACCTGACATGTGCAATAATATAGCGTAATGTAATGCATTCAGTAGCGAAAGGGGTTATAAAATGGCCAATCAGATGAAAACGGACAACAGGATTTATGCAAAAAATCTAACAGCGTGGAAAATCGCGCCTTCTGGCAGAACTACTCTGGCAGCCGAGTTCCCGAGCCTACCGCAGCTTGGCGCTGACGACGGAGCAATAGCCGCTTCAAACAGCACTAAAGGCTGGGTGGCCGCTACGGTTCCAGGGTCCGTTTTAGGATCACTGCTTGACGAACACCTGTACGATTTTGCCTTCGCCCCAAACAACGACGGCGAATGCGACCCCTATTTTGACGATAACATGCTGCACATAAGCCGTTCGGATTTTGAAAAACCGTGGTGGTACAGCACCGACTTCACGCTTCCCGAAAGCGAAGCCGGCAAAAATGTGATGCTTACTTTCAAGGGCATCAACTATACCGCTGATATTTACGTCAACGGCGTCAAGGTCGTCAACAAAAACCTGAACATAACCGACGAAGACGAGCTCAAAAACCGCATCGGCGCTGATGGGGACACGGGGCTTGGGGCGGGGAGCAACCCTGCGCCGCCGTACTCCTACGACGATGTGGCATTTCTGGCTCCAGCCGCTTCATCTGCATCTGGGGATGCAGTTTTCGACACATACAAGGACTGTTTCAAAGGCGCGTTCAGGACATATGACATAGACGCAACGCCTCACATCAGATACGGCGCACAGAACAACATCAAGGTCAAAGTGAAGAGGCACTTTATAGGCACCGACTTCTCCCTGTACTGGCACGACTGGCATCCGGCGCCCTCTGACAACAATTTGGGCCTTGTCGGAAGGGCTTTTGTAGCAACATACGACAAAGTGCATATTTCAAACCCGCTGGTCGTTTCAAAAGTCTCCAAAGGCCTCGACAGCGCATCGCTCTCTTTTTACATTGAAGCGACCAACCCGGGCTCTGCGGACGTTGCCGGCACAGTTAAAGCGACGGTACGAGACAGGTGCGGTAACGTAATCGACCAATGGCAAACGCACGCAACGGTCAAAGCAAACACTT
This sequence comes from Clostridiales bacterium, assembly GCA_009782285.1. Classification (GTDB taxonomy): domain Bacteria; phylum Bacillota; class Clostridia; order Peptostreptococcales; family Anaerovoracaceae; genus WRJK01. The sequence continues at coordinate 12,244 of WRJK01000072.1, forward strand.
ACAACAATGAAATCGTCGTCGCCGAGGGCAGGGTGCTTGCCAAACCGGAGCTGTGGTGGCCGATCGGTTCAGGCAGCCAGCCCTTGTACACGGTGGACTATGCATTCATGGCGGACGGATCCTCCGTGCCAAACGACGCGCTCCGCCACCGCTTCGGGATCAGGGAAGTATCCTGCGAAGTTCACAACATGACGGCTCAGCCGGAGACGAATGCAATGGCTGGATCAAACATAATGGCGCAGTTCTACGTGAACCACCAGCCCATCGTCATCAAATCCGGCGGATTCAGCCCCTACGACATTTTCATGCGGCAGCCGGCATCAGCCGACAGGGCGTTCTTGGATGCTGTCGCCTCAATGGGCATGAACATGATACGCGACGAGGGCAAATTCTACAATGACAACCTCCACGACTTGATGGACGAATACGGCATCCTGCATATGGCGGGCTTCATGTGCTGCGACAGGCTTGAAGTGACCTCCGGCAACAACTGGTCGAAGGCGGAACGCATGATCGTCTACGAGTCCGTCTATGCCCAAATACGCAGCCTGCGTTCGCACCCGTGCATGCTGGCATGGCTCAACGGCAGCGATTATCCCAAGGACTATAGGGAAAACAACGCAAACGACGCGATGGTTGCCCGCAAGTTTATGGAGATCGAAGGGAGGCTCAGGTTCCACGACACAGCCATAGCGCTTTCGAGCGCGGTAACAAGGCCCGCGCAGCTGACAGGCGAAGGAAGCGGCACGGAAATGGATCACGCTTACGACACTGGGGTTCCGACAGCCTTTTACAGCGCAGCTACAGACGGCGCCACTTCTGGAATATACGGCTTTGTCTCAGAAGGCGGAGGCGGAGGCGGCGTCCCCTCCGTGGAATCGCTAAGGCGGTTCATCCCCAAAGACAGCCTTTGGCCTCACAACCAAGGCCATACTGGACCGGGCACAGGACCCGGAAACTACAACAAATGGAACTGGCACTCTGACAGGGGCGGCTTTAACTTCACTAGGATCGACAACTTCGTGAACATCGCCGAGAACATGTACGGCGGCGCGGACAACTTGGACGAATGGGTGTACAAATCCCAGCTGTTCGGGTACGAGTACCAAAGATCCCAGTACGAGGCCCTCAACGTCAGGCGTTTCTTGGCAGCTACGGGTTTTGTCAACTGGATGCTGAACGCCCCAAGGCCGGTGATCATGTGGAACCAGATGGACTTCTACATGAACCTCTTCGGGTCGTCTTATGGTGTCGCAAAGGCAAACGAGCCGGTTCACATATTGTATAACCCTTACAACAAGAACGTCCACGTAGTGAACACCACCCCAGAAGATTTAGGTGCGCTCACGGCAACCCTCAAGATGTACGACATCCACGGCAACCGCATAAACAAAGACTTGTCCAAAGACGTCCGCGTCCTGCCGGACGCCATAAGCAGCTATGCCGGGGAGGAAACGATGCTTCTGACCGGCCTGAACCCAATACGGCGCGACGACATTGGCGACGGTGCCTGCGAATCATGGGTAGACGGCGGTTTTGCAGTTGACTACAGACCTCACGGACGCAGGGCAGCCGTGCAGACGGGTTCGCAGATGGTGTTTTCAAAAGCCGAGATAGACAGCTCACTGACAAGGCCCACTACCGACGTATACTTCGTCAGCCTCGAACTAACGGGTGAAGACAGAAACGTCATTAGCCGCAACGACTATGCAGTGCCGCGCCGCCAAAGCGTCCACAACAGCAACAACTGGGCGAGGTCATCGTATTATCAGGCCGGCGACCTGACGCAGCTAAACACACTGGAACCTGTTGACTTAGACGTAGCAAGCGACGCCGGGGGGCTCGCAGCCGACGGGATACACCATGTGCAGTCTGTAGAAATCACAAACAACACAGACAAGATTGCTTACGGGATCGAGGTCAAGGCGTATAAGGGCGACTCCAAAAAGGAGCTGCTGCCCTCCACATTCAACGACAACCTGATCACGCTGTACCCTGGCGAAAGCCGCACGGTGACAGTCACCCATCTTGCAGAACTGCTTTCCGGCCCGGCTGCAATCAGCGTCAACTGCTTCAACAACGTTATCCGCAGCAGGCCTAGGCGCGGCGGCAACATTTACAAGCCCGGCGATTGCGCGGATCAAACGGCAACAAGCGCGACGACCAACTTGGCCAGGGCCAAAAACAGCGGGACGTCCGCCACATCTGCAAGCGCAAGCGACGCCACGGCAATCGCAGGCGCTGCGGTTGCCAATGGCGGAACCACCGTCATCGACAGTTCGCTAAACGCAGCCGCAAAAGTCGACCCGGGTTCGCCCTTCTATGTAAACCTTGGCGCAGTTTGCACGTTTGACAGGATAATGCTGCGTTGGAGCGCAGCCGTGGGCACGGGCTGCCCCAATTGGCTCGCCGGGGTTCCGAACCGCGTAAGCGTGGACGTGAGTACAGACGCCGCAAACTGGTCAACCGTTGTCCCTGACTTTGACAACAAAGACTCGCGGTCCGTTATGTCGAATATTGTTTTGGATGCTCCTTGCACGGCGCAATACATTCGCATAACCCCGTCAGGGCTGACGGGAGCTTCAGAAAAATATGGCAAAAATATCGGAAAAGGCGGCGGCACCAGAACGTACCCGGCAGTTAACAAAAGGGATGTGACAAACGTAAACATAGCAGGCGTAGAAGTGTATCGCAGCTTCGACACGGTCACTGTCGAGTCCGATAATGGCAGCGGTGCGACACTTGGCATAACATCAAGCCCAATGCTTGCAAAGGTGCGCCAAGTTCCGTTCGGCGAAAAAGCTGAGTTCGTATTCACCCCGGCACCAAATGCAGCAATCAGCCTGCTTGTGAACGGGGCACCCGCCGAAAACGTCATCGACAACGGCAACGGCACAATATCGTGGTTTGCAGACAATGTTGACGGCCAAATGGGCTCCGTGCTGCTTCACGCAACCCAACTACCAATCAGAAGCTGTTCACAATAATTGTGTCAAGCGTTTTTGATTCTGTCTCAAAAAAATAATCATGAACGGGAAGCTGACAAAAAACAAGGCTCACGGCAAGTTAAGAAACGGGTAGTATTTTCCTCCTTGCCCTCCGGGCGGAAAATCTCCACCCTGCCGCAAAGCGGCTTCTTGACAGGCCGCGCTTTGAGGGCATGCAATACTGCCGATGCCCAGAAACCGAACGAGTAAAAAGTTCAGGCATCGATGTTGCCATTGTACCCTCAAAACCGCCTTGAATTAGAAAGGTACGGCTATTGAAACCGGGGGCGCTGCCCCCGTGCCCCCAGCCTCCACCCAAAAACCGGACGGCGGTTTGGTTCCAGTTGTGCCGCCAAAGTCGAACAGGCAGGTAAAATGGACACTCCCAACTACAAACTACAAACTACCAACTACAAACTACAAACTCCCCCCAACTACCAACTCCCC
>WRJK01000073.1 GCA_009782285.1 Clostridiales bacterium
CACCGAAATCAAGGTTTACGACTCCCACGGCAAGGGTGTGACGGCCAAGATGTGCGACGTCAACTTGGACGGCGTGATCGACATGCTCGACCTCCTTGACCTGTTCATCCACTACACAAAATAGACCTAACTGAAGTGCATTAACTATAAAAGACGAGGCTGCCCCGGATGATATCTGGGGCAGCCGCGCTTTTCTATTCGGCTCCTATGTTAAGGGTACGGCGACAGAGCACAGTGATATAGATGACAATCCGTTTGTTAAAGAGATACTGCGGACAGGCAGGGAAATTTAATCTTGGCTGCTCTTCGAAACACCAGATCAGGAAATTCCTCTTTTATTTGGCTTGTACACGATTACCAACCTTTTTCATTGAACTTTTGTCATATTCAATTGGCTGGATTGAAAAACCGAATTGTACGTACTATTTCGTATAGTGGATAAACAAGTCGATCAAATCCAGCATGTCGACCTTACCGTCTGAGTTGACGTCGCACATGCTCGCGGTGACGCCTTTCCCTTTGGAATCAAAGACCTTGATTAGCGTGTCCCAATTTGGTGAATCCTTGTCGGATCCGCAGTAAAGCAGCATGATTCCCAGATCCAGTGCGTCGACCAATCCGTCCCTAGTGAGGTCGTATTTTGAATATTTTCTCTCTACCGCTGTCGTCGCTTCGCCTGCTTCAATGACCGCGTCAAGGTATGCTGCAGTATCCCCGGCACGCCCATAAACCGATATGCCAGTCAGTTTAACGGACGCGTCGCCTGTTGCCTTGGGGGTGAATATCAGTTTGGCGATGTCAGCGGGAGCTTCTGAAGTAAACCCGTTTGAACCCTCCTGTCCGTAAGCGATCGTGATTTTCCCCATCCATATGTTGCCGTTTGCAAGCTCCCACAGTATGTTGCCTGATTGGCTGAACCCGTTCAGCTCGTCAATACCCATAAAAGTAAGCATGCTGCCATCCAGCTCAAATTTCAGCTCGATCACCATCACGCCTTGCGCATCGCGAATTGAAAGGATGAACTCCGTTTCATCCGCAACATAGCTGACCGGGTTGGTTCGGATGCTGGCTTTGACGTTTTGGTTTGGGCTTAATTCTTTCGGATAGAAAAAGAGCGTGCCTGAACCCATGTCTTCTGGGGAATTGATCACAAGCCCCAGTTCCCGCCAGCCGATGACGCTGTCCGGTGAAGCCATGTTGTTGTAAAAGCAGCAAACAAATTCGAGCGCAGGGTTGTTTGAAATATCCAGCTCGGTCAGTTCATTGCACTGGCAATACAAATACTGCAGGTTTGGGAAAAACTTAAGGCCCGTCAAGTCGCGTATCCCCATATCATACACAAACAGGTGAGTAAGGGACGCCATAGGCTTCATGTCGGTATTCTTGATAAAGTCGTCTTCCGTCCTTCTACCTCCGTCTATATCATTGATCAACCGAAGCGCTTCTCTTCGAAACGCCGGATCAGGGAATTCCTCTATGTAGGTCCCATGCACGGAAAACCGCGCTTGCAAGACGCGGTCTGCGTCAGCTGAAAAGGAGTACACTGCCCCAGCCCCTGCAACTTTCTTCTGGTTTTCATACCAGCCTTCAAACCGGCATCCAGCATCCGGCGTTGCGGCGACAGTGACTCTGTCGCCATACGGGAATTCCCCCCCGCCGGAAACGCTGCCGCCAGGCGCTGCAAAAGCCCGCACGGTCACGCTGCTTGGGATTGGCGGCTCTTCTGGTTTTGGCGGCAGCGGCAGTGTTTTCAGGTAAGGCAGCCCATTGTTTACGCCCTCGTCAATTCCCCAAATTCTTTCAAAATCCCATGGGGATATGCTGCTCCAGTTCTCTTGGTTCGTGTACGTCTGCTTATCCTTGAAAAAGCTCATTTCTTTCGGTGCCAAATCTGTCAACTCAGGCAGTTCGTCATAAGCTATTCCAAACAAGTTGTCTTTCAAATAGTAGCAGTTATCAAGCGTGCTTGAATCCTTGTTTTTAATGAACCCTATGCCGCTTTGCTGCTTGTTTGTGGCAAATGAATTTACTACCATTGAATCTCCGAAAAGATCGTATGAAAACCCAGCGCTGATTTCGCCGATTGACTCAACCTGCCCCGATGCGTATGAATTGTACACTTGGCTGTTGTTAACGCTGCTAATGAAGCCGGCAGCAAAGTGGGACGCACCGTTTCCTGTCGTGGCTGCTGAAAAACAGTCTCTGACGACAGAATTGCCAAATATTCCTCCTGCAAACCCGCCAAGCGGCGATTTCCCGGTGGTATAACAATTTGAAAACTGCGTGTCAAATGCGATGCCGCACAGTATTCCATCGTTTCCTACCCAAAGAGGAAATTCAACATCTGCGTTTATGACAGCGAGATTTTCTATCCTGCTGCCTTCGCAATGCCCAAACAAGCCGGAAAAGTCGAAATTGGGAACAATCTTCATGTTTGATACGCTATGGCAATTTCCGTCAAAATTGCCCGAGAATGGGTGTACATACCAGTTGCTTTGGCCAATGGGCATCCATTCCAGCCCACCCAGATCGATGTCGGCTGTCAATTTGAAGTATTGGCCTTTGTATGAATTGCCTGCATCTACATCCCTTGAAAGCTTTGCCAGCTGCTCGGCTCTTGCGATCAAATACGGGTTTCCTGCAGTCCCGTTGCCTCCGTCAAAGGAATCTGCCGCAAAGTCGACCCACTTGTCTGATTTGTCAACGGTCACCGATACCGAAATCTCCAACGGTATGCCTTGGGTGTTTTGCACTCCGTTTGGCAGAATTACTATGCCGTCGACTTGGAACACCTGTTCTGTTTTGATGCTTGGGTCGTATAAAGCACCCTCAACGAACCATAAGACTGTTGCGGGCAGCTGCTGGAAGTTGCCTGCGGCTATGTTCACCGTAGCCGGCAGCTTCAATGCCTTGGCGCTTTTTTCAGCTCCATTCGGAATGCCTGTTATGGCTGCCGGAGGGGTCACGCCGTCTAAACCCATTACGGCTTCCACGCTAACCTGTATTGAGGTTGAAAGTGGGATGCCGCTGGGGTTGGCTACCCCCTTTGGCATTATGACATTCCCTTTTACGTTAAAAGTCTGCGCGGACGGGTTTGACGGGTCGTAAGAAGAGCCTTCGGCGTCCCAAGAGACTACTGCCTCAAGGTAAGGCAGCTCGTCCGTAACGATTGAGATGGTTTTCGGCAGCCCCAGTCCTTGCGCGGTTTTTGGCGAACCGCTCAAAACGCCCGTAACGCTGCCAGGCGTGATAATGCTTTTAAAAACCTGGCTTCCGGTATAAAACGTGACGGGGAAGCTCTTCAAGTAAGGCAGCCCGTTGTTGAAGTTTTCGTTGATCCCCCAAACATCGACAAAATCCCATGGGTGTTCGCTGTCCCAAAAGGCAGGGTTGAGATAATTCTCTCTGCTCGTGAAAAAATCCATGCCTTTGGGCGCGACGGTGGCTTCAGTGCCTGCGAATACCTCCCTTATGCCTATGGGGTTGTCTTCGAGGTAGTAGCACCCCCTTGCCGAACCGTGGGTTTTCAAGCTGGAAAACCCACAGCCATAGGGCGCGTAAACGGTTGAAAAGGAATTTGAGATTTCTTCACCGCCGGCATATGCCGCAAAACCAGAATCATCAGGGTAAAGCGACAGAATGCTTCCCGATGAATAGGAATTGTAAACGTTTGCGCTGACTTCGTTGAAATACGAGGTGAGGCTCGTGGCAAGCCCGCCTGCACCGTCATCTGCGTTTAAACTGAATGTGTCCGCACTTGAAAAACAGTTTTCGATTGTAGCCGCGCCGCATCCCATAATCCCGCCTCCCGAAACCGTTCCTGTGGTGAAGCAATTGGAAATAGTTGCGCCGGCTCCGACATATCCGCAGATGATCCCGACTGCCGGTCCAAACCAGCCGGTACCGTCCACTTTGGCGTCAAGCACTGCGAGGTTTTTCACCGAGCATTTCGCGTTGCGGTCAAAGGGAACCCCGATCTCTCCAAACAAGCCCACATGCGAACTGGTTTGGAGGGTGTCCATCCGAATGATTTCCATGTTTGAAACAGAATGGTTGCCACCGTCGAAATGCCCCATGAAGCCATCCGTGATCATGAACCAGCCATTTATCTCCACATAATGGATTGGTGACCAGTATTTCCCTTCAAGGTCAATGTCGGAGGCTAGTTTGAAATACTCGCCCCAGCACAGGTTGCGGTTAACCCCAACTTCATAGGACAGCTTCGCAAGCTGCTCCGGCGTGGCAATTAAATACGGGTCGCTCTCGCTCCCTTTTCCCCCAGCATACTCGAAAGCGGCGTAGTCCAGCCAATTGAGCGATTTGACGACGGTTACGCTGCAAGTGCTGCTGAACCCGTTTGCAGTGCTGAACGTAAGCACTGCTTCCCCTACACCAACAGGCGCGATGCGCCCGTCTATATACGCAGCAACTCTGTCGTCGCTTGAGGCCACCGTGAAACTCTTGTCTGTTGCGTCGCCCCAGCCTATGTTAACGTAGAGCCACGGCTGCGAGGCAAATAACGAATTTTCAATTGTAACCGACTCTGGCCATAACGAAAAGTAATCGACGGGGATTTCCGCAGCTCCAAGAAACTTTCTGAAGTCGATGACGCCTGAGCCGAATAACCTGTCCCAGCCGGTTACGCCCAAGTCGACGGCGGAAGCCCTCACCGCTGCCCTTAAGCCCTCTGGTCCAAGGCTAGGCTCGTTAAGGCTGAACATGGCTGCAGCGGCGGCGACGTGAGGCGAGGCCATTGAAGTGCCGTCGTAGTATCCATAGCCTCCGCCCGGTATGCTGCTGCTTATGTTGACACCGGGCGCAGAGACGTCAACAGCGTCGCCAAAGTTTGAAAAACTGGCTTTCTGATCGCTAATATCTGTGGCTGCCACTGTAATCACGCTTGCCAGCCTGGCCGGCGACACATATTTGGTGTCTTTGTTGTCGTTCCCTGCCGCGACTACAATGCAAGTGCCCTTGCCTGTTGCGTATTCGCAGGCTTCCCTCATGAGCCAGTCCCAATCCGGTTCGTCACCGTAATACGTGCTTCCAAGGCTCATGTTAATAATCTTCGCACCATTGTCTGCTGCCCACACGATGCCCGCAGCTATGTCGGTGTCGAAGCCGTACCCATAGTCGTCCAAAACCTTGACAGGCATTATTTTAACGTTTTCTGTCGTGCAGTCCACCACCGTGCCGGAGACGTGCGTACCATGGCCATCACCGTCAACCGTCCAGCCCTGGTCTGTCGCATTGGTTTCGGAAAAGTTCCGTCCAAGCAGCATCCTGCCTGAAAGATGCGGGTGGTTTGAATCAGCACCTGTGTCAAGAACAGCTACAACGAGGTTTGCTCCAGTTTTGCCTGTGCTTGTCAAGTATTCTTTCATCATGTCGGCGCGTATCCGCCCCGTGCCCCAGCTTGCTTCCTGTCGTTCCAAGGCTGGTTTGCCATCTTCTTTGCCAAACTTGCCAAATGACGATGCGATCAGCTGGGGAGCAATGTTTTGACAGTCCGGCAATGATTTTATCGCATCAAAGGACTCTTTTGCTTGATGGATTGAACCGTATTTCAGCACATACTGCCCTTTGCCGTCTGTTACGCAATCATCTGCGTAATTTGCATATGCAGCAGGCAGGCTTTTCCCCGGCAGCATCCGCACAAGCAGCGTCTTTGTCTGGAATGGCCTTGTCAAAACAATGTCGCCGCCAGAAGCAAACACGTCAACGCCTAAAATGCCGGCAGCCTCTTCCAAGCTGCACAGAGGCACTGATTCCGTTCGCATATCCATCTCAATCTCCACACCCAAGGCTTCTGCGATGTCGGCAATGGGGAGCACAATGCCCCCGTCTGCTGTGAGCGGCGGGGTCACTGTCGTTTCTTCCCCGTCAACGATCATTGATCCGCTGCCCAGCGTTAGCTCAATTGCGGATATGTACGCTTCACTTTCCGCATCAGCATCCCAAAGCGAGCGCACCGCCTCGTTGAAGAACAAAACCGTCTCAGCATTGATCTCCCCGCCATCTGGCAGAGATGCCGCAGCTTGGGCAGGCGCTAAACCGCACAAGGGCAGTACTATTGCTAAATAAAATGGCAAGATTTTCCTGAACATAATTATTCCTCCTCGGATATCTGTGTTTGTTCGCTTGCAAGTTGACTGGTTAATGTTGGTTAATTGATGATACCACTTTTCTGGGACTTATACAAGTTGGCATAAGCAATTCCCCATTGATTTTGCCGTCGGATTTATATATACTGTTCTCATCAGGGAAATTATTATTAATGATCAGCTGGGAAGGGTGTTGAAATGAAGAAACTACCGCTTGGGATACAGAATTTCCGCAAAATAATGGAAGGCAGCTACGTCTACGTCGACAAGACTCAGTACGTCTACAACATCATAAACGACGGGAGCTATTATTTCCTGTCGCGCCCCAGGAGGTTCGGGAAATCGCTGCTGCTGGACACCATAGGAGAAGCCTTCAGCGGTGACAGGGAGCTTTTCAAGGGTCTTTGGATATACAACTCGGACTACAGCTTCGAGAAGCACCCGGTCATCAGGCTGGACATGAGCAACATCGCGAACAGGACGCCGGAAATTCTTGAAGGCTCATTGGCTGCGAGCCTTAAAAAACGTGTGGAAGCGGAAGGCCTTGACATTTCTGCCGAAATCCCATCGGACATTTTCAAATTCCTGATTGAGGACTTGCACGCAAAGTACAATCAAAGGGTTGTGGTTCTAATCGACGAGTACGACAAGCCCATACTGGACCGCCTCGGCGACATAAAGACGGCAGAAGCCAACAAAGACGTGCTGGGGGGGTTCTACGGCGTCCTCAAGTCGATGGACCCGTACCTGAGGCTCACGTTCATCACAGGGGTCACCAAGTTCACGAAGGCTTCAGTGTTTTCGGAGCTCAACAACCTGAGCGACATAACGCTGTCGAAAAAATACGCAAGCGTGTGCGGCATAGGCATAGCGGACCTTGACGGGTATTTCGGGGAGCGCATCAAAGCCCTGTCTGCGGCAGGTGATTTCAACCACGTCAGCGACCTGCGCAGCGAAATACTCGCATGGTACGACGGCTACTCTTGGGACGGCAAAAACCGGGTGATAAACCCCTTTTCCCTGCTCAGCTTCTTCGATCGAGAGGGGTTCGAGAGCTTCTGGTACGCCAGCGGCACACCGGGGTTTTTGATGGAGCTGATGATAAAGGACCCCGGCGTGTACACGAACCTTAAAAACCTGAAGATAACGGGGCTCATGCTGGACACAACCGAAATTGACAAGATCGAAGCGGAGCTGCTGCTGTTCCAAGCAGGGTACCTTACAGTAAAGGACGTGCTGCCTGCAAAGGGTACCAGCCTATACGTGCTGGACATGCCGAACTTTGAAGTCAAGGAGGCTTTCGACCTGCACGTGGCGACAGCCTTTACGGGAAAAAAGCAGGCCTACGTCAAGAATACCCAGCTGGACATTTTCGAGGCGCTGCAAGACGGCGACCTGCAAAAGGTCCTGGAATTGCTGAGGGGCCTCTTTGCCTCGATCCCCTACGAGCTCCACGTGGACCGCGAAGCATACTACCATTCGGTATTCTACGCCGTTATGAACGTTCTTGGGTTTGACATCGACGCGGAGGTGTCCACAGCCGGCGGCAGGGTGGACGCCGTGCTGGAGCTTGATGACAAAGCTTACGTGATGGAGTTCAAGTACGTGAAGTGCGAGCAGGGCGCGGAGCCGGAACTGAAGAAAAAGCTGTTCGAAAAAGCCTTGGACGAAGGCATGGGGCAGATTAAGAGCAGGGGCTACGCCAAGAAATACGAAGGGAGCGGTAAGACAGTATACCTAGCGGCTTTCGCGTTCCTCGGCAGGGACGACATAGAGATGAGGGTTGAAATACAGCTCTGACGTTTATCGACTGTCTTCTTTCGCACTCGCGACGATTTCTGCCTGCTATTTCTGCCTTCCTCTACGCCTTCAACTTAAACTGCGATATCAGCTGGTTCAGCACGTCGGACTGTGCGCTTAGCTCTTCTGAGGCAGCTGCGCTTTCTTCGGCTGTGGCGCTGTTTTCCTGTGTGACGTGGGCGACTTCGTCGATGCTCTCGTTGACGCGGGATATGCCGCTTGTCTGTTCTTCGGAGGACTCTGCAATATCGCTGGCGATTTGGTTGCTCTCGCCGATGCCGGAAACTATGTCGACAAAGCTTGCGGCGGTTTCTTGTGCGATGCGGGCGCCTAACTCTGCTTTTTCCATTGAGTTGGCGATCAGCCCGCCGGTGTCCTTGGCGGCTTCTGCGCTCTTGGCCGCAAGGTTTCTGACTTCCTCTGCCACCACTGCAAAGCCCTTGCCGTGCTGGCCCGCCCGCGCCGCTTCGACGGCGGCGTTCAGCGCCAGGATGTTGGTCTGGAAGGCTATGTCGTCTATGACCTTGATCACTTTATTTATGGACTGGCTGGCTTGGTTTATCTCATTGACGGCAGCCGTCATCTCATCCATCTGCCGGCTGCCTTTTTCAGCGTTTTGCATGATTTCGCCGGCCATGGAGGCAGAGCGCCTAGCCAATTCTGCGTTGGCTTTTGTCCTCTCCGATATTTCTGATATTGTCGCTAGGACACTGGACACGGTTGTGGCCTGCTGCGTGGAGCCCTGCGCCAGAGCCTGCGCCCCTTGGGATATTTGATTTGCGTCAGATGCAACCTGCGACGCTGCCGCTTTTATCTCATGAAACATTTCATTGAGGTTGGCGATCATCTTTTCAAGCGCCAAGTTCATGACGTCTTTGTCGCTTCTGGGCTTAATGTCCACGGTCAGGTCGCCGCCAGCCAAAGACTCGGCAACCGACGCTTGCGCCTTTGTGTTGCCCACCAGCATTTGGAATGATTTTACAAGCAGCCCGATCTGGTCGTCTGCCTTGTAGTCGACTTGCACGTCCAAATCGCCTTTGGCGATGGCGTCTGCCGCAGACGTTATGCTGCGCAAGGGGTTTATTACGCTTGCCGTGATCAAGAGCGTCAAAAGAACCGAAGCTGCGACTGCAACTATGATAAACACAATGACGACAATTGTGCAGAATTCCCCAAGCCGCAAAATATCTTCGCTTCTGCTTTCGGTCACTTCCGCGTAGCGGTCTTCCATAGCAGACAAAATCGTTATTACCTCCTCCGTTTTGGGAAGGATCGCGTTCAGCGTCTCACGTTTTGCGTTTTCGATGTCGCCCAGTTGCAAGTATGTCACGACGACTTTTGCCTCGTTGTGGATAAATGTGTGAGGGTCGCTAAGCTTTTCAAGCATCCCTTGGATATCGGGGTCTTTGATGTTCTTCGCCTGGTCGCTGCCGCTCCATTTGCCGAGGGCGCATGTAGCCGGATCCAGCGAGCCGGCAAAATTTCCCCCGGTGAGCACTGCCTCGGTCAGCCCCTCCCGCCAGTTGTAATGCGCATTCAGCACTTCGGTGATGCTGGCACTCTCCTTTTCCATCCCATGCAGTTCCTCTGACAAGCTAGTGAGTTTTTTGACGGACACCAAGCCGACGAATCCAAGGATTGCTCCAATAATAGCCATAAGAATGAAACCTGAAATGATTTTTGTGCGAATTTTCACAGTGCCACCATCCTTTCAATGTGCGCCGCAGCGCCTTCATAATCCATCATCATTATCATGTCCTTGATCTGTCCGACGTCCTCGTCCAGCACACCGTGCAGGTGCAGCTCGTTTAGGTTTTGCAGCTCTTTTTCAATCAGCACTAGGTCTGTATCGTCAAAAGCGCTCTTCAGGCTCTCAAAAATCCGGAGCAGCTCGGGGGGCATTTCCGCTTTTTCGCTGCTTTGGCTCATTGCCACGAATGCCTCCTTCAATTTTACGTTCATCTGATGCAGCTCCTCCAAAAAAGCCGGCAGGTTTGCATCGCAGTATTCAATGTCCGTCTTATCGGCTGCATTTTCTAATTTGTACGCTTTCTTGGACAGCTCCACCGCGCCAATGTTGGCTAGGGCACCCTTAATGCCGTGCACCTCTATTCGGAAGTTGTCCATGTCGCCGGCTTTGAGGAATGCGGTTAGGTTGTTGTTGCTCTTGTCTATTTCCCGCGTCATCAGTTTCAAAGACTTCGCGTACGCTTTCTTCAGGCCGCAGATTCTGTTCAGCCCCGCCGACACTGAAAGCCCGTCTATCAGCTCGATCCTCTTCCAAAAATCTTTGAGCGCATCGCCTATCGGTTCGTCGCGCTCCCCTTTTTCAGATGGCGGAGTCAAAAGCTTTTCTGCCGGAATCCATCTCTTCAGTATCTGCATCAGTTCTTCTTTCATGATAGGCTTCCACAGATAATCGTTCATTCCAGCCTCAAGCATGGATTCTTTGGCCCCCACCACGGCGCTTGCAGTAAGGGCGACTATCGGTACGTCAAAGCCCATGGAGCGGATAATTTTCGTCGTCTCGATGCCGCTCATTTCGGGCATCCTGTGGTCCATGAACACAACATCGTATTTTTTGTGCAAAATCATTTCGATGGCTTGCTTGCCGGAAGTGGCAGAGTCCGCAGTTATGCTGCACAGCTCCATCAGCCCGCATGCGACATTCAGGTTCGTGCGGTTGTCGTCAACCACCAGTGCTGCCGCGTCAGGGGCATAAACCATGACGTCGCTTGTGTAGATGCGGTGAATCAGCGCCGGGTCGCCAACTTCAAATGGGATTTCTACGTGAAACGAAGACCCTTTGCCATATACTGTCTCCAAGGTTATGTTTCCTCCCATCATCTCCACCAGCGCCTTTGTGATCGAAAGGCCGAGCCCTGTCCCTTTCGTGTTGCGGTTCTTCAGCACATCGGCTTGCTCAAAAACGTTGAACAGCGTGGGTATGCTTTCCTCCGGAATGCCTATGCCTGTATCTTTCACGGTAATTTTCAAAGTGGTCTTAGTAAAACTGATGATCAGGTGCACATAGCCCTTTTCGGTGAACTTTATCGCGTTGCCGAGCAAGTTTAACAGAACCTGCCTGAGCCGCACGTCGTCGCCAAAAAGGCACAGGGGGGCGTCTTCCTGCATGATCAATTTGAAAGTCAGTTTTTTCTCTTCAACCAAAAATTGCGCCATTGAACCAACGTTGTCTATCAGCATGTTGAAATCGTAGTGCACAGGCACGAGGCTCAGCTTCCCGGCCTGTATTTTTGAAACGTCTAAAATGTCGTTGATGATTTCCAAAAGCGAAAAGGCTGACATCTTGATGTCGTTTACGTACCTGAGCTGGCGCTTGTTCAGGTCTTCGCGCAGCAGCAGCTCGGACATGCCAAGCACGGCGTTCATCGGAGTGCGGATCTCATGGGACATGTTGGCAAGGAACTGGCTTTTCGCTTCGTTTGCAGCTTGAGCCGCTTCTTTCTGCAGCCTTGCTTGGCGCTCCTTTTCGGCTATTGCCTTCATTTTCGCTTCATTGGCCCTGCTTTCGCGAAGGTCGCGGGAGTAGGACAAGTAGTAGTGTGTGTCCTTCCACGGGATTCTAATGATTTTAGTGTCCACCGGAATAAGCTCGCCTTTCGGAGTCAGGAATGACCGCTCCAAGCTGATGTAGCCGACGTCGTCAAGGATTTGCATGATTTCCTCTGTCCTGTCTGTTGTTTTCGCCCCGTCCGGTTGGTATTCTGGGAAGTATGTGTAGAAATTCTTGCAGAAATCATCTTTGTCGGGAACCTCCAGCGTGTTCAGCGCTTCTTGGTTGCAATCTACGATGTTGCCCTTGTCGTCCCGCATGATGCAAATCAAAGGATTGCCGTTCAGCATCAGTTTTATGCGCTCTTCGGATTCCTTGGATTCCTTTTCCTTGTTGATTTTGCTTGTTATGTCATAGAAATACACTATCAGCCTGTAGCCGATGAGCCACGAGACCCGGGCGACTGTCACCATGAAAAAGATCGGCGTCCCGTCGATTTCTGCCAGTTGTGCCGACGTCTGCACGAAGCCTTTTTCAAAAGCAGTTTTTATGCCCTCCCGCCTCAAGTCCTCTGTCCTCGTGCCGTCAGGCTGGAAAGCCGGCTGAATTGACTTGAAGAGCACGTTGAATTCTTCTGCGGACAGGCCTTCGGGGATGCCCAAAATGCTTGCAGCTTCACGGTTGAAAGCAACCACGTCGCCGTTTTCGTCCCACACGTGGCAGGGCAGAAGCGTAGAATGGAGCATGTCGCTCAGGCGGTGCTCGGCTTCTTCGGCCCAAACGTCAGTGAGGTCCCGCATAATTATGGCCGTGCCTTCAAAGTGATCGTCGTCGTTTAACTTTCTGTAGCTTGCCCTGTACAAGCGGTATGATCCGTCCGGCAAAGTTACAACTTCATCTTCTACAAACCCTTCTTTTTCAGCAAGCAGGCGCTTTATCCGGTGTTCGATGCGTTTTATATAATCCCTGTCGGGGAAATCCCGAATCGCAGCTTGTATGGGCTCGCCTATGATTTCTGACAAATCTTTGCGTATTAGTTTTGCGTAGCTGTCGCTGCAGTACAAAATATTGAACTCCTGATCCATAAGCAGGGAAATGTTCGGCGTACCGTCGATGAGTATTTTGATATAGTGGTTGAGTTTTTTCAGTTCCTGTGTACGGTCTTCTACCCGTTTTTCCACAGTCAGCAAATTGTCGTGCAGGGCAAGGAGCATTTCGTTGAATGCCCGCCGCAGCGTGGTGATTTCACTGTTGACGTGATGCCCGTTTTCTGCGTCTTCGAATATGTCGGCGGAAAAGTCGCCTGATGCGACTTGGTGCGCTTGCCTGGCCAGCGTCCTGATGGGCGTTACGATTTTGAGTGCGCTGAAAAAAACGATGCCAGCTATCAGAAGCAGGCAAATGGCGATTGCGACGACAATTATGGAAACGACGGAATAAGCGTTTGCGTACAGCGTGCTGAGGGGGGAGCTGATATACAGGTACAAAACTCCCGACGAATTCTTGGAATCGATGAATATCGGCTGAAGGCAGACAAACACTTTTTCATCTATTATGGGTGATATTATTTCATCGCAAAACAACTCCCCTTGGCGCATAGCATTGCGAATTTCCTCTATGTTGCCGTATCCAAGGTCCTCCAAGTTTTTCCCGATCAGTTCCGGAAGGTGCGAGTGGAGAACTGTCATGTCCTGGCTAAGGAGCATTATGACGCCGTCCTGCTTGCTGCGAAGATGGTGGTTCAGTTCAGTGATGTCCTTGTGCAGCACGTCCAGGCCGCAGACGCCTATTATTTCGCCGTCTGAAATGACGGGCGAGCTGATTGACACTACATAGACGGAGCCGTCCCCGAGGCCGTAATCGTAATTGTTGTCTATGCTCAAATACATTGACCCTGTTGAACGCGGCACGTAGTACCATGGCGAGGCGTTTGGGTCTTTTAGGAATTCGTCAATGCCGGGAGAGACGATTTCTGTGGTTTCATCGTCCAGCATGACGTATTCCTTGTGGAAAAACTTGTCTTTTTGCTGGGCGTCTTTTTCAAGGAACAGCCAAGCGCTGTATATGTACGGGCTTATCTTCATCATGTCCGTCAACAGGGCGTCTGCCGACGAATCAAAGGTTTCCGAGTTGAAATCGAGCCATACCAGCGTTTCTTGCGTTATGTGCAGCAATTGAGCCATGTTGTTGAAGGCAGATGCAAGGGAATCGGCAACATGCCCCGCGTTGTCAGCGTCAAGCGTCTTGGCTTCGCCGATGCTCTTTTCAAAAAGCACATTCGTAACCAGTGCTATCATCATGGCGAACACAACCACGACAGCGGAGACCGAAACAAAAATCATTCTGTTCAAAGTGGATATCTTCTGTGGCTTGCGCTTACCCATGTTTTGACCCCCTGCTTATTTCGCCAACCTTATCAGCTATTTGCATGAACAAATCCGTCAGTTTTGGGTCGAATTGGTTGCCGCGGCCTTCGGCAATGATGTGCATGGCTTTTTCATGGGACAGCGCTTCCTTGTACGGCCTAGTCGATATCAGCGCGTCGTACACGTCAACGATAGCCATCATCCGCGCTTGAAGAGGGATTCCCTCGCCTTCCAAGCGGTCTGGGTAGCCGGTCCCGTCCCACCTTTCATGATGCCTGTGGGCAAGGGTTTTTGCGTATTCAAGGAAAATCTGGTTTGGCACTTTGCTCTGCAGGCTTTCAAGGAGCATTTTCCCGTAAAGCGAATGCAGCTGCATGTTCGAGAGCTCTTCATCCGTCAGCCGGGTTTTCTTGAGCAGTATGTCGTCGCGTATTTTTATCTTCCCAACGTCGTGCAGGAGGGCGGATTTCAAGAATGCGTCTATGTCCCAAGTTTCAATTTCGTCAGCGTAGCATTGCGTTTTCACCATTTCGTCCAGCAGCAGCTTCAAGTACCTTTGAACCCGTTCTACATGCTGGCCTGTTTCTTCGTCCCTGAATTCGATCACTTCCGCCGCCCAGACGATTATTGCGTTTTGCAGGTCGGCTATGTCGCTCGTCCGCTGGTTCACCATTTCGATCAGGTTCCCGTTGTATTCGCGCAGTTCGTCTTTTTGCGACTGCAGCAGCAAATGCAGCTCGACCCTTTTAAGCAGGAGCGGTGGGGAAAAGGGTTTGGTTATATAGTCGACCGCACCTAGGGAAAGGCCTAAAAGCTCGTCTTCGACCTCGTTTTTCCCGGTCAGGAAGATTACAGGTATGTCAATGGCTTCGGGCTGCTTTTTCAGTTCCTTGATTGTGTCGTACCCGCTCATTCCGGGCATGTCAACGTCAAGCAGAATCAAGTCTGGTTTGAGTTTTTTTAACGAAAGCAGGAGTTTTTCACCTGACGGAATGGTGATTACGGTGTATTTGTGCTGTAAAGAATTTTTGCCGATATTCAAATTTACAATATTGTCGTCAACTAAAAAAATGCGAGGTTTTTGAGCTTCCATTGAATAATCTACCTCTTCATGTTTATTTTGACTGTTATTATTGCCATATGATTAATAATCATATCACAATTCATCCTGTTTAGCAATTGTTTCGCGAAAATGAGACGAAGATATTTGTGATGTTGTTGGAAAACTATGACGGGCATATATATTCAACACAATGGGCAGGGTGCATAAGGAAGCAACCGTTAAACACCAAAAACAATGTAAAGACCGCCGATAGCCCACGTTATATATTATCGCGTTTTTCACTCGCGCTTGCGATAACTTTGAAGCCGTATCTCTGTATCGTGGCTTCTGTACTTTTCTTGTAATAGTCCGCTAATTGTGCAGGGGTCATATCTTTTGTTTTCTCATAAGTAACAAGCCGGATTTGATTGACCTCTTGCTCTATTTTGCTAATCGCTTTCATCTTCAATTACCTCCATCGGCGAATAGATTTCCACGGCGCGATAGCCGTAGCACATCTAGTTTTAAATCAGTTGTCCCATCATCAGCAAGATTAATATCATTAGGACTAAGCCTATTTCTTATAGCCAAATCAAAGAAATCTGCCCCGCTTAATTTACTTTTGATTCCCGTTAGGTGCTTAA
>WRJK01000074.1 GCA_009782285.1 Clostridiales bacterium
GTTGTTGGTCAGACTAAACGCAACGGCTCCCCCTCGGGGGAGCAAAAGACGGCAACTGTTGTTTGCATGATTAAATGCAACAGCCCAGTTCCTGAAAGTTTGCATGATTAAATGCAACTCACGCTGCCAAACCCGGTTGCATTTAACTTGTCAACTTACCATTTAATCAGCTGATGCTGGGATATTTTATTTTTTGCTGGTCAAGTTTGATGTTTTAATATATAATGTCATGGAGGCAAAACAGAAAGGCATCAGGGAGGAGGATGTGCGTCAATGATAAAAAACGTCATGGTTTGCGTTACGCAGCAAAAGACTTGCGACCGCTTGATCCAGTACGGGCATGATTTTCTTGGTGAAGGCGATGGCGAGCTTTTTATTATTCACGTTGCCCATTACGAGTTCAAGTTCTTGGGCAGCACCAAAGAAGGCGAGGCGCTTGAGTACTTGTACCAGAAAGCGCTGGAATACGGGGCTAACCTTACGGTGGTGAGGTCGAACCATGTTTTGGACACTCTTGTGGATTTGGTTGAAAAGAACAAAATATCCCATGTGGTCTTGGGCGAATCCGGGGAGATAAGAAACGAAAACAACATTATCATGCAGTTTGAAAACAAGATCAGGGGGATTGCCGAGCTGATAGTCATTCCGGCAAAGTAAGGGGAAGTATCAATGAGGATTTTGGCAGTTGTTACAGGCATAGCTCTCATGCTGACAGGCATCTGGGCCTTTTGGCAGAGAGGCGCCGTATTTTTGAGCATAGCTTTTGTTCTGGGGTGCGTCATGGTTTTTACCGGGCTTGCCAGCATACTGGTGTATTTTTTCGCCCCGGGCAAGCAGGACGGTTTCGGATGGTTTTTTGCGGAGGGTTTCGTAACCTTGATCCTCGGCTGCATCGTGCTGGCCAACCAGCTTGCGACTGACGCGATGGTTCTGCCGTTTTTCGGAATGTGGGTATTGTTCTGCGGCGTTATGAGGATAGTTTCGTCTTTGCATTTGGTCATGGTGAAAAACAATTCGTGGATCGTGAACCTGTTCCTGGGGCTTTTGAGCACGGTTGTCGGTGTCTACGCGTTTTTCAACCAAATTGCCGCCGGATTGCCGCTGATACTGCTGACAGGTGTGTTTTTTATGATGCAGGGCGTAAACGTCTTGGCTTATGGGATTTTCATCCCAGGAAAGAAAAAAGTGAAGAGACATGGAGGAACCAAACGGGTTTGACAGCAAAGAGGCGGGCCTGAAAGGCCAAGTGATATCGCTTATCGTATTGTCGCTTATGCTTGTGACGATATGGTACATGCTCGACCTTGCGCTCCTGACGTTTATCGTCACGTTTATTTTGTACAACATTGTCGGCAAGCTGCAGAAACGGTTCAAAGGGTTTTCAAAGTACGGCTTGCCTTCGGCGCTCGTCCTTGCGCTAGTCTACATGCTGTTCATTTTGCTTCTAATATTGGTCAGCGTCAATTTTGTGCCAAAGGTCGTGCAGCAGTTCATGGATTTGTCGCGGCGAATAATGTATTTCGATTTTAGGCAGCTTGAAGCGGTGCTTGACCCTAGGCTCCTTCCGCTGATCAACGATTTCGACATAGCCAGTTTCCTGAACAGCGTTGGCAGGACAATATCGCAGGCAGCAGCCAAGATCGGCCAGTTTAGCCTGAACCTTTTCTTTGCGCTTGTACTGGGCTTTTTCCTTATAGTCGAGAAAGACAAGATCAAGGAATTCGGGGGGAGGCTGGAAAGCAGCAGGATTTCTTTCATTTACAAGTACTTCTTGGACTTCGGCGGGATTTTCGCAAGGACTTTCGGGAGCGTCATGAAAGTTCAGGTCACTATTTCGTTCATAAATGCGGTTGTGTCTGCTGTCATACTCTACATAATGGGTTTCCCCAGCGTTTTCGGGCTGGCCGTAATGATGTTCTTCCTAGGCCTGATCCCGGTGGCAGGGGTAGCTGTTTCGCTGATTCCCCTTTGCACCATAGCCTTTACGACAGGCGGCATCATCAGGGTTGTCGAAGTGATCATAATGATACTGGTGATCCACGCATTGGAGGCCTACGTGCTCAACCCAAGGCTGATGGCGCACAGGGTGCGGCTGCCGGTGTGCTTTGTGTTCGTGGTGCTGCTGGTCGCAGAGCACTATCTGGGAGTGTGGGGCCTGCTGTTCGGTGTGCCCGTCTTCATCTTCCTCATGTCTGTCTTAGATGTGAACTACGAGATAGAGAAGAAAAAGAAGGGTGAAGAAAAGAAGGGTGAAGAAAAGAAGGATGAAGAAAAGAAAGGAGAATAAACAAACGTGAACGGAATTCTTTATTTTTTGGTGTTTGTTTGGTATGTTGTGTATATTGTGCAAGCGTGTTTTGCGTACGGCACGGGGTACAGGCTTGCGAAAAAAGGCGGCGACAACGGCATTTCGCTTTTTGGATGGCTTTTTGTTCTTCAGCTTGCAGCGATGGTTCCTGGCCTAGGCATTTTTCTTTGGGTAAATTACAGGGATACCGGCAAGGTGAAAGTTGAAGTTGACGACAAAGCTTGGTTTCGGTATGAAGACGGTGCACCTGTTTCGCAGAAGCCGGCAATTACGCTTGCTGGCGGTTCAGAGGGGGTAGCTGCAGCGGCAGCCTGCCCGGTGTGCGGCAGCCCGCATCATGAGGGCGACAGGTTTTGCGCCCAATGCGGCACCGTTTTGCGTGTTTGATAAACTGAAAACAGAGTAGAAATAATGACAATTGTCATATAAAATGATGACAATTGTCACTATTTTTTTTGGCAACAATATGTGTATAATATAATTATAACGGCATGCATTGATGATAAAAAATCAAGGGGAGGAGGGTTTGTTATGGAACAGCCCACCAATACCGTAACGGTGAACAATAGCTTCGCGGCTGAAAAAGGCACAGGCAAGTATGCGGAAGGGGCGGTGGTCACCGTATCGGCAGGCAACCGAGAAGGGTATCTCTTCACAGGATGGAGAGTGTCTGCGTTTGGCCTGGCCTTGACCGACGCAAGCAGAGCGACAACAACATTTATGATGCCGGCGGGGAGAGTGACGGTAACGGCGAACTGGTCACTTGATATTGCTGCGCACCGGGCAAGCGACATTGTTTCAACCCGAATTGACGTCAACATCAATGATGACAGTAAAAAAAACTTGGATACTGAAGACAGCCACAGCAAGGTGGCAGTCAACAGCTGCACAGCAACAGCAGTCAAACAGGTGCATGGCGTGAAGCCTGATGCTCACAGGAGCAGAAGAATACAGCTGCGGCCGTATAAAAGCTTGATGGAGTATATTTTGTCTGCAGACAGAAAAATCATGGGCACAAAAGAATACAGAGAGGCTGAAGCAAATAAGGTGATAACAGTGAAAATTTGCGGGTCGTGCAAAAATTTGTATCCAGAGCATTATGTGTCATGTGAACGCTGCGGCGCACTTTTGCAATTGTACGATGATTACAACTTCAAATTGGCAATCAGCGAGCTGTATAACGGCATGGATGAATTCGGCGAACGCTTGAAATTGCGTGATTGAAAGGAAGAAGGATTTACTATGGAGAAGCCAGTGGCTAAAACCGTTGCTGTGAACGGAAGCGACGCTGCGGATGATAATGAATATGAAATGCTGAGAATATGCCCTTATTGCAACAAAAAGCATAGCAAGAACCATAAAGTATGTTCGCAATGCGGCTCATCAGATTTACAAAAATTTGTAGCGGAAAAAACAGAAAGCAGAATGATAAAGGTGAAAGTCTGTGCGAAATGCAAATCTTTGCACAGCAGTGAATATGAACAATGCCAGCATTGCGGCTCGTTTTTGCATTACGAGATGCGCGAAAAAAGAAACCTGAATTTGGACTACGAATATGATGAATATCAGGCAAATGAGCGTGGATTTGAAATCCCAAAAGGCTACTACAGGCTCGCTGTAAAAGACAGCCATGTGGTACGTGAGTTGACAATGATGCAGAAGATATTTTTTGATACTGATACTGATTACTTGCCAACAAACGGCTCCGGCAGATATAAACAAGGTGCCGTAGCTGCCATATCGGCAGGCATACGCAGAGGATACATATTTTCCAACTGGGAAGCGGCAGAGCCCGATGTGACTATCCACAACGCTCACAATGCTAATGCAACACTTACTATGCCATCAAAAGATGTTACCGTCAGTGCCAAATGGTTGCCGATAAGCAGAATTGGCGAGATGAAGATAAAGGTCAAATTGTGCAAGAGGTGCAAAGAGGTATATGTAGAGAAACATGACATATGCCTCAAATGTGGAGGAAAGGACTTCGAAGAATTTCTGCACGGTGAAATCGCACAGCGCGGTCAAAAAGCGGTAAGAATTTGCCCCGCATGCAAAGAGGTTTACAGTACGAAGCACAAGTTGTGCAGGTATTGCTATTATTATGGGGATGTGCGGTTAATATAGTGCGTCATCTGGCTTTCATGCCTTGCCTGTGACTATGGCAATGAACGTGACCTCGGGCGGCGCCATGAGCCTAAATGGCATTTTTGTCGTCCCAAGGCCGGGGTTGACGTAGAGGACAGTATGCGGAGCGTTGTCGGAAGTATAGGCGCCTTTGAAGTAGTTCCGACCGTAGCGGGGCTGGAACGTGTGCCTGTACCCGAAAAGGTTGACCTGTCCGCCGTGGGAATGGCCGGCGGCCATTAAATCGACGCTGCAGTCGAGCAGGCCGTCCACGATGTCAGGCTCGTGGCAGATGACGATGTTGAAGCAGCTTTCATCTGCAGCCTCGCGCACGATGCCGGTGCTGCCGCTTCCCAGCAGGAAGTCGTCAAGCCCAAAGAGCCTGATGCCAGCGTCTTCAAACAAAACGAATTCATTTCTGAGCACTGCAAAACCGCCGTTTTCCATGATGTCGCTATAAGCGTGGCGAGCGCCGCCTCCGTGGTCGTGGTTCCCGCAAACGGCAAACTTGCCCATTGGCGCACTAAGCTGCGAAAGGGCTTTCGATATTTCGTCCACGTCGCCTTCGTACTTGCTGAAATCATCAATGAGGTCGCCGCAGAACAGGATCATGTCGGGGTTCCCGCTGTTGATGAGGCTTACTGCTTTTTCAAAGTTTTTCAGGGTGTAGTGCTTGCCGAAGTGCGTGTCTGCAAAGACAGCGACGGTGATGCCGCCAAACCCAGCCGACGCTTTGTTGTTTTCAACCGCCAATTCAGCCGAGGTCAGCCGGTGAGGCTCTACATACCTTGCATATGCGGCAACTAATGCTGCAATTGCTATAAAAATCAACATAGCTTGAAAAAATGCCTTAATTGTCCTAAACATCAGTACATCCTTAACATTTAATTGAAGGGCTTATTCATGATACCATTTTGAGAGCCTTTTTTCAAGAAATTTGTTCCAAGCATTTTGAGAGGTGTATGTCGTAGTTCTATCGCAATGTATGTCGTAGTTCTATCGCAATGTATTGACTTTAGGATAAAGGATGATATAATAAATTATAATAATAAACGCAGGGGGGTGCGAGTAATGGCACTGATCCCTTTTGAAATATCGCTTGATGAAAAAGCCCAGTTCAATGCTTTACTAAACAGTATGCGAGCCAAAGCTGCAACGCATGGCTTTATGAGCGACGAAGAAATCAATGCTGAGATTGCAGCCGCGAGGCTGACGAAAGAGCCCTTTGACGAGAAGATAACGTTAGAAGAGTTAGATGCTGAAATTGCGAGATATCAGCAAAAAAAGACGTGACATGAACCTAGTACCAGAGAAAATAATAATCCCTTATTTTTGTCAAGAAATATTAGTAGAGTACAGAAAAGTTCTTCGCCGCCCAAAATTTGGTTTTTATCCTGTGGTAAGCGACAGGATTTTTTGATTAAGCTGGAACAATGACAGTCTGTGGGAATCCCAAATGAGGTGCGGAGCAGTGCGAGGGAACGAAACAAAAATCTGCATAGTAGGGGGAGGGGCTTCAGGCATGGCTGCCGCTGCCGCCGCCTGCATGGAAAACCCCGGCGTTTTGGTCTGCATAGTTGAAAAAAAAGGCAAACTCGGGAGCAAGCTTCTGGCGACAGGCAACGGAAGGTGCAACTTTACAAATACTGCGTGCAGCAGCTCTGTAGAGGTTTTGGATTTTTTCCGCAGGCTTGGGGTCAAGGCGAGGGAAGAGGAGCAGGGCAGGGTCTACCCTTACAGCGGCAGGTCCGAGGATGTCCTTGCTGCCTTTGAATCCTACTTGAGTTCCCATGGTGTTGAAACCGCTTTGGATTTTGCTGTGGAGCGCATTTCAGTCAACAGCAGGGGCGGCTTTGCCGTCAGCGGAGGACAAAGGGAAATCACGGCAGGGAAGGTGCTGATTGCAACAGGGGGCAAAGCCGGCCCACAGTTTGGGTGCAGCGGCGACGGGTACAGGCTGGCAAGGGGCTTGGGGCACACAGCGACTACGCTGGCACCGGCACTGGCACCAGTGGAATGCGAGGGCGACTTCGAGAAGCTCAAAGGGACAAGAGCCAAAGCGGCTGTGTCTCTGCTAAAAAAAGGCGAAGTATTGGAAACCGAAAAGGGCGAGGTGCAGTTTGCCGAGTACGGGCTCTCTGGCGTTTGCGTGTTTAACCTGAGCAGGCACATCAGGCTGCTTGGGTGCGGTTTTTCCGATTACGAACTTGCTGTCGACTTTATGCCTGAAGTCAGCAAGGATGAAACGGTGTTTGAGCTGAGATATAGGAGAGACAGGCTAGGCCTGCCACTAAGCAACATGCTCGTATCGCTTGTGCCGGGTAGCGTTGCCGGGTACATGCTTGAAAAAGCAGGAATAGACGGGGCAGGCTGCGAGGCAAGCGACGCGCAGATTGAGAGCGTAGCCGGAAGCCTGAAGAATTCAAAGTTCACTGTTTCAGGCGTAAAAGGGTGGAGATTTGCCCAATGCACGTCAGGGGGGATACCTACCAGTGAAATAAACATGAGCACTATGGAGTCGAAGATTGCGAAAGGGCTGTATTTCGCAGGGGAGGCCATAGATTACGACGGGCCCTGCGGAGGGTTCAATTTGAACAACGCATGGGAGACAGGAATAAAGGCGGGGAGGGCCATGGCAAGAGATGTACAGAATCCATGAGATAAAACTGAGGCCGGGGGAGGACAAAGGGAGCATACCGGACAAGATAAAAGAGAAACTGAAGACAAAAGCAGAAATAAAATCGTACAAAATAGCGAAAGAATCCGTCGACGCAAGGGACAAAGGGGACATATTGTTCGTTTACTCGGTGGATTTCGACATAGGTGCCGAGTTTCCGAACCTTCAAAAAGCTCCAGACTTGCAATATGCCTATCCTGCCCCCGGAACGGGGCAGATGAAGGGGAGGCCGGTCGTCGCAGGCTTCGGGCCATGTGGGATGTTCGCGGCGCTCATCCTGTCCGAGCTTGGGTACGCCCCGCTTGTTTTGGAAAGAGGGAAGCAGGTGGAGGAAAGGGTGAAAGACGTTGAGCGGTTCTGGAGTGACGGGATACTGGACGAGGAGTCGAACGTTCAGTTCGGCGAAGGCGGCGCAGGTGCGTTCTCAGACGGCAAACTCACCACCGGCATTAAAGACCCAAGGGTTGGCAAGGTGCTTGAGGAGCTGGTCTTGGCTGGGGCGGGCGGCGACATACTGTACAAGCAGCACCCTCATGTGGGCACCGACGTCTTGCGAGGGGTCGTAAAAAACATAAGGAAAAAAATCCTTGAAAACGGCGGCGAGCTGATGTTCCAGACGCGCCTTGACGGCATTGCCTTGCACGGAGGCAGGCTGGCAGCTGTGAAAGCCAGCGGCACGGGAGGGAGCTTTGAGATAGAAACCGAAAACCTGGTGCTGGCGGTGGGGCACAGCGCGCGGGACACCATCAGGGCGCTCAGCAAAACAGGCGTGCTGATGGAGCAAAAACCGTTTTCCATCGGGATTAGGATCGAGCACCTTCAGGCTGCCATCAACGAGGCGCAGTACGGGAGGAACGCAGTCAAGGGCCTTCCTCCGGCAGAGTACAAGCTTGCGCACCGCTGCCGGGACGGCAGGGGCGTGTACACGTTCTGCATGTGCCCTGGAGGAGAGGTGATAGCCGCGTCGTCTCAGCAAGGTTTCCTTGTGACAAACGGGATGAGCAACAGGGCGAGGGACGGGAAGTACGCGAACAGTGCTGTGCTGGTCGACGTGAGGGTTTCCGATTTTGAGCCGGGCGACCCGCTTTCAGGCATTGCCTTTCAGGAAAAGTACGAAAGCGCGGCGTTTTGGATGGCGGGAGGCAGGTACCAGCCGCCTTCCTCAACATTGGGGGAGCTCATGGGCGGCACCAAGGCGGCGCAGCCTGTGATAAACTCGCTGCCGGGCTTTGCGGTTTCCGGCATCAGGGAAGCCATGCCGGTTTTTTCGAAAAAACTGAAAGGTTTTGACAATCAGGACGCAGTCGTTTATGCTGTAGAGAGCAGGAGCAGTTCCCCGGTGAGGATCAGGAGGGACGAAAGCCTTCAATGCAACATAGCGGGGGTGTACCCCTGCGGCGAAGGCGCCGGGTATTCCGGGGGCATAATGTCAGCTGCTGTAGACGGGATTAAAGCTGCTGAAGAAATTGTCAGAAAGTTTGCGAGGAGAGGGTAAATGTTGGAAAAAGGGTACATACAGGTCTACACTGGAAACGGGAAAGGAAAAACTACGGCAGCCTTGGGCTTGGCGCTGCGGACGGTGTGCGCAGGGAACAAGGTTTTCATGGGGCAGTTCATGAAGGGGCAGGACTACAGCGAGCTGAAGGCTGTTGAGTACCTGCCGTGCCTTGAGATAGAGCAGTTCGGAAGCCCTTGGTTCATATCAGGCAAGCCTACGGACGAGGACAGGGCAAACGCCCAAAACGGCCTCGAGAAAATGAAAAAAGTACTGGCTTTGGGCAGCTTCGACATCGTTATTATGGATGAAATCAACACAGCGCTCTACTTTGGGCTGGTTTCGGCCGAAGACGTGCTTTCGGCGCTGGACCTGAAATCGGAATGTACGGAGGTGATCCTGACGGGGCGCTACGCACCGCAGGAAATAATAGACAGGGCCGACCTCGTCACGGAGATGCGGGAAATCAAGCATTACTACACTCAGGGCGTGGGCTCTAGGGCAGGGATAGAGAATTAAGCGAGCTAAAGGAGAATTGCAGATGAAAAAGGCAGTTTGGGCATTGACGGTTTTTTTTGTTGCGGTGTGGGGCGCGGCGGCTTCGCCCGCGCATGCGGAAGAGCCTGATGGGCTTTACAGGCTTGTCAACGCTGGCTGGTACGACCAGTTTACGAACTATGTTGACGGGTACACCATGCAGGTGGACAAGGGCATGAGCGTGGACATGTCCTACTCTTCTGTATGCACAGTCCTTGAAAACGAAGAAAAAAGGATCGAAATATACAAGCAGAGCGTCAGCTCGATCGGGATGTCGGCGTACATCAGCTATTCGAACAGGTTTTTGGGCAACTGGATGGATCATTACCTTGAATACAGCGGACAGCAGACAATCGGCAGCCGCAGCGTGCACGTTACGATCTGGTCAAGGGGAAAGCTTTCTGGCATAAAGAACGACAAGAACTACTATGCCTGCATGGAGCTTGGATCGGGCGGCTACGTGTACACGATTTTCCTCAAGGCAAACGCGCCTGTCTACGACATCGGAGGGTACGCTTACTTGGTTGAGAATTTCTGGCCGATGCCTTTGGGGACGCCTGCATACACGAGGAAGTCAAGCCCCGTGGACGCTTCCCACCGCAACTGGAACGACGAAACCAGGGCGTTTTACAGTACGTATTTCGGAAGCGGGGCAGATTTGACGTGGGGGATATTCGAGCCTGGCACCGCAATCTTTGAATACGGCAAGCTGAAAGAGTACGAAGATTACTTCGACTATGAATTCCCGATAATTCTTAACTACAGCGAGTTTCAGAACACTTACAAGCACCCGAACCTGATGCAGAGGCTCAAGACCGCCTACGACAATGGGAAAGTGATGGAGCTGACGCTCCAGACCTCGGATTTGGGGAGCGGCAACTTGGTTTACATGATATTGAACGGTTATTACGACGAGTTTTTGCAGGACTACGCAAAAGTCATAGCTGATTTCGGCCACCCGGTGCTGTTCAGGCTCGGGAACGAGATGAACGGGGACTGGTGCCCTTATTCGGCGTTTAACACTTCGAAGGACACGGTGGTTTTCAAAGAATTCTACAAATACGTGTACGGCTTTTTCGAAAGGGCGGGGGCGAACAGGAACA
Source organism: Clostridiales bacterium (assembly GCA_009782285.1). GTDB lineage: Bacteria > Bacillota > Clostridia > Peptostreptococcales > Anaerovoracaceae > WRJK01. The sequence continues at coordinate 10,248 of WRJK01000074.1, forward strand.
CCGTTTGGGTGTGGAACCCGAACAGCGTGTCGTACCCGAACTTCCAGTGGAACAACGAGCTGATGTATTACCCCGGCGACAGTTACGTGGACGTGGTCGGCATGACGGCTTACAACACAGGCACGTACTACAGCAGCGTGGGCGAGAGGTGGAAAGAGTTTTACGAGCTTTACAACGAAATGTACTACAGGTACTGCGCTAACTATGGGCAGCCCCTAATGATAACGGAGTTCTCCTGCGCCAGCATGGGGGGCAACAAGGAGCAGTGGGTCATCCACATGTTTGAGGACATCGAGATGTACAACAGGATAAAGGTCGCCATATGGTGGGACGGGTGCGACTGGGACGAGGAAGGCAACATTGCCCGCTCCTATTTCATGGACGAAACCCCTTTGCTGAAGGACATCTTCAGGAGGAACCTTAAGGGGGACTGGACGCGGGGAGTGTTTGGATGACAGGGCTTTTGGTTTAGCTGTGGCTGGCGAGGGACGGCTTGATGAATTCGATATACGTCACCATCCTCTCGGGGAGGTCATAGGAAGCGTTGTTCAAAGACCAGTCGTAGATGACGCCGCGAGCGATGGTCAGCAGAAAATCAACGATAAAGTTCGTGCTTACGTCGTTCCTTATCTGGCCGTCGTTTCTGGCTTCGTCGACCAGCCTTGACAACAGCGAAAGCATGTACCTGTCCCTGTCGAGGAAGAATTCGTGCTGAGTGCCGTAAATGTACTTTGCCGCCTCTACGCCGCTTTTGTCGTTGTATATGGCGTAGTGGTAGAAGAACGTGTCGATATTAGCAAAAAAATCGCCGACTAGCTTGTCTTCAACAGTTTTTTCAAAGTATACGTCGATCATCTTGAACAATTCGACGAACACTTCGCGCTTCGATTTGAAGTGGTGGTAGAAGGCTCCAACGGAAACCTCTGCTTTCTGGCTGATGTCTTCAATTGTAACATTGTCAAAGCCGTGCTCATTGATCAGTTCCATGGAACTTAGATAAATTCGCTCCCGGGTTTTTTGCGCTTGCAGCTTTCTTGTCGTCAAATAGTTTTTTTTCATCATTTTATAATCCTTTGGCGTCATTTTCAGTTTTTTCTTCTATTTGCTTCCTAATGGCATTCAGTCCGACGCGAAAAAGCTCATTGACTGCTTGGGTCCGGGTCGGGTATCGGTTTTCATAGCGGAAGTCGTCTATCTCAGTCAGCATTTTCTCAGAGACTGTTATCGTAAATCGCGGTTTTTCTGTTGGCATGTCTGTTCACCTCAACAACATTATGTCAGAGTTCACCACTGATGTCAAGAGGGAAATCTTGTAAAGACTCATAAAATCTTCAAATGGCAATGTGGATCGCTAAAACATGTTTGACATTGGCTGGCGTTTGTGATATCCTCTGGCTTATGGAAGAATCAATTCACCGAATCAAATCAGATGCAAAAAAAGAATACAGGACGGGGATACTGTGCTTTATGATAAGCGCCGTGATATGGGGGTTCATACCTATTTACTGGAAATCCTTGATGCCGATAAGCACGATGATGATCATCTTGTACAGGATCGTTCTTACCGGAATAGTGGCGTGGGCTGCGGCAATGAGGTTTTATGGCGCGGAAGCTTTAAAAAAGCCTTGGACGCAGAAGGGCGCCATGCTGAAGGTTTTTGCCGCCGGGCTGTTCATCACGACAAACTGGAGCACGTACATATATGCGGTGAGCGAGCAGTACGTCATCCAGCTCTGTCTCGGGTTTTACATACAGCCGCTCATGATCTGCGCCTTTGGCATCGTCCTCTTCAAAGAGCGCCCGAGGAAGCTGAAGTACCTGTCGCTGTTTTTGGCCTTTTGCGGCGTGGTGATCGTGCTTGTCCATTTCAGGGAAGTGCCGGCTGTTGCGCTGATCATTGCGGTTACTTTCGCTGCGTACTCTGCGCTAAAAAGGCATTTGCGGATGGAGGCGCTCGTTTCGCTGTTCTATGAGTCTGTTTTCTTCATCCCTTTTGCTCTCGCAGGCATCGTTTACCTTGAAATCAGCGGGAGTGGCGCACTGAGCCAAGGGCAGCCGCACCAGTTTGCCCTTTTGCTCATATCCGGCGTCCTGACTGCGATACCGCTGGGGCTGTTCACAATGGCTGCAAACAGGATCGACATGGTTGCACTGGGGATTTTAGGGTACATATCCCCGTCCATCGTGCTGCTGCTGGGCATTTTCCTTTTTAGGGAACCCTTCGACTTGACAGAGTTCATCGCGTTTTTTGTAATCTGGGTGGGGCTTGCGGTCTTCGCGTACGACGAAGCCAGGCATTCGAAAAAAAGGGCCGTGCCTGAAGATTCAACTCAGACAAAGCCCTTATCACTGGAGAAGCAAATTAATTAAGCCTAGCCTTTCATCAAATTCGGCAGGAAAGTTACAATGTCGGGAAAGAACGCAAGCAGCAGCGTCACGACTATCAAAGTGATCCAATACGGGGTGACGCCCTTGAAGACCGACTCTATCTTGATGTTCGTAGCGGAAGCCGTAACCATGCTGACTGCCCCAACCGGCGGGGTAATGAAGCCGATGTTTACAAGCAGTATGGTGATAACCCCAAACCATATCCCGCTGAAGCCGGCGGTAATTATCAGGGGGTAGAAAATGTTCGTAAAAATGACGATGACCGCCATTGCGTCCATGAAAAACCCGGCCACTATGTAACACGCGAAGACGAACAGCGCCAGGACAAAGGGGGACAGGTTCATGTCTATGACTGCAGAGCTGATCGTCAGAGGGATCCTTGTTACAGTCAAAAAGTTTCCGAACAGCATCCCGCCTATTATCACCAAAAAGATCATCGCGGTGACTTTGGCTGTCTCTTGAAGGGAGTCGTTGAAAATCGACCAGCTCATCCGCTTTGAGAATATGGCGTACATGAATGCCAGAAATGCCCCGACTGCGCCGCCTTCGTTGGCAGTAAAAACCCCCATCAGTATCCCGCACATGGAAATGAGGAATATAACAGGAACCGGCCAGACCCCTTTCGACGCCGCAAACCGTTCTTTAATGGGTTTGGCAACGTCCGTCGGCGCCAGGCTTGGGTTGATCTTGACCTGCAGCCACGCAGTGAATGAGAGCATTATGGCCGTTATGATGCCCGGAACGATGCCGGCGATCAAAAGCCGCCCAATGGATTCCTCAGTAATGGCGCCGTAAATGATCAGCACGGAGCTTGGCGGTATCAAAATGCCCAGAGTGCCGCCTGCTGCTATGCTGCCTGCTGCCAAGGTGTCTTTATAGTCACGGGACAGCATCTCAGGCGCGGCAATCTTGCCTATTGTCGCTGCCGTTCCGATCACAGAACCGGAAACGGCGGCAAAAAAAGCGGAAGCGACTATCGAAGCGATGGCAAGGCCTCCGCGCATGTGACCGAACCAAGCGTGAAAAGCGGAAAACAGCACCCGCCCCAGCCCAGAGGAGCTTAAAAACAAGCCCATCAGCGTGAACATTGGGATGACGCTGAGCGAATAAATCGTAGCGTCGTCGAAGAAATCCGTGCCCAGCTTGATGAGGGCAGCCTGCGGGTTAATGATTATTGCGTAGCCGCATATCCCGACGACCACCATGGCCATCGATATTGGAAAACGCAGAAACACTAGCAAAAAAAGTACGACGATGCCCAAAATCCCGATTTGCAGCAGTGTCATTTGTCCCCACCCCCCTTCTTCAGCTTGCCTATGGCTTCAATCAAGTCCACCAGCAAAACAAGGTCAAAGAACAATACCGCAATGGCTGATACGAATACCCACGGGAAAACTTGGATGCGCAATACAGTGGTGATCAGGCCGGAATTGTAAAGCCGCCCTGCGTAAACCAGCATTTGCCAGAATGCGAGGGAAAAAGTGACCAGTGCCAGCAAATAAATGAAAACATCGATGACCCGTTGCAGAAAGGCAGGAAACCGAGAGACAACAAGGTCAAGCACGATATGCACTTTGTGGATTTGGCTGTACCCAAGCGAGGTAAACACGATGACGCCAAGCGAATAGCGGGTCAACTCGAAAATTCCCGGAATTGGCCGAATGAACATCCGCCCTGTCACATCTGCCACGGTAGCAATCATCATCAGAAAAATCAGCAATAACGAAATCTTCAATATATAGCCGTTGGCGGCATATATGGTTTTTTTAACAATAGCCACAGTCTTTCCCCCTGTTAATTGTTGTTTAAGTTTTTGAAAGCTATGAATTACTCATACTTCTTGGAAATGCTTTGCATTTGTTCAAACACCTCTCGCCCAGGTATCCCTTTGGCTTCCATGTCGTCCAGCCATTTGTCGATAAGCGGGTTCACAGCGTCCTTGAATTTTTGCAGTTCATCGGCAGAAGGTGCAGATACGGTTATTCCGACTGCATCGGCTTTGGCGTAGCCCCCGTCAGTGTCGAGGGTGTACTGGGTGCCGACCCTGTTTGGAAATTCAGCTATTAGGTCAAGGATGATCTGCTGGTCGCTTGGTGATATCTTGTTCCAAGAAGCTTTGTTCATAACCATGTGCAGCGGAGTCGCATACATGTTCATTTCAAGGACTTCAGACACCACGTCGCCAAGGTTGAAAGAATTCAAGGTGGATATGGGAAGCAAGGTTCCGTCCACAATAGACCTTTCGATGGCGTCATATGTGTCAGACACCGGCAGCGTGACCGGGATCGCGCCCAAGGCTGTCAGCACGTCGTTGCCTATGGTGCTCGGGGACCTCATCTTCAGCCCGTTCAGGTCTGAGATTCCAGAGATCGGTTTTTTCAGCAGAAAATGCCCCAAATCGGTCGTTCCAAGCCAGAGCAGTTCAACATCCTTGTACTCCGTATTCTTTATTACGGGGTTTGTGTTGATAAGCTCCCATGCCGTCAAGTTGGATTGAAGGGGTGAAGAAAACAAAAACGGGAATTCCAGAATGCCAGCCAATGGGAACTGCCCCGGAGTGTAGGCGGGGAGAGTCAGCCCGATGTCGATGATGCCGGACACAGTTGCGTCGTAGTTTTTGTCTGCCGCAGCTAATTCATTTGACGCATACACGAAGATTTTTACCCTGCCGTCAGTTTTTTCTTCCACGTCTTGGGAAAAAGGCACTAACGTCAGAGTGTGGAACGGGTGCATTGCCGCCATAAAGTGGCAAAGGTTCAGCTCAACCGGA
>WRJK01000075.1 GCA_009782285.1 Clostridiales bacterium
AATATTTTCCACGTTTGGCGCATGGAAAACTTGAGTGAACCGCAATATGAAGAGACAATGGATTGCTCCCGCACAAAACTGACGCTCCCAATTGATTACGCAAGCGATAAGCAAGCGATAAAAGAGAACTGATATTTGATTCGATTGAAGAAAGCCGGAAATACAAGGCATCTAGATGCCTGTTATAATATTGTTAGTTTGATCGAACGCAGCTTATTTCCCATGACGGCTATTAGATATAACAGTACCAGTTTTTTCTCCGTAACGACGAATAAATTTATCTTTTTGCATCTCTGCGTATTCTTTCTGACGTGCACTGATATGAGCATTCATAAGTATAATCTCAACTCGTCTGTTAATCGTAGCCTTTATTGAAGCAAAATCGATTTTATTAATAGCAAAGCCTGGGTCATGTATCAATTTTCCATCATATCTGTCGTTGATTTGAACTACTCCGTTATTATAGAATGATTCATACACTGCATCCAAAGCCTCTCGAACTATTAATCCAGCTTCAGTTGGATTTTTAATTTTATACTCATCTGGAATGTGCATTCCGATCAACGCCAAATTGTCGTTAAGAGCATCTTTACAACGATTTGCAAGTCCCATTTCCATTCTATCCCTATCAATACAACTAACCATAACGTTCTCCTTTACTTACTTACTCAATAACCATGTTGAAAGCTTGTATAAATTGTATAAGATTATATTGCTTTTGTCAACAAGAGAGATTCTTGTTAACGCTTCTGCACAAAGTCAAGGCTGATCCAGCCTGCGCCGGATTTGAGCTTGCCCCACTTGGACGCGCCAGCACCGCTTGATTCCTCGACTATGGTATACACCCCTTTGTCACTAATTGCACCCACAACGCTGTTGTTCGTGCCAGCGCCTTTTCGGATGTTGAGGGAGTCGGCAACCACTTTCACGGTATAGGGCTGGAATGTTGGTGGCGGTACCTGAGCAGCAGCAGCCGAACCACCGGCTACAGTCAGGTACTTTGTGTTAACCGGACTGTTGATGGAATTCGAGCCGGACACGTTCTTGTCGATAACGGCGCGGTCACCTTTAACGGATTTTACAATCCAGTTTTGCGACTTGATCCATGCTGGGATTGGTTTCCCGTCGTAGTACATAACAATGTCAGCCAACTTTACAGTATCACCATCTTTGACTGCGCTTGCCGGCGCTGATGGCGCCGGAGTGCTGCCATCCTTGACTGCACTTGCCGGCACTGACGGCACCGGAGTGCTGCCAGCCTTGGCTGCAAACTTGTCGTAGTAGCCTTGGCCGAAATTCGCCCGCTTTACCTTCACCGCATCGCTCTGGTCGGCTGGTTTTTCAAAACCAGTCAGCACGGCGTCTGAGGACTGTTTAACTGACGCAGCGGAATTTAGGACGCTCATCACCGCAGAATAGTTCTGCAATTCGGCCCACAGGTAACCAAGCTGCATAGCCAAGTCGCCTATGGACGCGCCTGCCGCTTTCGAGAAATCAAGCAGGGCCTGCTTGCGTGTGTAGTACGTCCACTGCGCCAAGCCGTAGCCTGCGCTGTCCTTTACGAAGTTCGCGTATGCGCCGCTGTCGACCGCTGCAGTGTAGGAATCGTCGCTGTAACCGAGCGACTTCTCGAAGCTGTTTTGCAAATTGTTTGGCTTCAACCCGCTTTCGGCATAGAGGTTGCCCATTATGCCTGCTATGGCGTATGCGTTCAGTCCTTTTCCGGCAAAGAAATTCCAGATGACCTCTTCATTGGTGGGGGCAGCCGGTGTTTTTGTGGCCGGGGTGGCAGCCGATGCTTCAAGCTTTGGCTCTTCGTTAACTGTGAGCAGCTTTATTACATCCGCCCTGAACGTATTCATAGACTTCCCGTGCCTCGGAAACCAGTTGTTCGGGTCGCCGTGATTTGAGGCGATGCCCCGAGAGAACCCCTCGAAATGCCCGATGAGGACGCCGGATGCGGCCGGGTCAAGTTTGTATTCCTTGCAAAGGTAAGCGCAAAGTTCTGCCGCTTCATTGTAAACAGCGTTGAAATAAGCGGCGTCGGCCAGTCCGTCCTCGCATATCTCAAAGGAAATATGCGTGTCGTTGCCGCTGCCATTTGGACCGCTGCCGCAGTGCCATCCGCGGCGGTTCCACGGAAGCGTCTGATATGTGGCGACAGAACCGTCGGCCAGCTTGCCTATGAAGCCGTGTACGCAAACCTGCCGCCCGTCCGGCCTGTCCTGATTCCAATGGTTGTTGTTTTGGTTTTTGCCAAGCAACCCGTCGTCGGGTCCTACGTAGCGTTTCAAGCTTGGGTTGTTCGCACCGGTCGAGTGAACCATTATGCCCTTCGGCGTGATAGTTCTGCCCGTTTTGTAGCAGGCGTTTTCCGTAAGTATCAATTTCTTTAGGTTCATTTTCTCTCATCCTTTCCATGCAGCTTGTTGCGGTGAGCGTAAAACTGAATTGATAATATCATGTTTGGCTCGAAAATTCAACACCAATTCGCCATTATTTGAAAATTTGAGGAAAAAAAGCCAACAAAACTGTTCAAAACCGCCCTAATGGAAAACGGGCGTCGATTTCAAATTTCATTGTGTTCACCAAATTTGGAATTGTTGAAATCTAAACGACATAGAAGCAGAGGGGAAATTTTTACTGCTGAAATAGTCTTTCAAATCTTCCCATAGATACGGATCACCACGCAAACCCTATTGTTCGGGTCGTTCGTCAAATATTATAGAAACCTGTTTCTTGGTTTGTTCGCTCATAAACAACTTTTCCTTTCTGCATTGCATCTACAAAAGCCCCGCCGTTTTCAGCAGACATTCGGACTTGACGATCTGTTTGGATAAACACATCATAACGGGTACGGATATTGCGTTGCTTTCTTTTTAGGTAGACAGCCGTTGATAGCTTTGCTTCATCGTCAACAGAAAAGTCTTTGCCGTTTTTTATGACAAGCAAATCAAGGTCGCTTTTCTCGTTTGGAGTTCCATAGGCATATGAACCGAATAAGATAATCCTATCTGGAGCGACTACTTCGGCGACGAGATTCACAAATTGCATAATTTCTTCATTTTTATACATGGTTTGCATCCAATCTTCTATATGATAATTGAATTATGGTCTTTATTAATAAAAATTATAACAGATTTGTCTTTGAAAATCTATAATATTTTGTTTAAGCCGGAGCGGCCGTCAAAGCCCGCCTACATGATTAAGTTGGTCATATTATTTTTAGGGCTGTTAAATCTCTGCCGGTTCTGATATAATGTTTGAAAGGCAGGTGAGAGATGATGAGCAGCGACTACGACGAGAAATCCGGCATAGTCAAGATAGCGGACGAGGTGATTGCGATCTGCGCCGTCAACGCAACGCTGAGGACTCCGGGCGTTGCGGATTTCAGCCCTGTGTTTTCAGACAGTTTTCCAAAGAGCTTTTTCGGGAAAGACCCGCAATACAAGGGGCTTAAGGTTTCCCAGCACGACGACGGGATTGCTGTCGACATTTTTGTCGTGGTGGACTACGGCGTTAAAATCCCCGCAGTGGCTTGGGACATACAGGAAAACGTAAAAAACGAAATTGAAGAGATGACGGATGCGCCTGTTAAGGCTGTGAACATTCACGTCCAAGGCGTCCGCATGAAAGACGGGGGCGAGTCAGCAGATGAACAGGTCTGAAGCACGGGAGCTTCTGATGAAAATGATTTTTTCAATGGAAGTCCAAAAGGATTACGGCGAAACCCTCAAAACCCGGTTTTTCGAGGAAAACGTGGAGGATGCGGAGCAGGCAGGGTACCTCGAAAAGATGCATGCCTGCATTGCGGGCAATTTGCCTGCGGCTGACGAGCTGATCAGAAAATGCAGCAAGAATTGGAAACTCGAACGCATGTGCAAAGTAGACCTTGCCGTGCTCAGGGTTGCGGTGCTGGAAATGACGGACATGGAGGACATTCCAGATGCGGTCGCCATAAACGAGGCTGTCGAAATAGCAAAAAAATACGGAACGGAGGATTCGGGGAAGTTCGTTAACGGCGTTCTCGGCAAAATTGCAAAAATAAAAGATGCAAACTAAGGATTTGGTGCTAGGGATAGACACGAGCAATTACAAAACATCTGTAGCGGTGGTCAACAGCGATGGCGAAACAGTGCAGGATTTGAGGAGGCCGCTTGCAGTCAAAGAGGGCGAAAGAGGGCTCCGGCAGTCTCACGCCCTTTTTCAGCATCTTGAAGCGCTCCCGCAGCTGATCGGGGAAGCGGTGGCAGGAAATGGCGGCAGGTTTGCTGCCGTGTCGGTTTCCACCCGTCCGAGGCCTGTGGCTTCTTCGTACATGCCGGTGTTCAAGGCGGGCGAAAACATTGCTATGGTGTTTTCCCATGCTTTGGGTATACCCGTTTACAAGTTTTCGCACCAGGAAGGGCACATAGAAGCTGTCAAGAACTGCAGCAGCTTTAAGGGAAAAGAAAAATTCCTCTGCTACCATTTGTCAGGTGGCACAAGCGAGCTGCTTTCAGTGGACGGGAGCACGATCGAAATAATTGGCGGCACCAAGGACATATCCTTCGGGCAGGCAATCGACAGGACTGGGGTGCTCCTCGGCATGCCTTTCCCCTGCGGCGGCCAGTTCGACGAAATATCGCTGAAGGCAGGCAGGCAGAGCAGCTTCCTCAAAGACATTCCGGTTGACGGGCTTTTCGTCAACTTGTCGGGGATGGAAGCCCAAGCAGCCAGGGTTGTCGGCAGTGGGGTTTCGGAAAGCGAAAAGGACATGCTGATTAAAGAAATCATCGACAAAATTGCCGGGGCTTTGGTCAAATTGACTGAAAGGGCTGTAGCTGAAACAGGAATAAGCGACGTGCTTTTCACCGGCGGCGTTTCGTCGAGCAAGTACTTGTTCGGGGCACTGCACGCTTGTTTCGACAGCACGGAAGTCAACGTGGATTTCGGGGATCAGGCCCTGTCTTCCGACAACGCCGTAGGCATTGCGGTTCTGGGAGGGAGGCAGCTATGGCAATGAAGCCCGTAAGCGTGACTCAGCTAAATGCGTACATCAAGAGGGTGGTCCAGACCGACCCGCTGCTTGGCAACGTGTCGGTTATTGGCGAAGCCTCGAACATCAAGTACCACGAGTCGGGGCACGTTTATTTCACCATGAAAGACGAGGGTGGCAAAATCAATTGTTTCCTTCCGGCAGACAAGGTGCGCAGCCTGCGGTACGAGCTGGAAGGCGGCATGGAGGTTACTGCGTCGGGTTACATATACGTGTACGAAAAAGGCGGGACCTATTCGCTCAACGTAAGGGACATCGAAGTTACAGGGCAGGGGGACCTTTCCATTGCCTTTGAAAAGCTGAAGGCAAAGCTCTTCGCCGAGGGCGTTTTCGACGCAAGGCGCAAGAAACCGCTACCAAAGTTTCCCCGCAAGATAGCGATTGTGACGTCAGGCAGCGGGGCGGCGGTCGAGGACATGCTGAAGATCATCACATCCAGGAACGACATGGTGGACGTTCTGGTGTTCCCTGTTTTGGTGCAGGGGAAGGGTGCGGCTCAGGACATATCCTTCGCAATCAACGAAATCAACAAGGAGTTCCCCGATACGGACATCATAATAACCGGCAGGGGTGGCGGTTCGATCGAGGAGCTTTGGGCGTTCAATGAAGAAATCGTGGCACGGAGCATATACGAGTCCGAAATACCTGTTATATCGGCGGTGGGGCATGAAATTGACGTGACGATATCGGATTTTGCAGCAGACGTCCGGGCCGAAACGCCCACTGCTGCGGCACAGCTTGCTGTGCCGGACACCGCTGAACTGAAGCTTTACGTGAATTCGCTGAAAAAGAACTTGGACGACGCAGCCGAAAGGTGCCTTGAGAGCAGGGCGAGGCTGCTCGAAGTGTACAACATCGGCGCATTCACCAAGAATTTTGAAAACAAAATCGATCTATGCATGGCGGCGGCAAACGCGCTAAAGGTAAGGCTGGATTCTCTCAACCCGGCGAACATCATGTCGCTGGGGTACGGCGCCATTTTAGATAATGGGGGCATTCTCAGGGGCACCGCATCCGCATTCGGCCCGGGCGACCTTCTCACGGTCGTATTTTCCGACGGAAGTGCAGAATGCAGTGTTAATAAAGTAAGGGGGGTAAAAAATGCCAGATAGCAAACCTACTTTCGAAGAAGCCTTGGCAGGGCTGGAAAAATCTGCCGCTGACCTGATCAAGCCAGACATAACATTGGACGAAGCAATGAAGAATTTTGAAAAAGGCATAGGCTACTACAATAAATGCAGCGAGATACTGAATGATGCCAGACAAAAAATCAGCATGTATTCGAGGTGAGGCAAAATGAGAAACACTGAATATTTATTGTACAAGAAATTCATTGAGGAGCACTTGCTTGATTTTCTGCCTGAGATCGACCATAAAAGCATTGTAGTGTACGAAGCGATGAAATACAGCTTGTCTGCCGGTGGTAAGAGGCTCCGGCCAGCACTTCTCCTAGGGGCGTGCGAATTCTGCGGAGGCGACATAAGGGGGGCGCTCCCATATGCCTGCGCCATCGAATACATCCATACGTATTCTTTGATACACGACGACTTGCCCGCGATGGACAACGACGTGCTGAGAAGGGGGATGCCGACAAACCACATAGTTTTTGGCGACGCCATAGCAATCCTTGCGGGCGACGGGCTGCTGTCGTCGGCTTTTGAGGCCATGAGCAAGGATTTGCTCCTTTATTTCGACGATATGGCCAATTTGAAAAAAAGAGTCCGCGCACTGTACGAAATCGCTAAAGGCAGCGGATGCAGAGGAATGATAGCAGGGCAGATTGCTGACGTGGAAGCCGAAGGGAAACAGTGTTCGAGGGAAATGCTCGACTACATACACTGCAACAAGACGGGGGCGCTGATAACCGCAGCAGTCAAAGCGGGGGCGCACATAGGCGGCGCGGGCGGCGACATGCTCATGAACTTGACCGATTACGCAGAAAACCTTGGCTTGGCGTTCCAGATTGCCGACGACATACTGGACGTCTGCGGGGATGAAAACGAAATGGGCAAAAAACCCGGAGCCGATTGCGAAAGAAACAAATCCACCTATCCGGGATTGTACGGGCTGGACGAATCAAGGAAGCGCGTCAGCGAACTGACGTCCACCGCATTAAAGGTTTTGTCGCCTTATTACGACAATGCAGAGTTCTTCACCAGCGTCGCTACTGAGCTTGCGACGAGGGCAAGCTGATGACAAGAACCCTTTTCCCCGAGGACATCCACAACATGTCCCCTAAAGAACTGGATTTGCTCACCTACGAGATAAGGGAATTCCTGCTTGACAGCATATCGAAGACGGGGGGCCACTTGGCCTCGAACCTTGGGGTGGTCGAACTGACGGTGGCGCTGCACAAAACCTTTGACAGCCCAAGCGACAAGCTGATCTGGGACGTGGGGCACCAGTGCTACGTGCACAAGCTGCTAACCGGAAGGGCTCAGCGTTTTGGCATGCTCCGGCAGCTCGGTGGCATATCCGGTTTCCCGAGGCGGGATGAAAGCATCTACGACTGCTTCAACACGGGGCACAGCAGCACCTCGATTTCCGTAGCGGCAGGAATAGCTGCAGCCCGTGACCTAAAAGGGGAAAACTTCCACGTCGTGGCGGTCATCGGCGACGGCGCCATGACCGGCGGGCTGGCTTACGAAGGGCTGAACAACCTAGGGGCGTCGAAGTCCAAGGTGATAATAGTGCTGAACGACAACGAGATGTCGATTTCTGCAAGCACGGGCGGGCTTGCGCAGCATTTGAGCAGGCTCCGCATGTCCCGGACCTACTTGGGCCTCAAAAAGCAAGTGAAGAACAGCTTGGCGAGCCTTCCTTTGGTGGGGAAGGGCATATATTCCGGGATAGGCTACATAAAGGATTCCCTGAAGTACGCTATCGTTGACGGTGCGTTTTTCGAGGAGCTGGGGTTCAAGTATTTCGGGCCTGTGGATGGCCACAGCATTGGCGATCTGACGGAGATACTGTCCCTTGCGAAAGACGTGGAGGAATCGGTTGTCATTCACGTCGTCACGCAAAAGGGGAGAGGCTACCGGAATGCCGAGAACAACCCTGGCAGGTTCCACCAGACGGGGCCATTCGACGTGACGACTGGAGCGCCGCTGACTGTGATGGCACCTACGTTTTCAGAAGTTTTTGGGGAGAAAATGGTGAAGCTCGCTAGGGAAGACCAAAGGATCATAGCCATTAGCGCCGCAATGACGGAGGGCACCGGGCTTTCAAAATTCAAAGAAGCGTTCCCTGAGAGGATCTTTGACGTTGGGATAGCGGAGGAGCATGCCGTCACTTTCGCCGCAGGGCTTGCTTCGCAGGGGTTCAAGCCTGTAGTAGCTGTCTACTCGACTTTTTTGCAAAGGGCTTACGATCAAATCATGAGCGACGTGTGCATGCAGAAAATGCCCGTGGTCTTTGCGATGGACAGGGCGGGCAACGTGGGCAACGACGGGGAGACCCACCACGGGATATACGACCTTTCGTACTTGTCGCACATGCCGGGCCTAGTGGTGATGGCACCCAAAGACGGGCTTGAGCTTGAAAAAATGCTGGATTACGCATGCAGCCTTGGGAGGCCCTGTGCCATCCGCTACCCGAAGGGCGAGGCAGGCGGCTTTGGCGCTGCCTTTGGCAGCGGCAACGGCGGCTTCGCTATAGAAACGGCAAAGAGCGAGCTGTTGCAGACAGGGTCGGATGTGGAAATATGGGCTATCGGAAGCATGGTGAAAACTGCTGCGCAGGCGATTCCTGCAATCAACAGGCGGGGTTATTCCGCCGGGCTTGTTAATGCCCGTTTTCTGAAGCCTCTTGACGAAGCGGGGCTTAAGGCTTCCATTGGGAGGGCAAAGGCTATCGTTACACTTGAAGACAACATTGTCACATGCGGTTTTGGCGCCTGCGTGTCGGAATTCATCCGGTCAAACGGAGGCAGTGGCATCAGGCTGCTCAAACTGGGGTGGCAAGAGCAGTTCTTGGAGCACGGGGATGCCGAAGGCCTCTACCGCAAATACAAATTGGACGCCGCTTCCGTTGCGGAAAGGATATGTGGGTTTATTGAAGGAGAGGCTTGACGCCGCCTTGGCGAGCAGGGGGCTTTTGCCCTCGCGGGAGAGGGCAAAAGCCGCAGTGATGGCGGGGATTGTGTACGTGGACGGAATCAGGGCTGACAAGCCCGGGACGCCGGTGGGCGCAGGCGCCGAGCTTTCCGTAAAGGGAGGCGGCTGCCCGTACGTTTCAAGAGGGGGCCTCAAGCTGGAAAAGGCCTTGCAGGAGTTTGGCTTGGATTTGAACGGCGCCTCTGCGATGGACATCGGGGCGTCGACCGGAGGGTTCACCGACTGCTTGCTGAAAAACGGAGCTGCACCTGTCTACGCAGTAGACGTGGGCTACGGCCAGCTCGACTGGAAACTGAGAAACGACAACAGGGTGGTCAACATGGAAAAAGTGAACATCCGCCACCTCGACCCGGGAGCCGTCGATATGCGTTTTGACTTCATCTGCATCGACGTCTCATTCATATCGCTGAAACTGGTGTTCCCTGTGGCGTCAGAATTGCTGAAGGCAGACGGGCGCTTGGTGTGCCTTGCAAAGCCGCAATTCGAAGCGGGGCGAAAACAGGTAGGCAAGAAAGGGATAGTCAAGGACAAGGAGGTTCATAAAGAAGTCGTGTCAAACGTGATCGCCTACGGGGCAGAGAGCGGCCTTTTCGCGCATGGGCTCACATACTCTCCTGTAACCGGTGCCAAGGGGAACATAGAGTACCTGCTGCTTTTCGTGAAAAACCGTGCCGGCGTGGATGGCGTTGATCAGGTTGCAATTAATGCTGTGGTTAATGATTCTCATTATGAGTTTTAAATATTCTAAAAATTAAAGGAGAAAGGCTATGAACTTGTCAAAGAAAATCTTGGAAATTCCACATTCACCAATCAGGCGCTTTTACGTTTATTCGAACGAGGCTGAAAAAAACGGAAAAAAAGTGTACCAGCTGAACATCGGGCAGCCTGACATCAAGACGCCGGAAGTCTTTTTTGAAGCCATTAAGAAATACGACAAAGAGGTGCTGGACTATGCGCCGTCGCAGGGCATTCCTGTTATGATCGACGCCATTAAAAAGTACTACGCTAGGTATGGGATGGACTATAAGGACGACCAGATACTGATCACCAACGGAGGCAGCGAGGCTATTATGTTCACGCTCACGGCGATACTGGATCCGGGAGACGAAGTGATAGTAGTCGAGCCGATTTATTCCAACTACGCGACGTTCATCACCGCAGCCGACGGGAAAATGGTGCCAATCACGACCGTTGCGGAGGACGGATACCATTATGCGAAGAAAGAATTGATTGCCAAGGCAATCACCCCAAGGACCAAGGCGATGATCGTCACCAGCCCGGGGAACCCTACGGGGAACGTACTGACGAAGGCTGAAATGCGGATGATTTGCGACCTTGCAGCAGAGCACGGGTTCTTCATCATCGCTGACGAGGTTTACAGGGAGTTCGTGTACGACGGCAGGGAGATGGCAAGCATGGGGGAATTCGAGGACGCCGGCCAGCACGTTATTATAATCGACAGCGTGTCGAAGAGGTTCAGCGCCTGCGGCGCAAGAGTCGGCTGCATAGTTACAAGGAATGCTGAACTTTACAGCAACATCCTGAAATTGTGCCAAGGGAGGCTGTCATCGCCCACCTTGGACCAAGTTGGGGCGGCGGCCCTCTACGACTTGGATCCGTCGTATTTTGACGAAGTCAAGAAAGAGTACGAGCACAGGCGCGACGTGGTCTGCGAAGAGCTGGCGAAAATTCCGGGGATTGTGTGCGAAAAGCCTGCGGGTGCGTTCTACATAACCGTTAAACTGCCTGTTGAAGACGCCGAAGATTTTCTCATATGGCTGCTCACCGAATTCGACGACAACGGAGAAACCGTCATGTATGCGCCTGCCGAAGGCTTCTACGTGACCCCAGGCCTTGGAAAAAACGAGATGCGCATCGCGTACGTTCTGAAGGAAAAAGACCTGAGGCGCTCGGCAGAGCTCATACGCCTTGGAATTGAACGCTACAACGGGAGATAGACATGCAATTGCAAGCAGTGTCGCCGATGATGCAGCAGTATTTCGACATAAAGGCAAAACACCAGGACTGCATCCTGTTTTTCAGGCTCGGCGATTTCTATGAGATGTTTTTTGACGACGCCGCCTTGGCGTCGATAGAACTCAGCCTCACTCTGACAGGAAGGAACTATGGCCAGGACGAAAGGGCGCCTATGTGCGGGGTCCCCTTTCATTCTGCCGACAGCTATATTGCGAAGCTAATAGAAAAAGGCCATAAAGTAGCCATCTGCGAACAGGTTGAAGACCCTGCTTCCGCAAAGGGCATCGTCAAGAGGGAGGTCGTAAGGATTGTCACGCCCGGTACAGTGACCAGCCAGTCGATGCTTGACGAAAAGGAGAACAACTACTTGGTTTCGGTTTACGACGCCCCGGGCGGGATCGGCATGGCTTGCTGCGACGTCTCCACCGGGGAGCTTCGCGTCACGCAGGCGGCGCCTTCGAACAGGGCATGGACTGTTTCGAGCGAGCTAGACAGGGCCAACGCCCGAGAAGTGCTCATAAACGAAGGCGCCAGGCCTCTGGACTACCCAGAGGCGCTCATAAGCGTCCTCGGCGAGAGCTGCTACAACCTCAAAACCGCAGAAAACACTGTGCTGCGCCAATTCGGCGCACAATCGCTGGAAGGCATCTGCCTTTTGGGGAAAGACGCCGCGCTCCTTGCCCTTGGGGCGCTTTTGTCGTACCTTTTCGAAACCCAGAAGCAGAGCCTTTCTCATTTGTCGACCATCAGCTATTACGAAACCGGGCACCGCATGTCGCTGGACAAGTCGACCATGAAAAACTTGGAGCTCACGGAAACACTGTTTGATAAGAAGCTCTCAGGATCCCTCCTTTGGGTGCTGGACAAGACGCGCACCGCAATGGGCTCAAGAAAAATGAAACAGTGGCTCCGGGAACCGCTGAACGATTTGGATGGCATCAACGAGCGC
Source organism: Clostridiales bacterium (assembly GCA_009782285.1). Taxonomy (GTDB): domain Bacteria; phylum Bacillota; class Clostridia; order Peptostreptococcales; family Anaerovoracaceae; genus WRJK01. The sequence goes on from WRJK01000075.1 coordinate 12,080, forward strand.
CTTGACGCCGTCGAAACCTTGACAGACGACACCATTCTGAGAAACAACGTCCGCGAAAGCCTGAAACGCGTACATGACCTAGAAAGGCTTTCCGGCAGGGTTTCCTGCGGGAGCGCAAACGGCAAAGACCTGCTGGCGCTGAAGAATTCCATATACCAGCTGCCGGCTGTCAAGGAGGACTTGGCCCGGTGCGGCTGCCCGCTGCTTGAAAACCTTGAAGGGCAGGTGAACCCCTTCCGCGAAATATATGAACTGATTGAAAGCGCTGTGGCAGAGGACGCCCCGTTCACGGTAAGGGAGGGCGGGCTCATCAAGGAAGGCTATTCCCAAGAACTGGATGGCCTGAAGTTTTCCATCAAGGACGGGCAAACGTGGATAGCGTCCCTTGAGGGGGCAGAAAGGGAACGCACCGGCATTAAAAACCTGAAGGTCGGGTTCAACAAAGTGTTCGGATACTACCTTGAAATAACGAAATCCTATTTTGACATGATCCCTGAAAACTACATACGGAAACAGACCCTCGCCAATTGCGAGCGGTTCATAACCCCGGAGCTGAAGGAGATGGAAAGCCTAGTCTTGAACGCGGAGGCGAAGATCAACCAGAAAGAGTACGAGCTGTTTGCAGAAATCAGGAAATGCGTCGAAGGCTTCGTGCCGGAAATACAGAAGACGGCAGCGGCGCTGGCATCCATCGACGTCCTCGGTGCTTTTGCCGAGGCTGGGGCAAAGCTGGGGTACGTGAAGCCCAGTGTCCACGACGGGAAGGAAATCGCCATCAGGGCTGGGCGGCACCCCGTAATCGAGCAGACCATCAAAAACGGAGTGTTTGTCTCGAACGACGCCTACTTGGACGGGAGTAGCGCAAGCATGCTCCTCATAACGGGGCCGAATATGTCCGGGAAGTCCACTTACATGCGCCAAACAGCGCTGATCGTGCTGATGGCACAGTCTGGCTGCTTTGTGCCCTGCGAAAGCGCGTCCATCGGGATAGTGGACAGGATATTCACCAGAATCGGCGCTTCGGACAACCTCTCACTGGGGCAGAGCACGTTTTACGTGGAAATGAGCGAGCTGGCGTACATTCTGAACGCCTCTACGGAAAAAAGCCTCATCATACTCGACGAGATCGGCAGGGGGACCAGCACTTACGACGGGCTTTCGATAGCGTGGTCCGTGGCGGAGCACCTGTGCGGAAAGAAAAACCGCGTCAGGGCGCTGTTCGCCACCCATTACCATGAGCTGACGACCTTGGAAGGCTGCCTGCCCGGCTTTAAGAATTTGAACGTGGACGTTTCAGAGGAAGGCGGGAGCGTCGTCTTCCTGCACAAGATAGTGGAAGGCAGCGCCAGCAGAAGCTATGGCATACACGTGGCACAGCTTGCCGGAGTACCGCAGGCTGTGCTGGCAAGGGCAGCGGAAAAGCTTTCGGAGCTTGAAAAGTCTGCGCAAAACATCGACCTGTCTAAATACGAGACAGAGGGCAAATCGCGGGAAGAGCAGATTTCATTCTTCTCCTTCGCGCCAAACCCGGTTGTCGAACGGCTCAAAAACCTCGACCTGATGGAACTGACGCCCTCGGAGGCGTTCAAAATACTGGAAGAACTGAAGGAGGCCGCAAATGATCAGGGTGCTTGACAAGAACGTGGCAGACAAAATTGCAGCAGGGGAAGTCGTCGAAAGGCCGCTTTCGATAGTGAAGGAGCTGGTTGAGAACGCCATTGACGCCGGAGCTGATTCTATCGTGGTGGAAGTTAAAAACGGTGGAAAGTCGTACATCAGGGTGACGGACAACGGCTGCGGCATAGCGCCGGGCGAGGCGGCGCTAGCGTTCAAGCGGCATGCAACCAGCAAAATCCAGAGCGCAAGCGACCTTGAGCGCATCGAAACCTTGGGCTTTCGCGGGGAAGCGCTGGCCAGCATCGCGGCAGTGTCCAAGTGCGAGCTCATAACCAAGGCCGCCGGCTTCAAGGCGGGGGCGCGGGTTCAAGTCGAAGCTTCCGAGGTGGTGGGCGACAGTCCCGTGGGCTGCCCGGACGGGACTACGATAATAGTGGAAGACCTGTTTTTCAACACTCCAGCGAGGCGCAAATTCATGAAGTCAGACTCGGCGGAAAGCACGTTGATAATCGATTTCATTTCCAAGATGGCTATTGCCTACCCCAGCGCCAAGATGAGGCTCATAAACAACGCCAGCGTTTTGTTTTCAACAACCGGGAAGGGCAGTGCGCTGAGTGCCATACTGACGGTGTACAGCAGCGAAATCGGGAAAAGCCTCGTGCCTGCCTCGAAAGAAGCCGGCGGTTTTTCGCTTAACGGCTTTGTTTCGCAGAAGGGGCATTCGTTGCCCAGCAGGAAAATGCAGGTTTTCTTCGTGAACGGCAGGAACATATCCAGCAGGACAATGGAAAGGGGCGTGTCAGAGGCGTATTCGGACAAACTGCCTTCGGGCAGGCACCCTGCCTGCTTCCTTTTTCTGACTGCGCCGCCTGAAATGCTTGACGCCAACATTCACCCGAACAAAAAGGAGGTGCGCTTCGATGACGAGAGCAAGGTTTCTGCCCTCGTCGAGGATGCGGTCAAGGAAGCCTTGATGTCCAAAGAAGCCATGCCAAAGATAAAGAGAGAGAATCTGTTCAGATTTCAGGAAAAGGTTGCAGAGCCGCTGGCCGAACCTGTTGACATAAATAATTTATTGTCTACTTTGAGAAAAGAGGAAAACCTGCAATCGGCCGAAGAAGCCTTGTATTTCAAGGAAGACGGGGCTTCCTACGAGGTGAAGAAATTCGACATCACAGGACTGGCGATAACGGGATCCATTTTTTCATCATACATAACCGCCATAGACGAAACATCTTTTTACCTGATCGACCAGCATGCGGCTCACGAGCGGGTTTTTTACGAAAAACTCATGAACCAATACGGCAACGAGGAAAAGCAGCAGCAGCTGTTGATGTCGCCTTTCGTCGTTAACGTATCCCATGCGGTAAAAAACGCCGCCACAGGCTGGCTTGGCACGCTTCGGAAAGCGGGTTTTGACATTGATGAGTTTGGCAGCAATGCATTCGTTGTCAAGGCAGTGCCTGTGTTCATGACCCTTGGGGAAGCGGACGGTTTCCTTGAGGAGTTTTTGGACAG